>CAZYXP010000176.1:1392-8044 GCA_964651325.1 uncultured Phycisphaeraceae bacterium
GCAAACCGTATCTTCGCAATTGGGTTCGTTCCAATCGGTGTCTTCGCAATCCATCGCTGCGCGCGCCATGTTTCGTCGTGGGCGGGTAGCGCGCCTTGGGGGTCGCAGTCTTGTTTCGACAAGCGCCGGAATACGGCTAGCTGTGCTGGGCATGCTCTTGGTTGGGTTTTCCGGGTACCACAGTGCGGTGGGCGCGCCGGATCAGGCGAAACCGGCGAAGAGCCCCAAGGGTCGGCCGTCCCGCGGTCGCAAGGCGAGGACGGGTGCCAAGCCTTCAACGCCGCCCGCCAAGACGGGGGACGGCAAGAAGGTCGAGATTCCGCCGGATGTACAGCGGCAGATCGACGAGATGATGGAACAGGGCAAGGGGCCGGCTCCTGCGGGTCAAACCGGTGCGCGTCGCAATCGAGGCAACGTAGGGTCGCCAGCTCGACCACGGCGCGCGGATGCGACGCCGCGGCCCGGATCCGCTGCACGGAAGGGGGCCGCTAGAACGACACCAGGAGCTCCTCCCAAGCGCGGTGCGGCCAATCGACCGTCCGGGGGGCCGGGCGGACCGACGACGTCCATCGACATGCCTCCGACCGAGGACGTGGTTCCCGCGGCGGATCGTTTGTATTCGTTCAGCATCAAGGGCGGCACCTATGAGCAGTTGCTTGCTGGGCTCAACCGCCAGACGGGGCTGGCGATTCTGGGCGAGGCGCCCAAGGATGGGAAAGTCACTTTTGTCACTGAGGAGGAGTTGACGTTTGATGCCTTGCTGCGGCGCGTTCGTGAGATTCTCTTTGAATACAAGGCGCTCGAGCACTACTGGTTGGTTCAAAAGCCGACCCATCTCGAAGTGATCAACGTCAACGATTACTACCGGAAGCTGGGACCGGAGCAGATTTACGAGTCGGTGGAGGCCTATCGGGCCGCGCAATTGCCCGACTATGAGATTGTGATGGTGATCTATACGCCGACGGGATCGATCTCGGCGTTGAACGACATTCGGCATTTCGTGCCGGATTACGTTCGCATCGCGCCGCTGGACAATCGCAACGCCATTACGATCTTCGCGTTGGTCAAGGACATAGAGAAGTACCTACAGCTCATTGAAATCTTCACGCCGGGGGGCGCTTCGAGCAGCGACATCCGTCCGTTGGCCGTGATTCCGGTGGAACACATTCTGCCGACGCAGGCATGGGTTGACATTCAGTCTCTCATGAATCTTAGCAATAGCACCTCCAAGGCAAAAACGCGCGGTGTGCCGAAGCGCCGAACCCCTGGGCGCGATGGAGGCGTCTTGGACGGGATGCCTGAGCCGCCCTTGAGTGTTGTGCCCAGTGACGTGCAGCGTGTGCTGATTGTCCGCGCGATGCAAGACAAGATCGACGAGATCAAGATGCTCTTGCCGTTGATCGATGTCGATACGACCAAGCATTTTGAGCCGGTGGTGATTCCGCTTGAATTCGTCAAGGCCGAGGACATGATCCCCATTCTCGAGCAGATCATTGAGGCGTCGCAATCGGGCGGAGGCGACGCCACCCCCAAGCCTCGCAAGACCGGCGCGCGGCCCAAGAGGGCCAAGCGGGGCGGCAAGTCGATCGGTGCGGCCTCGGCGCAGGTGGACGAAACGACGCTGATCGCGCATCCGTCGGGCACGGCGCTGATTGTGATCGGTCCAAAGGAGACGGTGGAAACGGTACGCCGGCTCGTTGCGGATTTCGACAACGACATGGACACGCCACCCACGTTCCTGGCCCTGTCGCATAGTGATCCGACGGTCTTGGTGACCGCCGTGGTAGAGATTCTGACGCCCGTAGGCGAAGGGGCGAAGGTGCCGGCGCGATTCAGTCTGGTTCCCGATCCTTCGGGCAGCGGGGTCTGGTTTTCGGGGGCCGCCCGCGATTTGGAAAAGGTTCAAGGGATCATTGAGGCGCTGGATCAGGCGGAGAGCCAAATCTCGCTGCACGTGATCAAAATGACCAGACGGCTTCCTTCCTTTGTGGTCACGATCCTGGCCCAGTATGACGCGGCGGCTTCGGCCGGTAAGGCCGTGGGCGGCATCAAACGCAACAAGCCCAAGCGTGGCGGATCACGCGGCGGTTCTGCGGGCTCGGCCGGCAAGTTTACCCCAGACGACGAGAACAAGCGTTTGTTCGTGCTATGCACAGATGCGGAATGGGATATCTACTTGGGGCTGATCAGCGACGTTGAGTCGCAAGTCGAGGAGGAGGCCCCGGACTTTATCACGATTCCCGCCCTGCATCTGACGCCTGATGAGTTGTCTGCCAAACTGCAGCACGTGGTCGGCGCCACGGAGGGTGTAAAGCGCGGCGGAGCCGCGAAGGTTCGGTTTGATACGACCGACGATGCCGTGATCGTGTTCGGGCCGTCGCTAGAGCAGATCGAGCAGCTCAAGCAAGTAGCCGAGATCGTGGATGTCGAAAAGGTGCTCATCCAACGTACGTTTGAAATCATCCATGTTGACCCGTCCGTGGTGGTCAGCGCCGTAGAAGCCCTGGTGATAGCTCCGGCAAAAGGAACCACCAAGCCTGTTCGAGGCAAGGGCATCAACAATGCCTCGATGGCGACACCGGAAGTAACGGTCGTTCCCATCGGCAACCGACTGGTGGTGCGCGCTACGGAAGAGAAAATGGCGGAAATCGAGGAGTTGGTTCACAAGTTCGACGTCGAGCACGATGCCAAAGAAATGCGCATTTATAGTGATTTTGCGCCTTCGGCCAACGTTGAGGAAATCGCCGATCAACTCAAGGCGTTTTTGATTTCCGGGAAGCATCGCGTGCGCAAACGGGATGATTCGTCCGTGAGCGGTCCGCAGATTGTGGCGCAACCCGAGGTTCACCGCATCCTGGTCATCGCCGCGCAGTCGGACTTCCAAGAAATCGAAGAGATGATCGAGGTATTGAGCGTTTCGGTCGCGGTCCCCGTGTTTGAAACGGCCCTGGTTGCCGTGCACTACGCCAACCCGGGTGACGTGGTTGAACTCGTGACGCCGCTTCTGCAAATGAAGGCGGATGCGTTGGTCGCTCAAGGAGTTTTGGTGGGCAAGCCCGGTGGTGAGGCCTCGTCCGGTAAGGGTAGGGGCGCGAGGGCGGCGACCAACCGCGGCGCCGCACAAACCGGCTGGTTTCATCTCGAGGCCGACGTGCGCCGCCGGCGGATCGTTGTGGCCGCGCCGCAAGCGTTGATCGCGGAAGCCAACGCGCTGATCGCGCAGTTCGACGACAAGGGCCCCGAAGGCGATTCGATCGACGAGATTATCGAGCTGACCAATTCCGGCGCCGGGGACATGGTCAAGACGATTCGCGAAATGATGGGCAAACCGAATCGCGCCCCGCGGGCTACGGGCAAACCCGGAGCGGCGGGCCAAGGCGCGTTGGCGCTGGGTGAATTCACGATTGTGGCCGCGCCGGGTGATCGCGCGGTGGTCTTGCGCGGCATGCCCGAGCTGGTCGAGCAGGCAAAAGACTGGATCACGGCGCTTGATTCCCTTCCGGGCAGCGCGCGAGAAGTGAGGGTCTTTAACCTCGAGTGCGCCCGAGCCGCACGCGTGACAGACTTCATCATGGAGGTGGTCGGCAAACCCAAGGCGGGGCCCGGCGCCAAGCGGCTTAAGCGAGCTAGGCGCCCGAACGAAGAGGAAGAGGACGATCCTTTTGAGACGAAGCTAAAGCGATCGGGGGAAGATGTTTACTTGGAGGCCGATCTGATTGCCAACGTGTTGGTCGTGGCGGCCACGCCGGTGAAGCTGGTGGAAATCGACGCGCTGGTTAAGCGGTTCGATGATTGCGATGACGCTGACAGCGCGTTTGGAGAAGAGCCCGCGGTTCCGAAATTCACGTACGAGCTCAAATACAGCAAAGACGCCATAGAGGCCGCCATGAACTTGGAGATGGTGCTCGATGACTTTTGGACGGGGTCCGAGGTGCCTCGGGTTGATTCGGCGATCTGGGGCGATTACCTGGTGATTGAATATCCCTACGAGGATCGCTTCGATGAAATCCGCGAGCTGATTCGCAAGTACGTGGACATCGAAGACCCCGAAGCACATGAACGCAAGCGGCTCGTGCTGACTCCAATGCAGGGGATTGGCGCGGCGGAGGTGGCCGCGCTGCTGCAGGCGAACAACCCGCATCTGACGATCAAGATTATTGACAGAACTGTGAAGCGGGCCGGTGTTGATGAGAGTCGCCGCGTGCTCCCGCGCAAGGTGAACGAACGGCCTTGCGCGCTGCCGGTGAGTGTGGCCGAGAGCTTGGGCTCGCTGTCGGCGCTCTTGACGGCGGTGGATGAGGCGACGCGGTACGGTGATCGACCGTTGGATCAGACCAACGACGACGGGCAGCGCTTGGGCGGGCGATCCGGCACGAACGCCAGTGGCGGGAATCAGCAGGAATCCAAACAGAAGGCACCCAAAGGAAAGGGCGAGGAATCGACCAATCGGCCCGACCGGCCGCGCTCGCGCGCTACGCCTGCGACGGCCGATCCGAATCAACCCGAGGTGACGGTCTACTACAATGCGGAACTCCAGCAGATTATCGTCGAGGGGTTGCCGGATCAGTTGTCCGAAATCGAGGACACGTATGATCAGCTCAAAGAGGAGCTGGAGGAGTTCACGGCGCCGAAGGACATTCGGATCTATCGCGTCAAGTACATCGACGTTTACTCGGCGGCTTCGATCATTGACGAGATGTTCAACGCGTCGCGGCAGGAGCGGCTTCAGATCCAACAGCAGCAGCGGTTGCAGCAACAGCGCCAGCGCCAGCAGCAGCGTCAACAGCAACAACAGCAACAGCGAGGCGCGGCGGGCGTGGATGCGCAGGGGCGCGGCCAGCGCGGCCAGCAGCGTGGCAACCAGCCGCAGGCCAATGCGCCCCAGATGCCGACGACGAGCGTGCGCGTGACGCCGAATCCCCGCGATCGCACACTGATCTTGCGGGCGGATTCGAGCCAGTATCCAGCCCTGTTAGAGCTGTTGGCGACGATCGATCAGCCGCAACCGATGGAAAGCTCGTTTCGCACGTTTCCGCTGACCAAGCTCAACGCGGTCGAGGTAGAAGAAGTCCTCACCGGCATGCTCGGGCTCGGCGAGCCGCGGCAGCGAACGCGAAGGACGACAGGCGCGGGCGCCCGAGGTCAGGGTGGCCGGGGCGGCCGGGGCGGTCGAGGCGCACGCGGTGCCAGCGCGTTCATCGAACCCGGTGGCCAGCTTCCCAAGATGATCCAACAGGAGACGGCCGCCGGCATGTTGGGGATCGACCCGGACGACATCAAGCTTTCAAGCAACGAGGATGCCAACACGATTCTCGCCATGGCCCCCGAGGCGGCGCTCGACTACATCGCGGACATCATCCAGCAACTAGAAGATCAGCAGATCGAGGATCGGGTTTGGCATACTTATGATCTCGAACACGCAGATGCCGAGGGTGTGGTGGCGTATCTCGGAGAGTACTTCGGCGGCACGGCAGCGGATCGTAGAGGTGGCGGTGCGCAGAAAAGCGGTTCCGGCGTTAGCAGGCGCAAGATCGACGCGCCGAGCTTTGTAGCTTATACGCGGTTGAATCGCGTGTCAGCGCAGGGTACCGAAGCGCAGCTCGAGGAAGTCGATGCCATCCTTGCCGATATCGACGTTCGCTCCGACGCGAGCCAGTTTCAAACGATTGAGTTGACCCGAGCCGATGCGCAAGTGGTCGCGGAGCGTTTGACGGAGATGTTCGCTACGTCCGGCGGCTCAAGCGGTGGCCGCCAACCTCGCCGGGGCCAGACCAGGCGCGGCGGCGGTGCGAGCAGCGGTAGCGCGACGGGCGTAAAGTTTCTTGGCGAGGAAGGCGGCCGAATCCTCTTCTATTCGGCGCCGCGAACCCTTCGTCATGAGATCTTGGCCGCGGTCGAGCAGATGGAATCCGACAGCGCGCAAACCCAGCCGCGCACCATCCAATTGCAGTTCGCCAAACCGAGCACGGTCGCGACGGCCATTCAGGAGGCGTATGGCGCATCCTCTTCACCGGGGCGGCGCGGTGGCAAATCCACGACTTCTCAACCCAAGCGATTTACGATTTCCGCGCATGACCCGTCGCAGCGGCTGTTCGTTGTGGCCGGCGATGAGCTGTTTGCGGAGATTTCGAGCCTGGCGGCCACCATGGATCAAACGCCCGATCCGGGTTTTGATTTCAGAGTTTTCAAGTTGAAATACGCCGGGGCCAAGAAGGTCTACGGTCAGTTGTCAGGTCTGATGACCGACTACTTGCGTCAATTGCGCGGCAGCGGGGACATAGAGCCATTCAGTGTGGACGTGGACGAAAAGGCCAACGCGCTGATCGTGTTGGGCAGCCCGGCGATTTTCGAATTCCTGGAACAGAAGCTTCCGATGATCGACATCCCCGCCAACGCAGCGAGCCCGCCGGGCTTCTTGATGGTGCAGCTCAAGAGCGCCAACGCGCAGGAAGTGGCCACCAACATCAACCAGCTTTGGACCGCCCGGGATATGGCCGAGGGAGAAACACCGCCGCAGGCGCAGGCCAACCGGACCACCAACACGTTGATCGTCAAGGGCACACAGGAACAGGTCGACGAGATCAAGAAGCAGTTTATCGATCCGCTCGAAGCCAACGCCCAGCCCACGCTGCTTACCGAGGTGTTCGATCTG
>CAZYXP010000177.1:0-7956 GCA_964651325.1 uncultured Phycisphaeraceae bacterium
CCCATCGACGACGGCGTGGTTTGCACGGTCGATGCGTGCGACCCGGTGACGGGTGCGATCACGCACTCCCCGGATGACACCGCGTGCGACAACGGGTTGTATTGCGATGGGCCGGAACTATGTGATGCCACGCAGGATTGCCTATCCGGTGATCCACCGTGCTTTACAGAAGCGTGTGATGAAGCCACCCAGACCTGTGGCAGCACCATCCCCACGCTTTCACATTGGGGCGTGGTGGTGTTGACGTTGCTCGTGCTGCTTGCTGGTACGGCGATTTATGGGACCGACGCTTCGACCGTTTCGAACTAGAGATGAGGAAGGCGCCGTAGCGCATTGACTATAATACGCATTCTGAAAGGCGTCCCGTTCACAGCAAGACAGGTTTGATGGCGCACGGCCACCGCGCGAACCGAGCATGCCGACGCGGCGGATGCGGGGCTACGCTGCTGGGGTTCAAACTCGCACGCGCGCAGCATCGCAATGGGCGACGGCTGGGTCGATTGACGTGTCCTCTTGGCCGATAAAGTGCTATTGGATTGGGTACAAATGGCAAGAAACCAATATGTGGTGACGCTCATCCTACTGGCGGCGAATTTCGCCAGTGCCCAGACGTACATGATTTTGGACTTGGGCTCGCTTCCTGGAACCGATGAAAGTCGCGGGTTTGGTCTCAATCAGGCAGGGCAGGTGGCCGGCTATTCCACGAGCAGTCCTCTCTTCGGGCCGAATACGCCGACCCTATGGCAGCCGGACGGCACGATGACCGATCTTGGGACACTGGGTGGTTTTGGTGCGTCCGCAGCCGACATCAATGGTGGCGGAGTCGTGGCCGGAACCTCGGAAATCGCACAAGGAATCGGTTCGCCGTCACATGCGTTCGCGTGGACAGCCACCGGGATGGAGGATTTGGGGACGCTTGGTGGATCCACCAGTTGGGCTGCGGGCGTCAATGATTCCGACCAGATGGTTGGCGGGTCGCGGATTGCCCCTGAGGACGTGCCTCATCCCGCTTTTTGGGATTCAGACGGATCGATTCACGATCTGGGCTTGTTGTCTCTGCCCGATCATTGTTGTGGTGCGGCGCGGGCGATCAATGCGGCCGGCGACATTGTCGGCTATTCGACCAGCGTCTTTGCTCAAGCTCGCGCGGTGCGGTGGACTTGGGCGGGCGGTGCCGTGGCCGGCATGAAAGACCTTGGTGTATTGCCGGGTGGATGCTGCAGTGATGCGTTCGGTATCAATGATCTTGGTCAGATTGTGGGCTTTTCCAAAGTCAACGGTGCGAGTGTGGCGCATGCCTTCTTGTGGGAGGACAACGGTCAAGGCGGGGCCATGACGGACCTAGGCGTCTTATCGGGCGGCACGAGCAGCGAAGCCCGAGCGATCAATGCGATTGGGCTGGTCGTCGGCTCGTCTTGGACTACGACGCAAGCACCGGGCGATCCGCACGGTGTACTTTGGCAGGATCAATCGATTTGCGATCTGAATGATATGGTGCCGGACCGCCTTGGCTGGACCGTGCTCGAAGCGCAGGACATCAACGATGCCGGCCAGATTGTCGGCGTGGGCATTCATCAGGACACGGGTGTCACCCACGCCTTGCTGCTCACTCCCGTGCAAGGAACGCCGGGGGATTTCAATGGCGACGCCGATGTAAACCTTGGCGATTTCGCCTATTTTTCTTCAAGGATAACCGGCCCGCAAGATGGATCCGGCTCGCCGCTGAGCGGCGCTGCATGCGCGGTGTCGCTTGATTTCGACGGAGATGGCGACGTCGATCTGGAGGACTTTGCGGTTTTGGGACGGTTTTTCAGCGGGTCGGGTTGATCGATCCATAGCGCGCGTGTTAGATAAGCCGGCGGCGTGTGAGGTCGGGTGCTTGGCCACTGGTTGACGGGTTGAACGTAGGATGCAGAAGTATTTCTTGGCTGTGCCTGTGCTTGCCTGGCTGGGGCTGGGCCTTCTCACGGGCTATTTGATACGCGGCAGCGCGGTCGAAAGCGCCGGTTATGCCACGCTGCGCAATCCCGCTAGCACCACCGATACGGCCTCGTCCGCGCCCATCCGGCAATACGCCTGCTCCATGTTCTGCCTGCCTCCTCAGCCGAAACCTGGTTTGTGCGCGGCATGTGGCATGAAGATGCTCGAAGTCGGTGTGCTTGAGCCACCCAATTCCGACGCGACCGCCCCGACGCTCACCCTGTCGCCTAGAGCTCAGCGCCTGGCGTCGATTTCACTCGCGCCGGTCGAGCGAAAATTCGTCGCCGCCCACATACGCATGGTCGGACAGGTCGACTACGACGAATACAACAAGGCGCGCAATCGCCCCTTTCGCGCGGGCAAGACGGGACGCAGCATCGGCAAAGCCGTTGCGCGCATGGGAGTTACGCTCGAAGCGTATGAACCAGACCTGGCCTGGATCCGGCTTGGCCAATCCGTCACCATTGAATCCGATGTCTGCGCCGGAGAGACGTTCTCTGGCAAAATTGTTTTTATCGACAGCAAGCTCGACAGCTTCACGCGTACCGTCGAAGTCCGTGTGCGCGTGCCTGGTCTGGACGACCGGTTCAAGCTGCAAACCCTGGTCCGGGCGACGATCAGTGCGACGCTAAACGCGCGGAGCGAACCCATCGTCCCAGAGGTAGGGGGGCAATGGATCTGTCCGATGCATGCCGACGTCACCAAAGATAAGTACGGCAAGTGTGATATCTGCGGCATTGATCTGCGCGAAGCCTCGACGCTGGGCTACCGACCGTCTGAGACCGGCGACGTAACGCCGCCGCTGGTCATTCCCGCCACCGCCCCGCTGATCACCGGGAAGCGGGCCGTGGTCTATGTGGCGATTCCGGATCACTCCGGCACGTATGAGGGCCGGACTATAGTCCTTGGCCCCCGTGCGGGCGACTACTACACCGTGCGCGAGGGTCTAAGGGCCGGCGAGCAGGTTGTGGTCAATGGAAACTTCAAAATCGATGGCGCGCTGCAGATTTTGGCCCGCCGTAGCATGATGAGCCCCGAGACACAATTTGGCGGCAGCGACGCGGTGGACCCGTCAGCGGTGGGGGGGGGGCCTTCGAAAGCAACCGTCGGCGATACATTTGTGGTTCCGGAAGTCTTCTCGAGCGAAGTCGAGAAAGTGTTGGAGGCCTACATTGGGCTTCATGCCGCTCTGTCTCAAGACGATCTCGGCGCGACGAAGCTGGCCGTCGGCGTATTCTGGTCCGCGATTGGCGATGTGAACACCATCCTACTAGCCCCCGCGGCGCAGAAAGTTTGGGGGGTCGAGCGAATCGCCCTGCTGGAACAACTGACGCGGCTTGCCAAAGCCTCAGACCTTGAGGCCGCGCGTGCGGTGTTTGATCCGGTTTCCACAAACATGTGGGACATCATCGCACGCTTCAGGACGCCAAACGCCGAGCCTGTGTTCCGATTCTTCTGCCCCATGGCGTTTGACAATCGCGGCGCGCATTGGATTCAGGGGGATGCCAAGGTACGAAACCCCTATTTCGGGCCGGCCATGTTGAAGTGCGGCAAGCTCACCGATCGCATCCCAACGGTGCCGCCCGATTCACCCGCCACGCCGGAGGCGCCGCAAGGCGACGGCCGTGACGGATGACCTCGGCAATCACCGGGCTACGCCCGGGGCCGGTTCGCCCATCAGTTGGCTGATCGGCCTCTGCTTGCGGAACAAGTTGGTCCTCGGTGTACTCGTGCTGCTCGCGGGCGTTTGGGGCATCGGGGTGGCCCCTTTTCCCTGGGCGTTGGGCGGGTCGTTGCGGGCCCCGATTCCCGTGGACGCCATTCCCGACATTGGTGAAAACCAGCAGATCGTATTCGCCGAATGGTCCGGGCGATCCCCTCAAGATGTAGAGGACCAGGTCACTTATCCGCTGACGGCGTCGCTTTTGGGCATTCCCGGCGTCGCCACCATCCGTAGCCACTCTTTGTTCGGGTTTACGATGCTGTACGTCGTGTTCGACGAAGATGTCGAATTCTACTGGTCGCGAACCCGCGTGCTAGAGAAGCTCGAATCGCTACCGCGGGACACGTTGCCCGATGGCGTTGTACCCATACTCGGGCCGGACGCCACCGCGCTGGGCCAAGTGTTTTGGTATACGCTGGAAGGTCAGGACGAGCAGGGCGAACCCGCTGGCGGCTGGGACTTGCACGAGCTGCGTGCCATACAGGATTGGACCGTTCGCTACGCACTGCTCTCGGTGGCAGGTGTCAGCGAAGTGGCCTCGGTAGGGGGGTTCGTTCAAGAGTACCAGGTCGATGTCGATCCCGATGCCCTCCAAGCCTATCAGGTGACCCTCGAAGACGTGCTGAACGCCGTCAAAACCTGCAACGTTGACGTCGGCGCGCGGACTATCGAAATCAACAAAGTAGAATATTTCATTCGAAGTATCGGCTTCGCCAAGCGTCTGGAAGACATCCAAAACGCCGTCATCGACGTCCGCCAATCCGTCCCCATCAAGGTCGGCCACGTCGCCCAGGTTACGCTGGGGCCGGCCCTGCGGCGCGGCGTTCTCGACAAGGGCGGTGCCGAGGCGGTCGGCGGCGTCATCGTCGCGAGATTCGGATCTAACCCGCTCGAAGTGATCCAAGGCGTGAAGGCGAAAATCGAGGAGATCGCCCCGGGCTTGCCTCGAAAGACGCTCGCCGACGGGTCGATCAGCCAGGTAAGCATTGCGCCCTTTTACGATCGATCACACCTAATCCATGAAACCCTCGGCACGCTAGACGACGCCTTGACCCGCGAGGTGCTCATTACGGTGATCGTCGTCGTGCTGGTGTTCAGCCTCCGCGCCGCGCTCTTGGTAGCGGGGTTGCTACCCCTATCCGTGTTGATGTGTTTTGTGGCGATGAAGGTAGGGAAAATCGACGCCAACATTGTGGCCCTGTCCGGAATCGCCATCGCCATTGGCACCATTGTCGATATGGGCGTCATTGTCTGTGAGCGCATTCTGGTAGCGCTCGATAACGCCGGGCCCGGCGCCGACCGACTGGCCACTGTCCGAAAAGCCGCAACGGAGGTGGGCGGCGCCGTGCTCACGGCCGTGGCGACGACCATCGTCAGTTTTCTGCCTGTGTTCACACTGGAGGCGGCCGAAGGAAAGCTCTTTCGCCCGCTTGCCTACACGAAGACCTTTGCACTGGTCGCATCGGTGATGATCGCGCTGACCGTGATTCCTCCGGCCGTCTATCTGCTCTACGGGCGGCGTATCCGCTGGGCCGCATGGCGTGGCTTGTTCCACGCGGCCACGATTCTGGGTGGCGGGGGAGTTGCGTTGATGCCGACGTACCACTGGCTCGGCGCGACCATCTTGTTGGTCGGCGTGTGTCGGTTGATCACGCCGAGGATGTCCGCATCCGGCGCTCGCCGAGTCGGCGCGATCGGCAATATCCTGATCGCACTGCTGGTGGTCGGCGTCTTGGCACGCCATTGGCTTCCCCTAGGCGCCGAGGGCGGCATTTGGAGCAACGGGCTGTTTGTGGTTGGCCTGGTGGGGGGATTGCTGGGGCTGTTCAAGCTCTTCGAGCTTGGTTATGCGCCCATTCTTCGCTGGTGTCTTGCCAACAAGCTGACCTTCCTATCCATGCCGGTCGTGCTGCTCGTATGCGGGTTGTACGTCTGGCTGGGGCCGTCAGCAGTTTGGGGGCCGATAGCGGCGGTGGCGGGCAATCCGGCCTCGATGCCGAGCTCCTCGAAGCTCCTTGAGCACGATCTATTGGAGCGTCGCGGCCATTCGCTCTTGTGGACGCCGGATGCGCTCGAAGCGACCCCGGAAGCGTTCGCAGAACGACTTGAGGCGCTGGACATCGCGGACCACGATGCGGTGCACAAAAACTGGTCCAAGTCGGCGTACCTGCATCTCTTGCGCGGGAAGCAATGGGGCGCCCCGGATCAGATACGAGACGCGCCGCTCACGACGCGGCTGCTCTGGACGTTGGCCCGAGACTGGGATGGTCGCGGCCGGGAGTTCATGCCGGCGCTGGATGAAGGCTCATTCCTGTACATGCCCGTCACCATGCCGCACGCGTCGATCGGCGAAGTGTACGACGTGCTTCAGAAACAGGACATGGAGATTCAACGCATTCCCGAGGTCGAATCGGTGGTTGGTAAGCTTGGTCGCGCCGAAAGCCCGCTCGACCCGGCTCCAGTGTCGATGATCGAGACGATCGTCAACTACAAGCCCGAGTTCCTGCTCGACGAGTACGGTAGACGGCAGTATTTCCGTATCACCGCCGACGAACGGGACTTCTTCCGCAACCTCGCATCAGACCCCGTGCCCGCACCGGATGGTCAACCGTACGTCGTTCAAGGCAGGTTCCTACGCGATGAGCAGGGGGCATTGATTGAGGACCCGGGTGGTAGGCCGTTTCGACTGTGGCGACCGGCCTTGGATCCGGCGCTCAATCCAGGGCGGTCGGCGTGGCCCGGCATCCTAGGGCCGCGAAGTGCGGGCCATGAACACAGCGCCGCAGGCCCAGTAAGCATCTGGGATGCCATCGTGGCCGCCGCACAGATTCCCGGTACGACTTCAGCGCCGCAACTGGCACCCATCGCGGCTAGAATTGTGATGTTGCAAAGCGGGATGCGGGCGCCGATGGGGGTGCGCATCAAGGGGCCGACGCTGGAAGCCATCGCCGATGCCGGCATGCAGATCGAGCGGCTGCTGCGGACGGTGCCTGAGGTCGATGCTTCGACGGTGATCGCCGATCGCATCATCGGCAAGCCCTACCTTGAAATCGAGATCGATAGAGAGGCCATCGCGCGCTATGGTATCAAACTCAAGGCCGTGCAGGATGTGATTGAAGTGGCGGTGGGGGGCAAGCCAATTACCACCACCGTTGAAGGGCGGGAGCGGTTCCCCGTGCGCGTTCGCTATCTTCGAGAGCTTCGGGACACGGTCGAAGCCCTGGGACGCATTCTTGTCGAAGGGCACGACGATGCCAATCGGCAGGTTCCTGTCACTCTGTTCGTCCGGCTTGACCAGATTGCCAGAATCCACATCACAAGAGGTCCACAGGTCATCAAGAGCGAGGATACGTTTCTGGTCGGCTACGTACTATTCGACAAACGCGACGGTTACGCCCAAGTAACGACCGTGGAGGCCGCTCGGGCGCGCTTGGCCCACCAGCGCGACAATGGCACCCTCACGTTGCCCGAAGGCGTCAGCTACACCTTCATCGGAGAATACGAGAATCAGGTGCGAAGCGAACGAAGATTGCTGGTGCTCGTTCCGCTTTCGCTGCTGATCATTGCAATGATCCTGTACCTGCATTTTCGCTCCATGGCGACCACGGCCATCGTTTTTTCCGGCGTGGCGGTGGCGTGGGCCGGAGGCTTCGTCATGCTTTGGCTCTACGCCCAGCCTTGGTTCCTTGATTTCGAGCTACTTGGCAGGAATATGCGCGATGTCTTTCAAGTGCACCCGATGTACTTGAGCGTAGCCGTGTGGGTCGGATTTCTCGCCCTGTTTGGAATCGCCACCGACGACGGCGTGGTGATGGCCAGCTACCTGAGGACCACGTTCGAGCAAGACCGGCCGCGCTGCCGCGAGACCATTCGGGCGTGCGTGCTAGTTGCCGGGCAGCGCCGAGTCAGACCATGCCTGATGACCACGGCCACCACGATTTTGGCGCTGATTCCAGTGCTCACCTCGACGGGCCGAGGCTCGGACATCATGGTGCCGATGGCGATTCCGGCCTTCGGCGGCATGGCGTTTGAGGTGATGACCATGCTGGTCGTGCCAACGTTGTATTGCGCCGTACAGGAAACCAAGGCGTGGTGGGCGTCCGCGAAAAGTTCGTAGAGCCATGCCAATAACAGGGGACAGTCACCTATTAAGTCGCCCCAGAGACCCTTTTGGTCTTCTTTGCTGCCCCATTTCCGGGTTGCCTTCTTGCCGGCCTTTTTCAGCCGACCGACGGGCAACGCGTGGACGGGCA
>CAZYXP010000178.1:0-7933 GCA_964651325.1 uncultured Phycisphaeraceae bacterium
CGCCACCTTGTCGACGGGGTGGTGGTCGCGCTCATTTAGCTCTATGACGCAATCGCGGGAGACTGGGTCGAAAACCTCACCGCGGCCATCGGAAGCGGGAAGCTCAAGGTCGTCCATTGGGGCACGGCGTTCAACGACGACCGGGTGTTTTGGGTGCTGATGATCTATGCGACCGTGCAGACCATGGCCGCGCTCGGCGTGGATCAGGATTTGACGCAGCGCATGCTCACTTGCCCGGACCTGCGGCGAGGTCAGCGCTCGCTTCTGTTCAACACGGTCGCCGGGTTGCCGGTCGTGTGCCTTTTTCTGCTGATCGGCGTACTGCTGTCGCTATTCTACGATTCCCGGCCGGAGTTGGCGCAGGATGTGGCCGGTGCGATGGATCCCGATCGTGTATTCGCGACGTTTATCAAACACCACTTGCCCTCGACGTGGGGCCTCAAAGGTGTGCTGATCGCCGGGATTTTCGCCGCGGCCATGTCCAGTCTGGATTCCGCCTTGGGGGCCATGTCTTCGACCGCGGTCACGGATTTCTACCGCCCCTACGTTCGCCCCCACGCGCCTTCGACCCACTATCTCAGGGTGGCGCGGATCGCCACGCTGTTTTTCGGTGTGGCGCTAGTGGGCGTCGCCTTGCTGTTTCGCCACAACGATGATTTGCTCGTCGCGGCGTTTGGCTGGGCCAGCCTCGTCTTCGGCGGGATGCTGGGGATATTCGTACTCGGTGTGACCACCCAAAACCGTGGGCGCGATAGCATGAATGTCTTTGCCATGGTCTCGTCGGTTGTGGGATTGATCGGCCTTAAAATATTTCAATCCCCAAGCGATCCCATCATCGCGTGGCCCTGGTGGATCGTAATAGGATCGGCTTGGACGTACGGCCTCTCCGCGTGTTTCAGGCGTGACGATGATCGAAAGAACGCCGAACCGCCGGCTTCAACCGGTCCGCTCCTGGAAACAGGCCCCCCATCAGCGCCCGTGCGTCGGGCATGACGCTTGCGGTGTCTTGAAATGTCTCCGCGCAAGGCTGCCGAGGAGCTACGGACAATTTCACGTACGGCTGGACGTCTTGGCATGCGTGTCCTTGGTCAACGCAGCAAAGCGCGGCGGGAGGTATGCTATTGTGGTCGCGGGATGTTGACGCTGATGGGGCGGGTGGGCCTGCACAGCGGCGCGTGGTCGGGGTCTGTGGCTAGCAATTGGGCGATCGTCGTGGAGGCGAACGATTTTTCCATCATTTCCGCGGCCTCATCAAGTTTCTTATGCAACGGACACAAGGTGGAGTCGTGCGTATCAATGTCGAGCGGACACCGCTCGATCCGTTTGATGGGATCGACGGCATTGACCACATCGAGGACTGAAAGCAAGTCGGACGCCCGAACCAAGTTGAAGCCGCCGCCAAGCCCTCGTTTGGCTCTTACGATCCCCGCACGTCGTAGGGTCTGGAGCACTTTGGGAAGATAGCCTGCCGGCACCTTGGTCATTTCGACGATGGTGGGGGTTACCACCGGCTCGCCCCCCCCCTGAGCGATGGCCACGACGGCCCGCAGTGCGTACTCGGCTGTAGGCGAGATCATAGATCGCTCCAAAAGATACCATTTGGACCTTGACATCCAAATTGTAGCCTGCATACTAAGTCTCGTAAAGAGGATATTTGGATGCAATTAGCCTGTTTTTCGGAGATTCAGCGGTGAACTATAAGAAATATTGGTTCGCACTCACCGGCGTCATGGTGATTTCGTTCGCGGTTCTCGGTTACTTTGGCCGGGAGCTCTACCGCCAAGCCCCCCCGATCCCTGAGCAGGTCATCGTGGCGGGTGGCGAAGTGCTTTTTTCCGGTCAGGACATCTCCGACGGGCAAAACGTCTGGCAATCGATGGGCGGTCAGGAGGTGGGCTCGATTTGGGGGCATGGGGCGTACGTCGCCCCGGATTGGTCGGCCGACTGGTTGCACCGCGAGGCGACTTGGCTGCTGGACCATTGGGCGCAAGCCGAACACGCCGGCTCGTACGCTTCGCGGCACGAAGAGGTGAAAGCGTCCCTTCGCCAGCGGCTTAAGACCGAGCTGCGTACCAATACGTACGATCCTCAGACGGGCGATTTGACGATTTCTGCGGACAGAGCGAAGGCGATCCGCGCGGTGGGGACGCATTACGCGAAGTTGTTTGGAGCCGACGAGGAGCTGGCTGAGCTTCGCGATGCCTATGCGATCCCTCCCAATAGGATCAAGACGGCCGCGCGTCAAAGCAAGCTCAACGCGTTCTTTTTCTGGGCCTCGTGGGTGTGTTCGACGAATCGACCCGGGGGGGACATTACGTACACCAACAACTGGCCTGCGGAAGAACTGATCGGCAATCGTCCCACCGGCTCCATCGTGGTGTGGTCGGTGGTGAGCTTCGTGGTGCTGCTCGCGGGGATCGGTACACTTTCGTGGTACTTCGCGGTGCTCCGCGGTCGGGAGGAAGCACCGCACACGTTTCCGCAATCGAACCCGATGCTGGACCTTTCGCCGACGCCCTCGATGAAGGCGACCTTGAAATATTTTTGGATTGTGACGGCGTTGATGCTGGTGCAAATATCGCTCGGTGCGATTACCGCTCACTACGGCGTCGAGGGGTCGGGGTTCTACGGCATTCCGCTCGCTGAATGGATTCCGTATGCAGTGACTAGAACATGGCATTCTCAACTGGGCATTTTCTGGATTGCGACGGCGTGGCTGGGCACGGGCCTGTTCATGGCACCGGTGGTTTCGGGGCATGAGCCCAAGTTTCAACGGATGGGCGTCAACTTCCTGTGGGTTTGCCTGGTGGTGATTGTGGTCGGGTCGATGGCCGGTGAGTGGCTCGGCGTACAGCAACGACTCGGACTCGATGCGAACTTCTGGTTCGGCCATCAGGGGTATGAGTACGTCGATCTCGGTCGTTTTTGGCAGATGTTCCTGCTCGTTGGCTTGTTTCTTTGGCTTAGCCTGATGCTCCGCGCCATGTGGCCTGCGGTCAGGAAGCCGGGGGAGAACCGCAGCCTGCTGTCGCTCTTTCTCATTTCGTCCGGCGCGATTGCGATGTTCTACGGTGCGGGATTGATGTGGGGGCGCCAAACGAACCTGGCCATCGCCGAGTACTGGCGTTGGTGGGTGGTGCATCTGTGGGTCGAAGGATTCTTCGAGGTTTTTGCGACGGTTGTGATCGCTTTTCTCTTCACACGCATGGGATTGGTGCGGGTATCGACGGCCACGGCGGCGGCGCTGTTCTCGACGACGATCTTCTTGGGGGGGGGCATCATCGGCACGTTCCACCATCTTTATTTCACGGGAACCCCCACGGCGGTGTTGGCGCTCGGCGCGACCTTCAGCGCTTTGGAGGTCGTTCCGCTCGTACTCATTGGGCTGGAAGCATACGAGGGTTTTCGACTCAGTCGGGCGCGGCCGTGGGTGTCCGCGTACAAGTGGCCCATGTACTTTTTTATCGCCGTTTCGTTTTGGAACCTGGTCGGGGCTGGCCTGTTTGGCTTCCTGATCAACCCGCCGATCGCCCTCTATTACATGCAGGGGCTGAACACGACGGCCGTCCATGCCCACACCGCGTTGTTCGGCGTTTACGGCATGCTCGGCATCGGGCTCATGCTCTTTTGCCTTAAGGGCGCGGCGGTACGACAGGTGTGGCGCACGAAGGTTCTTTCCTATGCCTTCTGGTCCATCAACATCGGCCTGGCGCTGATGGTCCTAATCAGCGTGCTGCCGGTGGGATTGATGCAGACGTGGGCGAGCGTGGAGCACGGCATGTGGTACGCGCGTTCGGCGGAGTTTCTGCAAGCAGATTTGGTGGGCACCTTTCGGTGGCTCCGTGTCATCGGCGATACGATTTTCGCAACGGGGATGGTTGCCCTGGCTTGGTTTGTGCTCGGGTTGGTGACAGGCTGGTCGATCGAAAAGGACGGCGGGTCGGCGGCTCAGCTCCCACAAACGTAGGGGGCTAGACCGGTTGCATGCTTCGTGTTGCGGTTGTTTGGCGATCGCCGGGGGGCCGCGCGGGCTGAAGCCCGCGGCATTAGGGGCATTTTCTGCACCCAAGGGCTTTCGGTGCCGCTACACACGAAGCGAGACTGCGTTAGCACGCGCCCGTCGGGAGCGCTGATCGCGAGAGCTGCCCCTGGATGATGGAAACCAGCTTCTGCCGATCGATCGGCTTGGTCGCGAATTCATCGCACCCTGCGTTGATGCATTTTTCCCGATCCTCGGCCATGGCGTGGGCCGTGAGCGCGATGATCGGACCTTCATAATGCTTTTCGCGCAGCGCCTTCGTGGCCTGGTAGCCGTCCATCACGGGCATTTGCATGTCCATCAGAATCACGTCGAACGGCTTGCCCTCCGCTAGGGTGGCCAACGCGAGATCGTGTGCGATTTGTCCGTTTTCGGCGACGGTCACGTCCGCGCCGGCCTTCTTGAGAACGAAGGAAATCAGCCGCTGATTGTCCGGCCCGTCCTCGGCCAAGAGGATGCGGCAATCCAGCGGCTTTTCGATCGACCCTGTCTTTGGCGATGAGTCAGATTCGGGAGTCTTGCGGGCCATCATCGGGTCGATCATCTTGACGCCCTCGAGCGAACCGGTCGCCACGCAGGTGCGGAATCGCGTGCCGGCCCCCGGCTTGGTGTCGACAATGGTGATGTCGCCCCCGAGCATCTCGGCGAACGTCTTGCTGATCGTCAGTCCTAACCCGGTGCCGCCGAATTTTCGCGTCATCGTGCTGTCCGCCTGGGAAAACGCCTGAAACAGCTTGCCGGCCTGCTCTTGGGTCATGCCCACGCCGGTATCTAGGATGTCAAACTGCATGAACGATTCGTTCGGGCTCCCCGCTGGCTCATCGGTGGCGCCCGGTACGAATCGAATGATGAGGCGCACGCCGCCCTCTTCGGTGAACTTGATGGCGTTGCCGATGATGTTGATGAGTATCTGCTTGAGCCGCGTCGGGTCCGAATGGATTGTTTCGGGGATCAATCCAATGAACTCCGTGTCGAAGCCGATGCCCTTGGCGTCGGTACGAACCTTCATGAGCGACGCGACGTCGGCGACAATCTCTTGCGGCCCGCAAGCAATGTGCTCGACTTCCATCTTGCCCGCTTCAATCTTGGCCATGTCGAGAATGTCATTGATAATGGTTAGCAGGTAATGGCCGTTGCGATGTATGGTATCGATGGCGTCGATGCGATCCTTGGGCGCCAACCTGATGTCGCCCTCCTCACGGAGCGTATCCGTGAAGCCGAGAATGGCCGTCATGGGTGTTCGGATTTCGTGGCTCATGTTGGCCAGGAAAGCACTCTTGGCCTTCGTTGCCGCCATGGCTTCAACCCGCGCCGCTTCCAGATGATCGTTGAGGGAGATCAACTCGGCGTTCATGGCGTCGGATTCCTCCTTTTGTCCTTCCAGCTCCAGATTCGTTTGCTCAAGTTGCGCCGCAAACTTCTTGGCCTTGTCCTCGGATTCTTTCACCTCCGTGATATCCGTTCGTATCGCGACATACTGTTCGATTTTGCCCTCCGCATCCCTGAAGGGGACAATGGTGGCGTCCACCCAATAGTGCGTGCCGTCTTTGGCGCGATTCTTGATCTCCCCCGACCAGGCTTGCCCGCCGGAAATCGTCTTCCACAGGTCTCGATAGAACTCCGGCGAATGCTCGTCGGATTTGACCATGCGGTGATTGCGACCCGCCAACTCCTCATGTGAATACCCGCTAATCTCGCAGAACTTGTCGTTGACGAAAACAATGTTTCCACGGATATCCGTAATGCTGACGATGGCGTGCTCATCGATTGCTGATCTGAGGTTCGCAAGGCCGGCGAAGAGCTCGGCGAGATTCGCCACCATCTTGTTGAAGCTGTCCGAGAGCGCCCCGATTTCGTCGGTCGAGCTGGTGTGCATTCTCTGCTTGAGGTCGCCGCCGGCGACGAGATTGGCCACATTCGAGAGGCGAACGATCGGTCGAACGATACGCCCCGTGATCACAATCGCGAGCAAGGCGACCAGGACGCCGGTGACCATCACCAGCGAGATCACCAAGGTCCTCAGCCGGCTGGCCGGAGCAAAGGCAACCTCGGTGGGTATTTCGGCGATCAACCCCCAATCGACGCTGGCCATATGAAACTCCTTGTGAACACCCAACACCTCCTCGCCCCAGGGGCCAACGTAGACGAATGGCGCCTCGGACATGTCGGATTCTTCAACTCCGTCAGGGCCATGCTCGGTGTGCCACAGGCGAGTCTGATCGGTGTCCAGGTGTTGGGTCAGGAAGTTCGATGAGTGGTCATCGTGTGCGTGTTCCCTAGCCGCCTCGTGGTCCCCAAACGCTTCGGTATCCAATTCGGATCGAAGCGTAACGCCGTCTCCTTGGTCCGAAAACCCGACGACGTAGGCGTGAAGGTCTTGGTTGGATTCATCGACAGAGTCCGACGCATAGGCGATCTGTTCCGGCGTGATCTGGATGGCGAACACGCCGATCTTCTCTCCATTTTCATCCACCATCACCTCGGCCAGAAATCCAGCGATGATGTTGTTGGAAGGACCGTAATACTCCAGGTCTGAAAAGACGGGGCGCCCGCTTTCAAGCGTCTCTCGACACGCGCTAGCCAAACGCGACTTGGCATAGGGGCCGTCAAAGAGGTTGGTTCCCAGATCATCTTCTTGGGCTACCGTGAATAGCACATTGCCTTCGTCATCGATCAGGAAGACGTCGTAGTATTCATAGAGTTCTTGAAACGTCTTGAGATCTTCGCTCCACTGGTCCGTCAGGGTGTGCCAGCGGTAGCTCTTGGTAAACTCGGTGAGCTCTTTTCCGCTGGCATTGTACGCATCACGAAGCTTCGAGAGCAGTTGCGTGTTCTTTGCGTTTTCGGCCTGACTTCGCAGATCGATGAGCCGGTAGCGAAACCAGTTGTCAAAGAAGGTGGCCCGTTGTTCCACGTCGTTGGCAACCGCATCAAATGCGTTTTTGCGCAGGCTCTCCTTGGCCGAGTAGTAGCTGATCGCGCTGACCACCGTCAGCGGCACCAACGCGACGGCTAGAAACCAGCCGAACAGCCTGAGCTTCAAGCTGCCATCGCGCTTGGGCCCCGAGTGAGCGGTCGTTTCACTTGCTCCGTCTTGCGTCTGTTGTACCTTCATTTGCACGCTCGCTCACAACCGGTTGGATGGCCCTTAGCGTGTGCTTCGCCACGCCGCACGATCTCATTTGTCCGTGATCTTGGTGGCGAATCGGGGATCCGCAAACTCAGCGATATTGATCGGCGCTTTCAGTATTCCGCCCTCGACGGCCAAGTCCATGATTTGCTTGAGCCCCGCTTGGTCGAGGTTCAAGTGCCGATAGTTGATCACCATCAGATCCGGCCGCAGGCTTTGAATGATGGCATCCTCGTTGTGCTCGGGGATGTGCTTGCGCACCATGTTCGCGATTCGCTTCATGGCCGCTCCACCCTCCACGCGGGCCGCTTCGATGTCCAATCCGGCTTTGTGGATGTAGTGGATCACCTCTTTGAGCGCCTCCTGCTTGCCGTTGATGCAATCGTCCGTCGCAAGCGCGATGCACTCCACATGGCCGTTGGGCCACGGCATGACATCCTTGGAGTACCAAGCCACGTGGCCGAAATTCCCCGTTTCCGCAACGTCGGCCCACGGCAATGACTGCTCGAAGGAGGCGGGCGTGCCCCGACTGTTGTTCTTCTTGAGAAACGCGGGCGCTTTTGGCGGAGGCACTTCGGTCGCTATCACGTCCTTGTCACGTCCACGGCCAAGCCCCAGCGTCATGCCGTGTTCCTTGAGGTATTTGTAAAGTACGACAGTATGGGTCGCCAACAGGTGCGGCATACCGCATTCCGTCGGATGCCCGAACTCCCGCTTGATCTTGCCGAAGGCCTCCGCCACGCTTGCATCCGGCTTCCGGTCCA
>CAZYXP010000179.1:0-7881 GCA_964651325.1 uncultured Phycisphaeraceae bacterium
GGTTAAAGAGCCGGCTTGGCCGGCCGCTGGTTTCCTTTTTACAGGTAGCGAGAACTTGGGTGACTTTTCCTTCGCGCGTTGTTTGGGCTTCGCGACGGTCTTCCGGTCGGCAGGCTTCTTCGTTGCAGACTGCAGCTTCTTCGCATTCTTCGCCTCCGACCGTTTCTGCTTCGCGTCTGTGAGGTTAGCGCCTTCCTGAGCCTGCACAGCAGGGCACGTCACCAAAGCCGAAATGAACAGGGCGCCTACGAGCACGCCGCGAGCAAAGATGCGGTCTCGTCCGCAGCCCAAAACTTTCCTATCCCAAAAGAACGATCGCGTTTTCACTGAAAAATCTCCCAATCAAGAAAACCCCCAATGGCGGGTTTTTTGCGAAAAGGCTCCTCTCCCGCACCACCGCAGTGTACCAGATTCTACGCTTCAATCCGAGGCTTCGCTCCTACTTTAACCACCTTTTTCCAAAGATTGACGCGTTTGTGACACGACCGTCCGAAAACTCCCCGGGAGGACCTAACACGAATCATCCGGTCGCCTAACGCGGCGCGTGGCATTCGTAAGTTCCGCTCTCGGCGCCACTTATGCTCGTCTGCCTCGCAGCGGACGCATCATGCATCGTGCGGAGATTCCCCGCACGTCTTTGCGGAGCGTTCCAATCTTCGATACGCCATGAGCATGGTCCGGTAACAACCGCTCTGGGATGGCGCCCGGGTCTGACCGCGCCCGTCCCCGAGCCAGCGACTTCCCGACGGCGCCCGCAACCAAGCGAGCACCGACGGGCGGCTCGGAACCGTTCGGCTATTTTGGTTTCGCGAGCTTCTTGGCCTCTTCGTCGGAGGAAAGGAAGTGATCGGTATAGCGAGGATCGACGGTCTGGCAAATCTGCGTGGCCTGTTCTCGTATGAGCTCGTAGTCCGGATCATCGCCTGATTGTTCTTGGAATTCGCCTGCCAAAATGACCAGTCGAAGGAGGTGCCGCAGAATCAAGCCTTCGTTTTTGGCGAGGTTGGTTTCCTTGCAAAACTTGTAGAACTGACCGTCATACGCGAAGAGCCCACCCGCGACCCACTTCGGTACGACGTGGACCTCCTCGGGAGCGGCCAGTTTTTGGTCGAACAGCGCCTTGAGCATCTCGGCCAGATTCTCGGGCTCGTGTTCATATTCGTCGTACCATTCATCGGGGTATTCGCGATCGCCTGCTTTTTGGGGAGGTTTCTCCTCCGAGGTTTCGCGCTTGACCCTTGCCGTTATCACTCCCATGGAAATGAGTGTAGGGACCAGTACGTCGCGTTCGAGCGGACCCGGCTCCAAGTCCGGCAGGCTGATGCGGCGCTGAATGGCGGGTGGAAGCGGCAGGGCAGATTCCAGCGCCTGGATTTTCTCTTCCAGCGTGGCTTGGGCGAGTTGCTCAGTCAGGAATGAACCGTACAGCGGATCAATACTTCGAAACGCCAGCAGGTCGCTGATTTTGTCAGACAACGTGATGCGGCCGCCCTCGCCATTCTTGGTTAGGAATCCGAACGCGGCCAGGTTATCGATCATGAAATCTAGTTGGTCCTGGAATTTCTCGATTCGTTTCGGCTCTGCGAATCGCGTATCAAGAAACGCCAGGACATCGTCAATCGAGCCTTTGCGGCTCAGCAGGTAGACGAGAAACTGGTAGGGGATCATGCGCCGGCTCGACAATTTCGCCGGACCCGCCCCAATCAGCGTCTTGAGGTGGCCTTCCGTCCAGTATTGCTCGGTCTTGCGACGGGTGGGTCGTTTGCGTTCCAAATCCTTCCGGGCGCGCATGATGCCGGGATCCTTGGAATTGGAATCGATTTTCTCGTACTTCCTGTGCCACTTATTGATTTTCACGTCGTCTTCATGGGCCAGGGCGTAGACGTAGCCGCTCGTATCGAATTGTGGGCGACCGGCGCGCCCGAACATCTGGTGGGCCGAAGAGGGGGGGATGACCTTCTTGTCGCGACGCGGGCCTTTTAAGAGCGTACAGAGCACGACGCTCCGCGCGGGGAGATTGATCCCGGCGGCCAAGGTTTCCGTACAGATGACGAAGTGAATCAGCTTCTTGATAAACAGCTCCTCGACGAGCTGCTTGTATTTTGGAAGAATTCCCGCGTGATGGACGCCGACACCGCAGATCAGCATTTGCCGCAACTTGGGGCCGATGCCCTCGCTGAAGAAGTCCTTCTCGATGCATTCTTCGATCTTGGTGCGGGTGGCCGTGTCGATCAGCCGTAGCCCCTTGAGCCGCTCGGCGATTTCCCAACACCCATCTCGATCGAAGCAGAACACCAGTGCCGGCGCGCGATGGGTCGCGTCCTCATTCGTAATCATCTGAGGAAGCTGCTCAGCGAGGAGCTTGTCATCGATCCAGTTGTACTCCAGCGGAACCCGGCGCTCCTGCGTGGAAATCAGCCGAACCTGGCGACCGTGCTGCTTGAACAGCCATTGGGTAAACTCGGGCGCGTTGCCGACTGTGGCCGAGAGCAGCATCAAACGCACGTTCTTGGGCAACAATGCCAGCGACAGCTCCCAGACGATCCCGCGATCGTAGTCATTGAAGTAATGGAATTCATCCATCACCACGCCGCCGACGTCTTCGAAGGATTCGTCGCCGGCCAGTAGGTGGTTCAGCAGGATTTCCGCGACCACGATTCGCACGCACGCATTCGGGTTGACCCGGCGGTTGCCGGTTACGAGCCCGATGTCGTCCCTCGAGAAGCCCCACGCTTCAGCCCGATCCTGGAATTCCCGAAACTTCTGGTCGGTCAGGGCGATGAGCGGGGTCGTGTAGTAAAGCCTCTTGCCGCTGGCGAGCGCTTCGAAGATGGCCGCTTCGGCAATCAGCGTCTTGCCCATGCCGGTCGGCGCTGTGATGAGCAGGCCGCCGTCGCAGTCGAACCACGCAAGGAGGGCTTCTTCTTGAAATGGGTAGAGATCAAATTCGATCAGGTCGAGAAACTGATCGCAAAAGTCACTGCGGTCCATAAGCGCCAAGATAGCCGCGATAGGGCGCCAACGCGAGCCGGGTGCGCCTCTCAGAACCGCTGGCGCCAGCCTGCGGACCCTGGGACCGGCCAATCTCCCGATTGGAGTGGCGCAAACCGTCCCGGCCGCTTCAGGGCCGTTGGCGCAAGGCTGCGGACCGCGCGCATCATCGGCTCCCCCATGTCCAGATAGGACATGATTCCATGAAAGAGGGCCACCCGCCTAAGAAGATGTCACCAGGCTTGCGCCTCGGTGCTCTGAAGCGTGCCTGGCGCTTTGCTACGGTAGGAAACCGCCGAAAAGGCGGCTCAAGAGTGTCGATTCGGCGAGGCTCAAGACGACGGGCACTACGCCGGCGGTGCATCCGGCCAATTGAAAGGAATAGCCACCGACAAGCACAAGAATCAGGGTGCGAGCCGCTTTTCGTGGCCCGCTGATGGGCTTGTCAGCTCCTAGAGTCCGCATGTCGCTGGTTTTCCGCAATCCTGGGCTCTCCATGTGCCTCGTTGGATGTCAGGATCGCACAGACGCCCTAATCGCAAAGGTTAAACAGGGTCCCCAGAGGGGGGGTGTCGGGATTGGCGGGATCGGGCTGGCATTGCCCCGCGACGGTGCATGTGGGATCGATGCAAGGATCGCCCAATGGAGAGTTGCGCGCCTGGAAATCGCCCGGATTACAGTTGGCCAGAAACGTCCCGCAAGGATCAACTAAGTAGGTCAGGTTGACCAGCCTGTCATTGCAGCCGTCGAGGAATCCCAGCGCCTGGAATGTCATGCCTGTGACGACCAACGCGGCGGACGCCAGCACCCTCCGCCGCTTGCTCAATCTTCCCTTGCTCGATCTGATGACCATGGAATCCAACTTTCTTTGCACGTTTGGCTTGTGGTTTAGCTGTAGCACTTCGCAATCCGCCCGACGCCGCAGCGATCCGTTTGCGGCCGCCTGCAATGGCTTGATTTCTGGGGCTGCGCCCCGCCGCTACGGACCGTTACCAGTGGGGCAATCTGTAAACACTGGTTGGGCCTCGGTGGCCTCTACGGTGTTGTCGCCGCTGCCTATCCCGGAGCACGGGTCGATGGTTCCGCCCAGAATGCCGTTTTGGCAATCAAAAATGAAGCAAAAGTCTGTCGATAGAGCCAGCGACTTGGCTCCAAAACTCAGGCATCCGGTACTCGTAGTCGCCAGCAGGAATCCCCCGCTGCCAAGCAGGGCGGCCGACATGGCAACTCGACGGAAACGTGATTTCATTGAGTAGTTCCCCATATTCCACCTAAGTCGTGCCCGATCAAGCCGGCGGGTCGGAACACGAATGCCTTATGTCTCATACGCCCAGTCGCAACCGTTCTCCTCCGGTCGCCCGACCGGGGTCGAAACAAAGCGGCCCGGAAGTATACGGGCTCCGTAACTTTCGGGCAAGCCGACAATACCCGCGCGATTCGCGCCAGCTTCGCCAGTCGCCAATTGCACCCATTTTATCGTCTTGTGACTGTCCCAACAACCAACGAAAAGCGCCACCACCACCACGCTGCGTATTTCCCGCTGCCCCAGAGGCGGATTCCCTCCGGTCACTGTTTCCACAAAAGGAAATCCTGCGGCATGGAATGAGCAGGGGAACGGAAGGGGAGTCCGACATCGGTCTGCCGTGCATCCGGAAGCCGTCAATGGGCGGTGATTTCCGCTGATTGACGATTCGGCGAGTGGGGGCGGGCCGACGAATTTAATAGATCTGTGTACCTTTTATTATCCCACCGAAAACCGATAGATTTCCAGAATGGCCACTTCGGGTAACGTCAGAGTAATGATTATAGGACGTATTCAGTATTTCTGAAGTCTGATCGGACGCCGCGTGCTCTGCCAGCCACGTCCGCCTTGCTTGGCCGTCAGATGTATTGAATACTTTCTGCGTGCCATACGGGGAAGCACTCAGAGGGGATCCAAATATGCAGGAGGCAGCGTCACGCCGCGATGCGCAACCCGAGCGCCTTCCGTCCACCCTTGCCCCTATCCAATGCGTGATCCCGCATCGGCCCAAGACCCTGCCTATCGTTGACGGTGCAAGCGATGGCCGCGGATTCGGGCTGCGCGTCGTACGCCCAGGTTCGTCTGACCCTCAACAACCCCGCCAAACCATGATCCTGATTCACCAAACGGTCGGCCGCGCGGCAAGTCTTGGCGCCGGACGACCCACTATATGGACACGGGCCTCTCGTAATCGGCGCGCGCTGTGTGCCGACACATGCCACGCTCCGTCGTTGCCAACGACGGACAAGACGTCGGCGAGCACAGCCGCCAGCGCGAGGCGAATCCAAGTGCTGCCCATCCAGTAATGATGGGCGAGCAGAAGGCGCGTGGCCCGTGGTCCCGACGGGCGGCGCGCAGGGTTTGAATGGGACGCGGAGGGCAAGGCAATGACGGGCAACCACCTAACGGCTGCGGGCCTGACGATCTTCTGTGTACTTCTGGGCGTGGCAGGGTGCAACAACACCCCCGCGGGCGATGCAACTCTATCATCCACTGTCATTGGCGGATGCGGCGGTGAGACCTGCCTGGCCGATGAATTGTGTGTCGAGAGTCAATGCGTTGCGATTGTGGATGTTGCCTCGGTGTCGTCAACCGATATTGGCGGATGCGGCGGCGACACCTGCATGGCCGATGAACTGTGTATTGCGGATCAGTGCGTCGCGCTCGATCCCTGCCACACGGTGATCTGCGACGCCGGACTCACCTGTGTTCGAGGTCAATGCCTGGACATCGATCTCTGCGAACTGCTGACCTGTGCGGTCGATGAGACCTGCGAAAACGGCGCGTGCGTGGCGCCCGCCTCCATGCTTAGCGCATGTGCCGGGGTGCTCTGTAGCGTTGGCGAAATCTGCGCCGAGGGGATTTGCTTCCCCATTGATCCGTGCTTTCAGCTCAATTGTCCAACCGGCCAGACCTGCGTCCAAGGCCAATGCCTGCAGCTCGATATGTGCGCGTTCACGCAGTGTTCTTCGGGATTCACCTGTTCCAATGGCGTCTGCGTGGCGGAGGATGTCTGCGCCGGTGTGACGTGCGGCGCTGGCGAAGTCTGTGTGGCCGGCACCTGTTTCGCGGCCGACCCCTGCGCGGCCGTCACCTGCGTTGGCGGTGAAACGTGTGTCAACGGCACGTGCGTGGCCATCGACCCCTGCAGCTCAGTCGCTTGCAATCCCGGTGAAACCTGCGTGGGTGGGGTCTGCGTCACGTCGGATCCATGTGCCAACATCACGTGTGGCGGCGGTGAAACGTGCATTGGCGGCGTCTGTGTGGTCGTCGATCCGTGCGCCAACGTCAATTGTGCCCAGAACGAAGCGTGTGTCGATGGCGTCTGCATCGTGGTGGATCCGTGTGCGAACGTCAATTGTGCCCAGAACGAAGCGTGTGTCGATGGCGTCTGTGTTCCGAATAACGACCCCGTCGAGGCGGGCAGAGTCCTATTCCTACAATGGGGCTGCGGGGCCTGCCACGGTAGCAACGCCCAGGGAACGGGGGCCGGGCCGAACATCGTGGGCAAGGGTGCCAACAAAGTGTGGGACAAAGTCCGAGGTATTGGCCATCCCATTACCATACCTGGCGCGACCCAGCAGGAAGCCAGCGACATCGCCGCGTGGCTCCAATCCTTGTAGCGGCCTCGAGTTGATCGCAGGCCTTCAGGCTCGCGAGCGCTTGCTCGTAAGGCATTGGCCCTCGGCCGATGCACGGTGCCCCATCCTTTTCCGTGCGAAGAGGGTGGGGTACTTAGGTATAGAAGGGGTACGTGTGCGATCCGCCGCACTCATGCGACTTGCCTGAAGCGCTGCCATCGCGCGCAAGACTGGTAGCGATCACTCGATCAGGGCTCATTCTTGCCGTCCATCGACCGTACTGAAGGCGCGGCACTCCGACGGTTGGCCGAGAAGCCCTTGCGCCGCTCGTTGCTAGAACCGCTCGCCGTTTAGAATCTTGACCATGTGATCCATGACCGCGTGATCCTCAATGGACGCGATAATGGATATGCCGTCACTAGCGTCAGACACTTCCAGGGTTAGATCGGCCTGCCCCAGGAGCTGGCTCAGCTTGTGGCTCTTTTCTGGGTGGAGGCGATAGGTTCGCTCGATCCGATCCCGGACGGAATAGGCCTGCTTCCATGAGCGGTTGAAGCCGTCGCCTGTGTGTTCGGCTCGAGACAGAATCCCGGCCAGGGCGACAAGGGTGTCCACTTCTTCCGCCGATCCGCGCACGTTGATACGCCCGTCGTCCCAGCCCACGACGACATGGACGTCCCGCGGGGCGAGAAGATTGTACAGCGCTCGGGACTTGGATTCGTCCAGATCGATCATCCGGTGCGACGACTGCTGGAAGACTCGATTGAGCAGCCGGGGCCCAAGACTGGCCACTTTTGAAAGCACTCTCGGCGGCCGGGTCGCAACGAGCCAGATACCGATTACCGCCACAAGCACAAAGAGCCCGCTTCGATGCGGCAGGCGCGGGTATCGCCCGGCAGCGGTATGCAGCCCCGTCCCGCACGCCCCACAAAACCGCGCCCGAGCGGGGTTGTCTTGGTGACATTTTGGACAGACTGGATTCATGAACGATTACTACCAGGACCAATAATTCTTGCGCACGCACTATAGTTTACCACGCGTGGCCAAGGATGCGGATATAGATTCCGTCGATGTTTGTAAGAGGCTGTGGCGGCGGCGGGCTGGCGACCCCTATTCTGCCACGTCTTCCGCTGGGAATGGGTCTTCCCGCGCGTATCCACGTTCAACCGTCTTTACTATACTACGGGGCTCGGATCGCGAGCCCGTGTGCCGGGATCGTGGGATTGCATCGTCGGGAGGAAATCGATCGTTCATGGCGGACCTTAGCTTAATTCGCAATTTCAGCAT
>CAZYXP010000180.1:0-7861 GCA_964651325.1 uncultured Phycisphaeraceae bacterium
GGCAATCGAGCGTCGCGTCGCAGGTTTCCGAGCCGTCGCAAAACAGGCCGTTGTCGCAGTTGGCGTCGTTGGCGGCGTGAACCACCACGTTGAGCACCTCGTCGCAGGAATCATCGGTGCAGGCTACGCCGTCGGTAAGCACCGGAGGCGTCCCCGCCTGGCATGCGTTGGCCACGCAGGATTCAGCACCGTTGCAGAACAGGCCGTCGTCACAATGACTGTTGTTGAAGCACTGAGCAACGGTCACGGCCACTTGGCCAAAATCAATCTGGGCGGCGCTTAGGTTTCCGAACGTGTTGCAGATGGCCGTGCCGAACAACAGCGACGCGGGATCGGCCGATTGCATGGTGGAGAGACCATTGGCGTTGGCCTGCATCTGCACGATGGCCACCCTCACCCAATTGGGCGCCAGGCCCACTTGATCGCTGCACGGCGGACTGGCGGCCGGATGAGAGCCGCCGAGGTTGTCGATCAGCCCTGTGACATTGTCGATCGTGCCGGTGTTCAGGGCGGATACGTTAAACAGCGCCGCGTGCGTGATGCTCTGTGCGGTCGCCACGGCTTGGTTGAACGTGACATCGACCGTCACGGACGAGAAGCCGGTCGTCTGCGTCGTCTGCGCCCATAGCTCGAGGAAGAACGTTTCGCCGGGCGTGTAGTCTGTTTGCGAGGTGGGTAGCGTCGTCGCCTGATCCACCGCGCTCGCACTGTTCAAAGTAACCACGCGGACGGTCGCAACCGTCTGCGCCTTAGCCACAATCGGGCACAGCGCGCACACGATCGTACTCGCCATCAGGATTGTCATTGTCTTGCCAAACATCATTCGTGCTCCCTTTTGCAACGATTCGCACCGCTTTCTCTGTCGATCGACAAGTCGGTGATACGATCCCTGTTCGCTCTACGGACGCAGGTGTGCGGCGTTTTTCCTCAGTCCGTGCCGCACTGCGTCCGATTGTTGAACCTTGATCAAAACCTCTCCAAAATCGATAAGCGATGGATCTACATCGCCAAACGTATCAAACATAGCCACACCGTAGGGTCGCTCAGCCGCCTGAGCCGTCACCGTCGTGCGGCCAAGCCGCGTCGCATGCATCCGCAAGGTGGCCACGCGCACCCACTGGGACGTCAACCCGAGCGACGCCTCGCCAAGCGGCGCACAACCGCCCAGTGAAAGCACCTCGCCACTCGCCCCTTGGCTCATGCCGCTTGCCAGCGTCGAAAACGACGCACTCGGTATGATCTGATCGACGACCAACGAGTTTGGATCGAAGACAACATCCACGTACACCGCCGCCAGTCCTCCGGCTGCTTGCTGCGGCACATCGGGATTGGCCCAAACCTCTACAAACAGCGACTGATCAACCGGCGTCGAGGGTAAGGACTTCCTCAGACCATCGGCGAAGTCGCTGTCCGCGGGCTGATCGATAATAACAAGGCGTACCGCCACGCCGTTCACCGCGCCGCTCCCGGCGCCGGTGCCGCCACCTGGAGCCGCGCCGGATCCGGCGCAGGTCGGGCAATCGGCACAGGCGAGCCCAAAGCAACCCACGTAGGCCGCATAATCTCCCGTCCCCACGCAGCCATCGATCTGATCAAAATCGGATGCCAGGCATGGATCGCCCGGCGCATAACAAGCACCGAAACACGCGGCGAACAGCGAGAAATCTCCAGTCCCCATCACGCCACTACCATCAAGATCGAACAAGCACAAATCACACGTGCCCGACGCCTCGACACAATGCTCACACGAAGCCGCACACGGCGCGGCGCTGGATTGGCAGTCCAAAATGGCGTCGCAGGTCTCCGCCCCATCACAAAACAGGCCGTTGTCACAGTTGGCATCATTGACGACATGATCGCAAGTATCGGCAGCCTCGTTGCAGGCATCATCCGTACATCCGACGCCGTCGTTGCAGTTGGGCGCTACGCCCAATTGGCAAACGCCAAACCCGTCGCACGATTCGACGCCGTCGCAGAATAACGCGTTATCGCAAGCCGCGTCGGTCGTACACTGACACGCCGGGCATGGGCCGCCGCAGTCGATCCGGGCCTCGCCCTGATTGAGCACGCCATCGCTGCACGTGGCCGTGACGGTGTTGGTACCAACGATTTGAATGTCGTCGAGGTTCCACCCGCAGTATTGGAATGAGAAATCCGTCGTCCCCAAGGTCCAGCGGAGGAAGACCGTCGGCTGATTGTCCGCGATGGCCGAAATATCGAATTCTTGGAACACCCAGGACGTGTCCGCAACCTCCGCCGTGTTTTGCCAAAGCGTGGTCCAGGTCGTCCCATTGTTGCTGACACGCACATACGCGTGGTCAAACGCCGGCTGCTCGACGCCAAGCCATCGCTGAAACGTGAGCTTGACGTTTGTCAGCCCGGTGCAATCCAGCGCGGTGGAGGTCACGTGTCGTTCGGAAAGATTGTTGGCGTAATCTCCGTTGAGGTTGTAGCCCAAGACGTTGTTGCCGCTGAACCCGCTTGTGGGATCAGGGCCGCCATGCTGCCCCCCACCGCCGGTCGGCTGACCGAACGCCCATTGCCCTTGCAGGGTCCATCCGGGGTCCACGTCCATCGGAAAATCAAACGCGACGGCCGACGTGGCAAAGGAATAACAAGCGCCAAAGTTGTCGTCCGTGGCAGGGTTGCCTTGTTCGTCCACAGCATCCACGGCGTAGAAGTAGGCCGTGCCCGAGTTAAGGCCGGATAGCGCGACCGTGTGCGAAGTCGTTGGCCCGGCCTCGGATTGCGAACTCGTGAGCGCCCCGCAGGAGGTGCCGTAGCGCACCGTGCCCGTGGCCAAGGTATTCGTGTTGAAGGATACGGTGGCTGTGTCCGCCCCGATGCCGGTAGTCTGCACGTTGCTGATTACCGGACCGACGCAATTCACACCGGCCGTGTCCGTCCTCGTGAGGTTCACCCCGCCCTGCCCGTCGTCGGCATCCACATAACTGGCCGTCACGCTATCTCCGTGGGCCACCAGCAGGACACCCGCGCTGTTGACTGTGTCCAGGGCGATCGAACCGCGAAAGTCGGCCGTATCGGCGGCCGTCTCGGTCAACAGAACCGTCTCCCCGCCCGGTTCGGACGTGGATGCCACCGTCACCGTCACCGTTTCGACGGCGAAATTGTCGGTGTTCAGATCACAATCGATAACAGACACGCCAACGGTGGAACCGCAGCCGTATTGGCTAGCATCCAGCGCCACGGTTCCTTGCGAGGAACACGCCACCAGCAGCGGCGACGCGCAAAGCGAGAACGACTGCGGACCGCTGGGCACGTTGAATCCGCTGATTTCGACGCGCCACGTCCCCGCTGCCGGGGCGTTCACGACGACCTGCTCGATGTTGTTGATGTGATCCGCCTGCGATTGAATCGCCGGAGCACTGGGATTCAGTGGATCCAACGTCCACGGAAAAAACTGCGTTGAACTGGGATCAAACACGCGTAGATCCAAATCGTTGACCAGTGAGGGGCTGACGTTGGGCGTGCCGGGGACATCGTCCCACGCCAGCGTGAGTTTCAATTCGGGGTCGCCGGGGTTCACGGACACGAGAACCGAAAACGTTGCACCCTGGCTCACCTGATCCTCCAGAAAGTTGCCCGTGCGCATGAAATCAACTGTACGCTTGATCCGCAGGGAGCCGTACCCCGATTGGTAGTCCGGCCCGGTATTGAGGATGTCTTGGGCGTTGTGTACGAGCAATGCCTTGAGCGTCGAATTCCTGAAATCCGGCCGGGCCGGAAACTGCACGCGAAAATCTTCCAGCAGCAGCGCCGCCAGCCCGGTCGCCGTAGGCGTCGCCATCGACGTGCCGCATTTGACGGCATAGGCCGTGTCCCCGCTGGAAGAGCAGGATGTCACGCCGAAATCGCCGTTGGATTGACACCCCGGGCCCGAGACATCCGGCTTGATCCGGCCGTCGTCGACCGGCCCCCAACTGCTGAACGAGGTCATCGAGTCGTTGTTGGAGTTCAACGCGCCGATGGTTATGTGGTTTTTCGCCCCCGACGGCGGGGCCGTGCTGTAGTAATCGCCAAAGCCCTCGATGTCGCAGGTCGAGCCCTGCCGCTCGTTGCCATTGGCCCAAAGCACGCGGAAGGGCGCGCCCAGACTGCCTCCAACGATCGCATCGATCAAGGCGGCCGTCACGCCGTAGTCACCCTGAATCGAACAGGGAAATCCGTTGGGCTCGGTGTTGGTTCCGATGGAATTGTTGGAGAGATCGGCGCCGAACATGTTGATCGCCTGCGTATAGTCCGATTCCAGATCCCCCGGATTGCTGTAGAGAAAGATACCCGAGCCGTCGGATTGAAAACCGTAGCTCAGCAACGTCGTGCCCGGCGCCATCCCCTGAAACGATGCGTTCGCAACGCCCGCTCCGCCGATCGTTCCCGCGACATGCGTCGAGTGGTCAGAAAGGGCGGAGCCGTCATGCGTGGTCAACCGGCCTTGGAAATCGACGTGTGTGCTTCGCGCGGTTCCGCCGTCATAAACGAGAACCGTCACGCCGCTGCCGTCCAGATTGTACGGCGCTGCCTGAACCTGATCGGCTTCGGTGATGACGCTGTTGCTGTTGTTTGATTCGCTCATACGCGGCAGCGGCCATTCGATCCATTGCACCGCGTCCTCATCCGCCAATGCCTCCACGTTGGCCAGCGGCAATTCAATCACCAGTCCGTTGATGGATTCCAATTCGTCGCGGATCACCGCTCCATGCCGCGCGACCGCGTTGGCGGCCTCGATGTTCAGCGAGACATCCGTGTGAAACAAAACGTACAAGCCCACAATGTCGCCCTGCGCAGGGTCTGGAACGGCCACGACCCAATGGGGCACGGTGCCGGCGGTGATCTTCGGATCCAACTTCCACGTTCGCTGAATGGGCTGCATGTCCACCAGCGTGGGCGTTGCCGCCACGGCCGGCGCATCGACCACCCCGCCGCCGGAAAAGCATGCGAAGTAGGCATTGCCGCCCAGATACTTCAGCAGCTGTACCCCTTTACTCTTAAGCTGCTTCCGAGTGGCCGCGTCAACGGGTGCATGGAATTGAACAACCACATGCCGCTTGTCGGATCGTCCGGCCAGGTCGTGCACGGCCGCAGTGAGATTCGTGGTCGCTCGGGCGATCCCACCGACGTCCGCGTTCCGCCATGGGATTTCCCCACGCCCCGTTGGCGATCCAAAGGCCAACGCAGCCGCCACGCAAACCCACACGCCGTACGCGTGGACCCGAGCCAATCTACGGTTCGAACCAACGCCCGCGCGATTAGCAGCTCTTGTTTTCATGGATTCCCCCATGGACTCCCTTTCAATGCGCCTCGAGTGGCCCCCGCCCGCAATGCAACACTTCAGATCACCCGCGCACCAATGCGCCGCGACCCATCCGCTCAATTGATCCTAGTGGCCTTAAGCCTCGGATTCTTGTAATCCGCCCCCCAACCCCGCAATACCCATAATCATGCCGCATGTTAGTCGAAGAGCAGGAATTATCAGGACACCTTAGAAAACGCTTAGAACCAAAACGTGGAATCGTCCGAAACCTGCACCGTACGCATCTTGCCAGCTTGTCCGCTGCCGCGCCTGCGGCCGATAACTGGAAACGGTAGGGCTGACCCTCCCGCTACTGGGCTTACGCCCGGAAGATCTTCTTGCGGCCGTGTTTGACCGCCACAGTAGCGTTTCGAGTATCGACGATCAGCCGCGCGTGGCGGACGATCCAGTCGTAGTCGTACGCGCTGTGATCCGTTGCGATCACCACGCAATCGTAAGCGGCGAACGACTTTTCGGTGAGCTTTTTGCTCTTCATACCCAGGTTGTGTTCGCGCTGAACCGGCGTCTTCGGCACATGGGGATCGTTGTAATCGACCTTGGCGCCGCGCGCCCGCAGCATTTCGATCAACTCGATCGAGGGGGACTCGCGAATATCGTCCACGTCTTTTTTATACGCCAGCCCAAGCACGAGCATCTTCGATCCGTTGATGGCCTTCTTCTTCGAGTTCAGCGCCTCGGCGACCTTTTCGAGCACGTATTCGGGCATGGCCGTGTTGATCTCACCGGCCAGCTCGATAAACCGCGTACTCAGCCCGTGCTGTCGAGCCTTCCACGTAAGGTAAAACGGATCGATCGGGATGCAGTGCCCGCCCAAGCCCGGCCCGGGATAAAACGGTTTAAAGCCAAACGGCTTGGTGGCCGCGGCGCGAACCACCTCAAAAACATCGATTCCCAGGCGATCAAAGAGCATCTTCAACTCGTTGATCAACGCGATGTTCACCGATCGGTAGACGTTTTCCAGAATCTTGCAGGCTTCCGCCACTTCGCAACTGGACACCGGAACGACCTCCGTCACGGCTGCGCCATACAACGCCCCCGCGACCTGCGCGCTGACCTTGCCGATCGCGCCAACGACTTTCGGTATGGTCTCGGTGCTGAAGTCCTTGCGGCCGGGATCTTCGCGCTCCGGTGAATACGCCAGGAAGAAATCCCGCTCGACCCGCAAGCCAGCGGACTCCAAGATGGGTTGAAGCAGCTCGCGCGTGGTGCCCGGATAGGTTGTGCTTTCCAGCACAATCAGTTGGCCGCGTTTGATATGGCCGGCAATCAGATCAGCCGTACGCTCGACAAAACGCATGTCCGGATCGCGCGACGCGGTAAGCGGCGTGGGGACGCAGATAATCAACGCATCACACTCGCCGAGAATCTTCGGGTCGTCCGAGGCCAATAGCTGATCCCCGTTGACCAGACCGCGAATCAACGACGACGGAATATGTTTGATGTAGCTAACGCCGGCGTTGAGCTTGCGCACCTTCTCCGAGTCGACATCGAACCCGACACATCGGAACCCCGCGCCGCAAAACGTCCGCGCAAGCGGCAAACCGACATACCCCATGCCGATGATCCCCACCCGCGCCGTGCGCTGCTCGATAGCCTCGTTCCACTGATCCCAGGTTAGCAGAGGTCGGCGAATCGGGCGACTCGTACGCTTCGGAGTCCGAGGCATCGTTTTCCCTTCTCCAGTCGTGCGGCTCATCGGCGAGCCTCCTGGCAGGCCCTTTGCGGGCGGATCTGACAAAAACTGAGTCCAATAAGCGAGCGACGTAAGCGAACCGCCACGCCGCCCCCGAGCGGATTCGCGGCGTTCCCGCCCCGAGCCGCCGATACTATAATCACACTGGACAATTGAAGCCAATAACGCGCGAAACGAACGAATCAGTAGGACCCCCTTTGGGGCCAGAGGAGCATTAGAACCGTTGAATCCCATCCACCTGGCCAGACCCAACATCACCGAGGCTGAGATCGAGGCCGTGGTCCGCGTTCTGAGAAGCGGCCAATTGAGCCTGGGCCCCAAGCTACCCGAGTTTGAGCGCCTGTTTGCCGAGCAATGCGAAACGAAGTTCGCCGTGGCCTGCTCGAGCGGCACGGCCGCCCTGCATTTGCTTGTGCGGGCGATGGGCATTGGTGAAGGCGATGAGATCGTGACCACGCCGTTTTCCTTCGTGGCGTCGGCCAACTGCGCTCTTATGGAGGGGGCCAAACCGGTCTTCGCCGACATTGACCCGAAAACCTGGAACATCTCGCCAGATCGGGTTGCGGAGGCGATCACGCCTAAGACCAAGGCCATCCTGCCGGTGCATGTGTTCGGCCAGCCGGCCGATATGGGCGCGTTGCGTGCCATCGCGACCAAATCCGGCTTACGCATCATCGAGGACGCATGCGAGGCGTTGGGAAGCAAGTTTGGCGGGCAGGCTGCCGGATCGCTCGGCGACGCCGGCGTGTTTGGTTTTTACCCAAACAAACAAATCACGACCGGCGAAGGCGGTATGATTACCACGGATGACGAGGCCATGGCGACGCTCTGCCGAT
>CAZYXP010000181.1:0-7833 GCA_964651325.1 uncultured Phycisphaeraceae bacterium
CGCTTAGCAGTACGGCGCAACGTCGTTCGGAGCGCAGGCTTCCAGCCTGCACGACCCGCGATGATGATGCAGGCAAGATGCCTGCGCTCCGGGTTTGTGACGACTCTGCGCTGTACTGTTAGCCGACCCCTCCAGGGTCGATTTGGGAGGTCGTGCCATGACCGTGGGTCCGCTTGAGGCGGACCCGGCTTCATAGAAGGCTGGAGGAAGGAACGGCAACTCGGCTTTCGCTCTGGAGGCAGGCATGGTAGCTCAGTCTTGATCCTGAAGGAGAGAACGGCCTTGAAGCCGCCAAATGTGTTCGGGTCCATGGACTTGTCAGATCCTAGATGTAGGTTTGCCGCGTGACGCCAACCCCTCAACCTAGCCGAACCTTGTCCCCCTCACCGCATGCGCTGGTCGCGGCGCTATCGGCGGCGGCGACGCTCGTCGTCGTCGGGCTGGTTTCTCGCTATGCGCTGGTTTCTCTGCTGCTTGACGGACTGCCCGCGCTGTTGATCGTCGGGGCGTTGGCCTTGGGCGGTTTTGGTTTGCTGCCCACGCGATTGGCCCGCGAGCTTCCTCTCCGCTGGCGCTTGCTATTGGGGTTTGCGTTGGGCACGGGCGCGGGCGCGCTACTGGTCCTGCTGTTTGGTCTTGCCGGTATCTTGAACCGTCAACTGTGGCTCGGCGTGTTGATCGTGTCCGCGGCGGTTGGCGTGCTGCGGTTGAAGGCATGGCGCTCGACGCCTCACGAGAGTGAACACGACGAACCGCAACGCCCCGAACGCCCACACGCCCTGTTGAGATGGATGTGGCTGCTGCTGGTGCCCTTCGCCGCGATGGCCGTGTTGAGCGCATCCAGCGCCCCGGGCACCCTTTGGAGCGAGGAGGGGTTCGGCTACGACGTGCTCGAATACCACCTTGAAATGCCCAAGGAGTATTGGCAACAGTCCGCGATTGCCTACGCCCCGCACAACGTGTACGCGAGTTTTCCCGCGGCGATCGAGATGCACTACCTGCTCGCCATGGTCGTGCTGGGAAACGACCTCGACACGGGGACCGTAGCGAATTTCATCCATGCGATTTTCGGCGCATTGACCGTGTTTGCCGCGTGGTGCGTCGCACGGGACGGGTCGCGCCGCGCCGGGCTTATCGCCGCCTTGACCGTGGGAACCGCCAACTGGCTGTGGTACCTCAGCGGCTTGGCGTACGTCGAACTCGGCATGATCTTCTACGCCCTAACCGCCACCGGGCTGCTGCTTCGCGTCCCCAAAATGCAACACACACGCACCGCGCTGATTGTGGCCGGCGTGATCTGCGGATGCTCATGCGGCTGCAAGTATCCCGCGGTGCTAATGATGGCCATCCCGTTGACGATGGTATGTCTCATCCTCGGCCGCGGCGGCGCCGTCAAACGAATCCAATCCGCCGCCCTCTTTGCTTTGGCAGCAGGGGTTGCGTTTTCGCCGTGGCTGATCAAGAACACCATCGAAACCGGCAACCCTGTGTTTCCCCTGGCAGATTCGTTGTTTCACGCCCGGCCGGCCGGTTGGGACGAAGCCTCCGCGGCGCGCTGGCAACGCGGACACGAACCCGCGCCGAACCAACGCTCGTCGTTCGCCAAGCTCAAAGCAAGCTGGAGCCACATCCTCGCCGATCGCTATCAACGCTTCGGACCCGCGCTGCTGATCCTGGGCTTGCTCGGCCTTGCGGGCCGCCGCCGCGACGCCAACGATCGGGCGCTGCTCGTGCTGCTTGTTTTTCAATGGCTGGCATGGACGACGCTAACGCATCTTTACGCACGATTCGCGGTCGTTCTGCTGGTGCCGTTGGCGTTGCTCGCGGGGCGCAGCGCGCTCGCGACGGGCCGGGGACGATGGGCCATGATCGCGGTCATGCTTGTGGCGGGCGCAACGTGGAACCTAGCCTTCGCTTACCCGCTCATGCGGGACGAATGCCCGCTCGGCTTGCCCGCATCGGCGTTGTATGATGGCCTGTTGCCGGAATTCGAATACCTCGACGTCGTCAATAAAGAACTGCCCGAGGACGCGAAAATTCTGATGGTCGGTGACGCGCGGGCCTTCTACATCGCCCGCCGGATCGACTACCACGTCGTGTTCAACCGCAACCCGTTCGCAGCGGCGGTTCGCGCGGCGCAAAGTCCGGCAGACGTCGCCGCCTGGCTCAACGCCAACGATTACACGCACGTGCTTGTCCACACTGGCGAAATCCACCGCCTGCGAAACTCGCGCTACGGATTCCCTGAAGAAATCAACGCGAGCTTGTTCGCAGCGCTGATCGGTGAAGGCTCGCCCCCCGCGCTGCGCGTGCTCAAGGAGTTCGGCCGACTAAACACCAAACACCCCTACCTAACCTTGTATGAAGTAGCTCAAGAGCAGCGCAGGGATTCGCTCCCCGACCTTTGACGGTTGGGCCGCGGACTTGTTAGTGCAAAACTTCGTCGGCCGCACAGCGTCTTGAGCACGGCCCCAGACGAAGCCCCATCACCACCGCCTCGTCCGGGATTGCCCGGTATACGCAAATCAGAACAGCCAAGTTGTTTCTCTCTGCGGGCACGGCTACAATGCGTTGCGTATGAGGACGGGTGGTTCGGGGTTGTCTTCGCGGCCTGTCCGTCGTGGCGTACGATTCGGAATGGCTTCTGCCTGATGACCCATTGCATGACGCGCAGAAATCCACATGAGCGTGTTCTCCGACTTCGCCTGGCACGCATGCTAGGCGTTGCGTTGGTTTTCGGCGCCGGCCTTGCACCGGCTCAAGCCTTGGTCGAGGTCAACGTGGCGCGCGTGGGGTTTCCGGCCCTTGGAGCAGGAAGCGTTGTGCGCTACGGCATGTGGGCCCCGGTCGTCATCGACGTCGATCTCAACGGCGAGATGTCCTTCGACGGACTGCTGCGCGTCGGGCAATACGACACCGACGGAGATGTGGCCTACGATTCCGTGCCAGTGCACTTACAAAACGACACCGGAGGATCGCAACGATACCACCTGTACATGCAGGTCAACAGCGGTCGCAATGACGGCCGATTTTTCATCGAACTTCGCGATGACCAGGGCAAGACGGTCGAGGTGCTGTGCCAGGGCGTGCCCACCAGAACGCCTCAGCCGGCGACCAAACCGGAAACCATCGACCACGACGCCCTTGTGATACTTTCCATTTCAACGCAGGCCATCGGACGAGTCGCCGAACTGGTGGAAGACCGACAGTTCGTGGGGTACGAACGCGAATTGGTCGTCGGTCACATGAGCCCAAGCCAGCTTCCCGAGCACTGGCTTGGCTTGGAGGCGGTGGACGCCATCGTTTGGGACGAGGCGCAGCCCGCCGAATTGACGCGCCAGCAGCTCGACGCGCTCACCATCTGGGTGCGCCAGGGCGGCACGCTGCTCTTGGCCGCTGCCCAGACCGCCGGACAGCTTCGCCTGGCCAAGGAATTCTACCCCCTACTGCCCGTGGATCTCGGGGACGTGACCGCCGTCGATAATTTGCCGCAGCTACGCCAACACCTGCTCGAAGTCGACAAAGAGGCCGCCGCCTACCCACGACCTGTTTCCGTCGTGGCGTGCTCGCTTCGACGAGGCGCGCACGCGATCAGCCTAGCCCGAAAGGTAGAAAGCAGTCTGCTGACCCAGCGGCGCATAGGACGAGGGCGCATCATTTTCTTCGGCGTCACGCTCAATGATTTCTTCAGCGGCGATACGGGTAGCGCCGTGGAGTTTTTCCGAAAGCTGCTGCACCTGCGCTTGTCCGATGGGACGCATAGAGGCCACGTTTCCTTGTTTGGCAAGGTGGTGGGCGCCGTGGCGTTTTCGCAATCCGCCGGACGCTATCTTTTCCTCGCCGCCTTGTTCTGTTTGGCGTACATGCTGCTGGCGACGTTGGGGACGTGGTGGTTTCTGGGGCAACGCCGAGCCCGCCACCATTCCTGGACCGCATTCGCCCTGGTCGGAGCGGGCGCCAGCGTGCTTAGCGTCGTTATGGTTCAATGGCAAAAAGGCCTCGGCGACAAACTCCACCAGCTCACCGTCATCGACATGGAAGCGGGGAAAACATGGGCGTTCGCCACGACCTACTTCGGACTCAAGACCAGCTCCGATCAGAGTTTTGACGTGTGGCTACCCGCCGACCCGATCGGCGCCACACAGCCGGGCCCGACGACGTGTCTGCTACGCCCGATCCCCGCGGGCAATGATGTAACGCAGGAACGAGCATCGTTTATTGACCCGGCCGAATACGCCTTGATTCCTGGAAGCGCTGAGATTCAAGACGTGCGGCTCCGCGCGACATTGAAGCAATTCGAAGGACGCTGGGACGGCATCGTCCCCGGCACAATTACGGGCAACGTGGTCGTGCACAAGAACCCCGATCCCGACGCCGACCGCATGGATTGGCGCATCACGCTGGACAGCTACATCGTCAACAACCTCGGCGTGGATCTAACCGACTGCTATTTGATTCATCCGCTGTTCGACATCAACGGCCCCGGAGGCATCCATCGTGACCGCGGGAGGGAGATCTACGCCTATCCGATCGGCGACCTCCCTTCAGACGGAAAACGGGTGCCGCTAGCGCCGAGATGTTATCGAGTCGATGAAGGGCAAAAAGTGTTCGATCGAATGAAGGACCTAACCCTGGCCCAGCGCCAGCGAAGTTGGGGCGGAGCGCTCCGTTCCATCGTCGAAAGCGTCGGTGCGGGCAAGCGGCCCGAATCCTTCGCCTCGTTGGATGAGACGAAATACGCGCTCCTTCTGGCATCGACGATCGGGGAATACAACGCCACTGCCGACTCCACCATGACCAGCCACCTGATGGGCGCCGCCACCTGGTCGCACGATCGACTTCGCCAGTTCGACCTTCGCGACAACCTCGAAAGCGACAGTGTTTATCTCCTGGCGTTTGCCCGCGATTCGGGCCCCGTTCAGTTGTTCAAACGCATGTCGGGGCGTGACTATGCCCGGATCCATCCGGCTGAGCGATTCTCGCAAACGATGTATCGCGTGCGCATCGACGTGAACATCTTCGGCGAAAAACCGAGCGAGCAGGAAGACCCCAACAAGGACGCTCCGGCGTAGAACGGAACCGCTTTGATTGTACAGACCATCAACTTGACCAAGAAATACGGCAAGCTCGTGGCCCTAAACAACCTCCATCTCGGCATCGAGGATGGAGAATGTTTCGGATACATCGGCCCCAACGGCGCCGGCAAGACCACCACCATCAAAATCCTGGCCACGTTGCTCCAGCCCACCTGGGGCGAGGCCCGCGTATGTGACCACGTGGTGGGCTATGAGTCGCGCAAGATCAGACCGCTGATTGGCTACGTGCCCGACTTCTTCGGGGCCTATGAGGACATGGTCGTTCAGGAATACTTGGAATTCTTCGCCAGCGCCTACAACATCGTAGGCAAGAAGCGAACCCGTGTCGTCGGCGACGTCTTGGAACTGACCGACCTGGTCTACAAACGCGACGCCATGGTCGATTCACTCTCGCGCGGCATGCAACAGCGATTGAGCATCGCGCGGGTGCTGCTGCATGATCCAAAGGTGCTGCTGCTCGATGAGCCCGCCAGCGGGCTCGACCCGCGCGCTCGAATCGAAATACGCGAGCTGCTCAAGGAGCTTCGCGTCATGGGCAAGACCATCATCATCAGCTCGCACATTCTCCACGAGCTGGCCGAGCTCTGCACAACCGTCGGCATCATTGAACAGGGCGAACTTCTGCTGCACGGATCGATCGGGGACATCATCCAACGAGCCAAAACCGGCACCAAAGTCCACATCCGCGTGACCGAACAACAAGATCTCGCCGCCGACCTGCTCAGACGCACCAACGGCATCAAAGACGTCGCGTTGGTTAATGGCAAGGTCGTCGTCGAGCTGCTCGAAAAAACCCACGACTTCAGCCCCATGGTCAAGCTCCTTATCGACAACAAATTCAGAATTCGCGAAATCCAGGAAGAGGAAGTCAACCTGGAGACCGCGTTCATGCGACTAACGAAGGGCTTGGTGCAGTAGCTAAACGTGAACGAGATTTTCAGACGAATCTGGCTTAGCTTCTGGCACCTGATCCCGGCCAATCCGATTCTCGTGCGCGTCGTGCAAGGCGCTTCCCGGCGCCAGCGCCATCTCTGGCTGCGCACCGGCTACCTGGCCGCGCTGCTCGTCGTCGTCATCGGTTCTCTTTTTCCCGCGATGGGAACCCAAGAGGCCTCGCTCGCGGAACTGGCCAAGGGCGCATCTCAGACGTTCGGGCTCGCCTCCTCGGTGCAGCTTGCCATGATGTGCCTGCTCGCTCCCATCTTCACCGCCGCCGCCATCACGCAGGAACGCGACGCCCAAACCTTCAACATCCTGCTCTCCACACCCCTGAGCAATGCCCAGATCGTGTTCGGATCGCTGATGAGCCGCCTCTATTTCGTATTGCTGTTGCTGCTAGCGGGGTTGCCCATTTTTCTGACGACCATGGTCTACGGCGGTGTCACGCAGACTCAGGTGTTGGAAAGCTTCGCCCTGTCCGGCTCGACGGCCGCGCTGACTGGCGCGCTGGCTATCTTAATCGCGATGATCGGCGTGGGGACGCGGCGCACGATCTTCTCGTTCTACTTGGGCATTGCCCTCTACCTCATCGCCGGATACCTGGCCGGTCGATGGCAACAAACATGGGTAGACGTAGCGCCCGCGAACCTCGACGGGCAGAAAATGAGCTTCCTGGCGCCGCTGCATCCCTTCTTGGCGCTGGATGTATCGCTGAATCGCATCCAAGCCCCGTCCGAAAGCTACCTCGCCGGCCATGGGCCCTGGCTGCGCATGGCCCTCGCCCACCCGTCCTACGCCTATGTCCTCTGGACCTCGCTCACCGCATTCGTTTTCACCGTAATCGCAGTCCTGTTTGTTCGCAGAGGGGCCAAGCTGGGCGAGCAAACGCTCGTGACCCGCTTCTTGGCGTTGCTTCGCATCGGTCGGCAAGACCGGTTGACCCACAAACCCCGCCGCGTTTGGCTGAACCCCGTGGCCTGGCGAGAAGCCAAGACCCGCGGACAAAGTGGACCGTTACGATGGGCACTGCTTATCGGCGGCATCACCGCGTCTGCGCTCTTGCTGGTTTACTACCTCCGCAGCGATTTGAACGCCGATCAGGTGCGCCAGTGGTTGGTCGGCCTCATCATGGTTCAGTTTTTCGTCGCCTTGCTCATCGCAACCAACACCGCGGCCACATCTATGACCAAAGAGCGCGAAAGCAAGACCATGGATATTCTGCTTACCACGCCGGTTACCAGCAAATACATCCTTTGGGGCAAGCTGCGCGGGCTCGTGAGCTTCGCCGCACCGTTGATCTGCGGACCGATCATAGCGCTGTTTGTTTTTGGGTTGATCGGCCTGATTCGCGACGATGCGCCGCCCGCGGTTTGGATTGAAGCCCCACTAGAGCTCGGGCTGCTCATGCTCATGTTCACAGCGGCAGCCTGCGTCATCGCTTTGCGAATCTCTCTGGTTAGCAAGAAGAACGTCACGGCCGTGATGTACAGCGTCGGACTGATGATTCTGCTCTTCGGGGCGGCCTCATTGATTGGGTTTGCCATCGCCGAAAACGCCGGTGGACGAGGAGGCGGATTCCTCGCTCCGTTCACCCCATTCACCGCCGTCTGGTACCTAATCGACCCAGTTGATCTGTTTGGCAGTTCCAAGGAATACGCCGAGCACGCGGCCGGGCTGCGCGGGGCCGTCGCCATTGGCAGCGCCATCTCCTTGCTCATTTACATGTTTGTCGTGTATACGATGTACATGGGCGTCGTTCGTAATTTCGACATGATTGTCCGAAAGCAATCGGGTACCT
>CAZYXP010000182.1:0-7790 GCA_964651325.1 uncultured Phycisphaeraceae bacterium
TCGAACGATCCACCAACCAGATGGAAGAAGCCAAGTCCGAGGCGCTGCTCGTGGAGCAGCAAGAACTTCAAGAACAAAACAAGGCCATCGGTGACGCCCGACGGCAAGTGGTGACGCTAACCAAGGAGGCCGAGCAGCACAAAGTTGTGGCGGTCACGCAGGCCAACCGCGAGCTTGAAGTCGCCAAACTCGACCTCAAGGCTGCCGAGAAGCAAGCGGCCGCGATCCGCTCTCGCGGTGAGGCTCGAGCCAACGTCATCTTGTTTGAATACCAGGCGAAAGCCGAACCTCTCGGTCGGGCGGTTAAGGCGTTTGGTGGCGGAAAGACGTATGCCCAGCAATTCTTCCTGAAGAAGCTGGCACCGGCAATCCAGTCGATTTTGTCCAACACGAACGGACCGTTCGCCCAGATTTTCAGCGAATTCCAGCAGCCCGCCGCATCGACAGAAGGAGGTACGCGATGAAACGTTCCCTGATCTCAACTCTAGTCGGCGTAGTGCTCTTAGCCGGCGCGGGGCTGACCGCGGTCTCTTGGTTTGCCTGTCGAATCTACGTGCCTGAGGACCGATGCGCGGTGCTCATCCGGCGCATGGGTGATGAACTTCCAGCGGGGCAAATGGTGGCCACGCAGCGCGGGCAAAAGGGCATCCAGCTTGAAGTCCTCGGCCCCGGCCGCCATTTCAAAAACCCCCTCTGGTGGGACTACAAACTCAAACCGCTCACGGTCATTCCGTCCGGCAACCCGAGCACGTGGGAATGGATCCATTCGCTCGATAAGAAGCAGCGCGACGCGCTTCGGGCGGGGCGCTTCGCCTTCAAGGGCGAGTTCCCAAAAATTGGCGTTGTGACGCGGAAAGTCGGAACCACGCCTCCGGAAGGCCAGGTTCTCGTCACTCGTGAATCGGGCATGAAAGGCATCTTGGATGAGGTGCTCACGCCGGGCACCTACAAGATCAACCCGGAAGTGTACGACGTACAAATCCAACCGGCCATCGTGATTCCCGCCGGGTTCGTGGGCGTGGTGACCAATCTCTTCGGGCGGCAGCCGGCAACGGTACGGACCCCCGATTCGCTGGAGCCGGACGCACAGGGCGGCACAGAAACCAAACAGGAGGATTTGCTCGCCGGCACCATTCCGCCCGTATACATTCGCCCCCTCGCCAAGCCCGGCGAGCGCGGCACCATGCGCGAGGTGCTGCAACCCGGCGTCTACTTCATCAATCCCAAGCGGCAAAAAGTGACGCTCATCGAAATCGGGTTCAACGAGTACTCCCAGATCAAAGTTTCCGAGGACGACAACTTTCGGATTTCGTTTCCCTCCGATACGGGCTACGTCATCAAGGTTGGCGTTACGGTGGTGTGGGGCGTTCATCCCAAACACGCCGCGGAAATCATCAACGAATTCGGCAACATCGATCGCGTGCTCGACAAGGTGATCGGCCCGCAATTGCGATCCATCTGCCGCAACATCGGCTCGACGTACGCCGCGCGAGATTTTATCCAGGGCGAAAAGCGAGAGCACTTTCAGCGTGACCTCACGGACGAGTTGCAACGCATTTGCCGGACCAAAAACATCGAGATTCTGCTCGCATTGATTCGTGAAATTGAAGTCCACGCGCCAACCAGCATGCCGGGGGCCGGGAGCGTCACGGAGGATTTGAAACGAACGATCCAGCAGAGCCACGTCGCCATCGAGCGGCAGCTCACCAACGCCAAACAGCGCGATGCTGCGGCCGTGCGGGCGCAGCTGGAAGAAGAGCGCAAGAAAGTCGAGATCGCTCAGGAAACCATTCGCGCCGACACGCGCGTCATGGTGGCCCAGGTGATTGCCGAGGCCGAAAAGACGGCCGCCGAAATCGGCGCGCAAGCCGGGCTCGAAGTCGCCGGCGTTGAAGAGAAAATCGCCCAGCGCGAAGCCCAGCGCATCGAGATACTCGGCGCCGCCAACGCGGCCGTCGAGAAGATGAGCAAGGAGGCGGAAGCGGAGGGCTACGAGATGCTGGTGAACGCGATTGGCGGCGGACACGCGTTTAATCTCTACACGTTTGCCGAAAACTTTCAGCCCGACTCCATCCGGCTGTTCTTCGCCGGGGAGGGCACATTCTGGACGGACCTGTCCCGATTTGAGGAGGTCGGCGCCGCTAAGGTGCTCCAGCAGACGGCAGACGGCAGTCCGTAGGCGGGGCATAGACGCGGGAACGTTCTTCCACGGGAGGAGTCCGCAGGCTTGCGCCAGCGGCTCTGATCAGAGCGCCGGGCGCGAGCCCGGTGCCCTCTGATCACGCAGGAGGTCCACAGGCTTGCGCCTGCGGCTCTGAGGCGGTCCCCATCTCGCCGGAAATGCCCACCCTCCGGAGGCATTCTTAGCGTTTAGATTGGCATCCGATCCCCGTTTTGTGGTATGATGGCCACCGAGGGTCCGGGGTTCGCGAGAGACTCATGCGTCCGTCGGAATCCACACATCTAACGCTCCTGTTGCGGCTCCGCGACAAGTCTGACTCGCTCAGTTGGGAGGAGTTCCACAATCGATACGGCGAGCTGCTTTACCGCTACGCACGTAGCCGCGGCGCCAGCCATGCCGACGCCGAGGACGCCGTCCAGGAAGTCGAGATGTATGTGTTCAAGGCGATGGACGGGTTTGAATATGACACGCGAAAGGGCCGTTTCCGCTCCTATCTTCGTACGGCCGTCGTCCACACACTCGGGCGGCGTGCGGGAAAAGAGGCCAGGCAGGCCGTTGCGCTCGATCCGCATGATTTCGACTATCTTGCGGCCGAGAAGGAATCCAGCGCCGACGCCCGATGGGAAAACGAATGGCGGCTGCACCGCCTGCGGTGGGCCTTGCGAGCCGTGGCCTCAGAATTCGAAGAATCTACGATGCAGGCGTTTGAGATGCACGCCATGGGCGGCATGGCCGCGGACGAAACAGCCAAGCAGGTCGGTTTGAGCAAAGCCAGCGTCTACCAGGCCAAATCACGCGTTCTTAAACGTGTTCGCGAGCATCTAGCAGCGTTGGATCCCGACGAGGACGTATAATGCGGCGTTGGCGCGCCAACTCAGAGCCGCGGGCGCAAGCCTGCGGACTATCCGATCAGAGCCGCTGGCGCAAGCCTTCGGACCATGCGAGTCAGCGGAGGTCACCGGGCTTGCGCCCGGTGCTCTGAAAAGATGCCAGCGAAAAATGTTCCCGGTGTCAAAACGCCGGGGCGTGCGTCTATTGGATTATGGCGTCGCGAGATTCGTTCGCGTGCGGGCACGCGCAACTACGCGGTTTAGAACCCCGGGGCTCGGACGAGAAGACGCCAGTCCCTGGGCGAGGCGAACGCGCGTATTTGGCCAAGAAAGGCGTGAGCCGCCGCAAGACAGAGTCTGATAACCGTTTCTGCGTCGACGTGACCGGCGGTGGAGAGGAACGAATGGGCGCCCAAAAGGAATCGGATGGCTCGGCTCCTTCCGGAGATTCCGGGCCATGGGGTGATGACGCCCTGCTGGCGGAATTACGCGATGCGTTCGACCGACCTGAAGGCTCAGAACTGGGCGATGGCACCTCCTCCATGGACCTCTTTCGACCGGGCTCCGCTGCAAGGCGAGCATCCAGCGCGAGCGGCTCGCTCGCCCCGGGCCATACGCTCGCAGACTTTGAAATCATTCGAGAAATCGGTCGTGGCGGCATGGGCGTCGTGTATCAAGCCAAGCAGTGCTCGTTGAATCGAGAGGTGGCCCTGAAAGTGCTGCCGGATTTCGCCCGTCACGGGCGCACGGCCGTCCAGCGGTTTCGCGCCGAAGCGATGGCGGCCGCATGCCTGAATCATACCAACGTTGTCCCGGTCTATGCCCAAGGGGAGCACGACGGGCACTTCTACTACGCCATGAAACTGATTCAGGGGGCGTCGCTGGATCGAGTCATACGCAGTCACCCGGAATGGTTGAGTTCAACGCGCGCCGACCAAACGGAATCCGAGTTGAGTGGCCACACCGCCTTGTCGCACGCGGCCATGCCCGAACCGGACGAGCATGAAGATAAAGGACGATACGAGCGATCCGTAGCGGAATTCAATCGTAGCCCCGAAGACTACCGCTATCTGGCTTCGCTGATGGCCGGCGTGGCCGATGGCTTGGCCCATGCCCACGACAACGGCGTGATCCACCGCGACATCAAGCCGCACAATCTGCTGTTGGGCACCGATCGCCGCATCCATATTACCGACTTCGGACTGGCCCGCGTGGTCAGCCAGCCCCACGTCACGATCAGCGGAGAAGTGATGGGCACGCCGCTCTACCTTTCGCCGGAGCAGGCGCGTGGAGCCGTGAACGACATTGACGAACGAACCGACGTCTACGCGTTGGGCGTGACGCTGTACGAGCTGACCACGGGCGCGCGGCCGTTCGAAGCGGAGACGCGTGAGGGCGTGCTCGAAAAAGTCAAAACGAAGGAGCCGAGGCGTCCGCGGCAGATCAACGCGCACGTCCCTATGGACCTGGAAACGATCTGCTTGCACGCGATGCAAAAAACGCCGGCCGACCGCTACCGAGATGCCGACGCGATGGCTGAAGATCTGCGCCGCTTCGCCCAAGATCGGCCGATTCTTAGCCGGCGGATCACGCCGCTCGAACGGGCCATCAAATGGGCTAGAAGGCACAAGACCGCGAGCCTGGCCATCGCGGCGATCATCGCCTTGGCGATCGTGACCAGCGCTTGGAGCTTTAGCGCAGTCGCTACCCGTCACGCCAACGCCCGTTCACTTGCCGAAGGGGCCTACGATCGACTTATTCACTTCAACTACCGTGAGCCCGACCTGGTGGCAGATCAACTGGACCAAGCCGAGGCCCAAGGCGCTGACGGAGCGTCGCGCTATCTTGCACGGGGCCTGTGGCACATCGGCCATGGCAACCGCGCGGAGGCCATTGAAACGCTAACACTGCTGCTGAACAACGAGCCAAAAAACATGGAAGCGCTCTACATGCTTGCCTGGGCTCATGCGCGTCCTCCGAGCAACGACGTAGCGGCTCAACGGGCGTTTGATCTGGCCGAATCCAACGGCGGGGCGCAAAGTGCCGAAGCATGGCTCTTGCGCGGATTGTTCCTTCATAACGACGACGTCGCCGAAGCCATCGCCTCGTACCGCAAGGCGAGAATGCTACGGGCGTCGGTGGGTGAATACTTTCCGCAGGCGTCGCTTCATCTGGCCCGCGCGCACAATCAGCGGATGTACAAACTCAGAAGGATCGACGCGTTTGAAGAGGCCCGCGCGGCGCTCGAACAGATCGCCGAGGACGGTTATTATGGGGCGTATCCGTACTATCTGCTGTCCATTTCTTATCGCCTTGCGGGAGAAGTTTACGAGGGCAATTCCGGTGTGCGCGCCGACGAGACCGCCGCCGAGTATTTCGAGCAATCCCTGACGTGGGCGCGGCGCGGCCGAGAGATCGACCCCCAAAGCGATCGCCCCGTCACCGCCGAGGCCGAATGCCTCGAGCACATGGGCCGATTCGCGGAAGCCATCGAGGCGCGATCCTTGGCGATCCAACTTGCCCAGCAACCCTCGCGGCGCTGCGAGGGCTACCACTATCGGTGGCGCCTGTACGACTGGACGGGCGACTATGAGCGAGCGATGGAAGATGTGGTCGCCCACTGCATGCAAGACGATCCGTTTTACGCGCATGTGTTTCCCGCAGTGCTTCTCGCAGAGTCCGGTAACTTCGACCAAGCCATGGAAAGAAGTGTGGCACTCTTCGATGAAGCGGCCTTCGGTCTTCGCGGGCCGTTGCATGCGTGGACGCTGCTGAACCTGCTCGGAAAACCCGACGATGCCCAAGCGGCGGCTGAAGCCGGACTTCAAGAGACCGTTGTATCCATCGAAACCGAAGCCCCTGAAGACGCTGCATGGGTACGATCTCTTTACGAATTTGCCACAGGCGACCTTGAATCTGCTATACTGTTGGGGCAATCGGAGGGCGTCCCATCCAATTGGAAACATCGTGCCGAGGTGTGGTTTCTCGCCGGCGTCAAGTCGTTGGCAGATGGCAACCGTGTCCAGGCGATCGAAAACCTGCGGCAAGCCCAACGCTGTTTTGCCGGCGCAACGGGGTCGAGCTTTCGCGCCGAATGGTTGCTGCGGAAACTGGAGTTAAATCCGGATTGGCCGACTTGGATTGGCACGAATGATGGATAGCCGAAGAACGCTACGCGGATGTCCCGATGGCAAGGATCGCGGCGCAAGGCGCCTGCGGTCATCCGTACCTGAATTTCACTGGGGAAGTCAAAATGAATGAACATGTCAAACGAAGACCGTCCACGTGCCGTTTCTTGCCGGCCGTGCTTGCTGTAGCCCTGCTAGCGACTGCTACTCTTGCCACGCCGCCGCTGAATCCGCTCCCGCGACCGTTGTATTCATTCGATGCCCAATCGCCCAAGGTGTTGGACGGCTCCGTGCCCGCCGACGCGTTGCTGAGCTTGGCGTTCCCCATTCCGACACCGGTTGTGCTCGGCGGCGGCCTTGGCATGGGCCAACCCGGCGACCAGCTCGACGCGCTCTCCACCAACAACGCCGGATTCCCGCCCGATGCACCGTTTACGCTGCTGTTCTCGGTGGATCGGGAGAGCCGCGGTCTGACGCCGCCCGATGGGCAACTCAGCGGGCAGCACATTCCCTACAACGCGTTCGATCAAGCCCTCAGGGGGCACGCCGCGGGCGATCAGTACATGAGCTTGGAGCTGTTCACCCGCGCGGGAGGTATTGTTCCCCCGCCAGGCGGCGTGGCCGCTTCCGCGCCCAACAACACGCTGGTCGGCAACAACTTCGACGAGGGCGGCACGGACTTCTCGGCCGATCCGCCCACCAGCGCCGAAGACACGTCGACCGACCCGCAGGACAACGTCAACTCGACCCAGAAGGATCCGACCCTGGTCATCGCGGGCGTTCCCATCCAAGGCGTGTTTTTCTCAGCCGATCGCAACTCCCCCTCGCTGCAAAACCTGCCCAACAACGGTCCGCCGAGCGGGGCGTCCATTTTCTTCGCCGCCGACCCGGGAGGCCCCGCGGCTGACATCGTTCTTTTCGCGCCGCCCCAAGCCCTCGGCCTCGATACGGCCGACGACATCAGCGGCATGATCATCTTCGACGACAACGGCAACGGTCTCTACGACGGCACCGATCACATCATTTTCACCCTCGCCCCGGGTTCCCCCTCCATCGGGCAGATTCCCGGATCGAGCGACGTCGGCGGCGCTGCCGATGTCTTCATTGCCCGGCTTGGCCTCGCTACGGAGGTCTTCGCCCCCGCGCAAGTGCTCGGTCTTGGAGCCACGACCGACAACATCGACGCGTTGATGTTCTTCCCCTGCGATGACGCCTTCGCATGCGCGGCGGCGCATGCGATTCGGCGCACGGCGATCCCGACGGTGTCCGAATGGGGCGTCTTGGTCATGGGGCTGATGCTGGTATTGGCCGCTACGATCGCGTTTACGCGGAAGAGTAGAACGGTGGCACTCGGGTAGCAGCCGGCTTGGGACAGTCGCCGGGCCGGTGAGTGGCCCAGGGCGAAGATAAACCAGGGCCCAGAACAAACCGGGTGCGAGAACAAACCGCGTGCCAGGACGAACCAGGGGCCAGGACAAACCGGGTGCGATGACAAACCAGGGGCCGTGGCAAAACCGGCGGTCATGCATGACGAAATCGGCGGTTGTGCATGACAGGCCCGACGATTGTGCATGACAGACCCGGCGATTGTGATTGCAGGCTGAAGGCCTGCGCTAAAGTAGCCGGGGGCAAGCGCAGCGCCGCCCCCGG
>CAZYXP010000183.1:0-7471 GCA_964651325.1 uncultured Phycisphaeraceae bacterium
ACCCGATGTCGAGCATCCGGTCGACCTCATCGAGCACGGCAAAGCGAATGCCGCGGAGGTCGAGCATGCGCCGCCCGACCATATCCTTGACCCGGCCCGGCGTGCCCACCACGAAATGGGGCTTGCGGCCCAAGGCATGCGCCTGCTTAGCGATTTTCTGTCCGCCGTAGATCGGGACGACGTGAAAACCGGCAAACTCGGCCAATCGCTGGGTTTCCGCCGCGATTTGAACCGCCAATTCCCGCGTCGGGGCGAGGCAAAGCGCCTGAATGCGCCCCGCCGGGTTCATCCGTTGGAGAATCGGTAGCGAAAACGCGGCAGTCTTGCCCGTGCCGGTTTGGGCCTGGCCGATGATGTCTTTGCCCGCCAGCGCGGGCGGAATCATCTGCGCCTGAATATCCGAAGGAGTTTCGAAACCCATCTTATGCACGGCTTTAAGGAGCCGCACTTCGATTCCTAGCTTGGCGAAGGGTTCAGGTAAGTTTGCGTGTTTCTGCATCGAAGCCTTTTGAGGCGGATTTTCCTGCCGACCAGTTTGGGACTATAGCAGTGTTCCGCCTGCGTGTAAACGACGCAAAAACCGGGCTACGGTGTGCTGGCCGGGGCTGCCACGTAGAAAAGACCGATAAACTGGCAGAAGTCGAACAGGGCATGCCCCACTATGGCAGGGATGATCGAGCGGCGCCAAATGGTGGTCAGGCTGAAAATAAGTGCCAGCGAACCGACTACCACCATCATGACAGGCGTTTGATCGTACATATGGGGGAGCGTGAAGATTGTCGCGCTGAGCGCCACACCCAGCGTCCAGCTCCCGGTCAAGCGGCGGAGCCGGGTCATTAGAAATCCGCGAAACAGGACTTCCTCGTACCAACCGACCAACACCGCCACCAGAAACATCGATCCGATCCCCATGCGCGGCACGCGTTCGAGCAAGCGTTTCACGTTTTCCCCCGCCTGCGGAGCTAAGTCGGGCCAAACCCAGAAAATCAGCAGCAACCAGGTCCATGTCATCAGAAAACAGGCGCCGGTTGCCAGTATGCCGACGCCTACATGCCCCCAGAAACGGCCGCGCGAAAGGCCGATCGATCCAAACGACTGGCGACGAACTGCGAGCATCGCCCAGACGACCAGCAGCGCTGCCACGCCACGCATGATCATGACGGGAAAAAAGATCCGTCGCCCTAGGGCGAGGTCGTCAGTGACTATCTCAGGTGCTATCGGTTGTCCGAAAACCGTCCAAAAACGCTCCGTGAGCAATCCCGGCAGTATGAACGCGGCCATGATGGCCAACACCAGAAAAAGAGCGAGGTCTCCCGCGATCGATTGTCTTGAGGATTGCAGCAGTAGCATCGGGCGGGGTGCGGTTGCGATCGCCGGCTCTACGGGGCAATCAATCTTTCGGGCAGTGGGAATCGGATCGAGCCCCGCCGGGGCGTTGGGCCCAATTGGCGGGGGCTCGTGATCGTCATGGCGCGCCACGGTTTGCGATTCCTCGTTCGCGCGGCGTCGGACACTCACGGTAGGTCGGCCTGTCGATCATGGGTCGTTAGCAAGCACAGCACACGCCGGACAGGGCCTCGCCGATGGTGGCCGGAGAATCGGCGACGATCACGCCGGCGCTATTCAGGGCATCGATTTTCGAGGCGGCCGTGCCCTCGCCACCGCTGATGATCGCGCCGGCATGGCCCATGCGCTTGCCGGGCGGGGCCGTTTGACCCGCGATGAACGCCACGACGGGTTTCTTGATGTGATCGTGAATGTAAGCGGCCGCAGCTTCTTCATCAGTGCCGCCGATTTCTCCGATCATGATCATCCCATCCGTATCCGAGTCGTTTTCGAACATTTCGAGCAGCTCGACAAAATTGAGCCCCTTGACCGGGTCGCCGCCGATACCGATGCACGTCGATTGGGCAATGCCGCGAGAGGTACACTGCCAGACAGCCTCGTACGTGAGCGTTCCACTTCGAGAAATAATGCCCACGGTTTTGCAGCCGGGCTCCTTGGGCTTGTGGATATAACCGGGCATGATGCCGACTTTGCACTCGCCCGGCGTGATGATCCCCGGGCAGTTGGGGCCGAGTAGCTTGACGCCCTTGGCATCGAGGTAGGCTCGCGCCCGCACCATATCCAGCGTAGGAATGCCTTCTGTGATCAGCACGACCAAGCTGCAACCGGCGTCGCCCGCTTCCATGGCGGCGTCCGCGGCAAATGGCGCGGGCACAAAAATCAGCGAGACATCGGCGCCGGTCTCGGCCACCGCGTCGTGACAGGTATCGAACACGGGCAGGCCGTGCTCTGATTTGGTTCCGCCCTTGCCCGGCGAAACCCCGCCGACCATCTGCGAACCGTATTCCAGGCATTGGGCGGTGTGAAACGCGCCCGCTTTACCTGTGATGCCCTGGCAGATTACCTTGGAGTTCTTGTTGACCAGAATGCTCATTTGGGTGTGACTCCCTTCTCGATGTTATCTCGCGCCCTGTGCTGGTTCGGCCGATTCGGCCAACGATTCCGCTCGGAAACCGGCAGCAGTATCGCAAGGAATCGCAAGAATGTCCACGTCGCAAATCCAAGGTGGGGCCCATGGGTAGAATCACACGGAGGGGCTCGCCAACAGAGCCGTTGGCGCAAGCCTGCGGACCCTCAGGTGGCAGGAGGTCAGCGGTCTCGCGCCGCGTACACTGAAAAGGGACCCCTTGCCGGCTCTGGCTGGCGATTCGGCGGCACGGTCGTCGTCTATTGTGCTTCCAGCTCGTCCAGGCGCTTTCGCGCGGGGGTGAACGCGGGGTTGAGGTTCAGTGCGTGGCGGTAGGCCTTCTTGGCTTCTTCTATCTTGCCCAACGCGCGATGCGCCTCTCCCAAAACGTAAGCGTAGCCCACGTTGTTCGGATCAGATTCGGCCACGCGGCGCAGGTCGTCTTCCGCTTCTTGCGTCCGCCCCGACAGCAACAGTGCCCGGCCACGGATGTTGATCGCCTCGATGTTGGTGTTGTCGAACGCGAGCGCCTGGTTGGCCGAAGCGATGGCGTCGATGAATTTTGACTGCGCCAAGTGGATGGCCGCGCGCACGATCGCGATTTTCAGAAGGTCCGGCTGAAGCTCGGCGGCCCGATCCAGCATGGCGTGGGCCTCGTCGAACCGCTTTTGCTTGCGGTAGATCGACGCTAGATTTGCCATCATCAACGTGTCGGCAGGGCGATAAGCCAGTATGTCTTCGGCGGTCTTGGCAAGTTTCGGGTAATCATTGGACTGGACGAGTTGCTCGAAATACGTCACGAGCGCTTGAATCGATCCGGCGGACTGTTGCAATTCCTGATCGAGCGGATCACGTATGAAAAACCACTTGCCTTGCGGCAGCTTGGTGGCGATGTCGAAATGGGTTTGGGCCAACGGGCGTTGTCCCATCCGCGCGAGCACCGTGGCGAGATAATAATGGGATTGGAAATCATTGGGGCCGCGCTGAACCGCTTGACGCAAAAGGGCGAGGGCTTCATCATTCTTGCCCCGCGCCAGGGCCACTCGCCCCAGTCCGACGTAGCCCAGCGAATCCTCTGGATTGAGTTGTGCGTACCTGCCAAAACGGGCTTCAGCCTGCGGCAAATCGCCCGCTTCCAGATAAAGCTGCCCCATCCGGCCGTGGAGAATCGCGTATTCGGGTTGGCGCGGCTCTGCCGCTGAGAAGGTGGCCAAAGCCAGGTCGTTACGCCCCAGCAATTGATGGATGCAGGCACGGTAGTAGGGCCAGCGGAACGCCGTGGGATCCGCGCGCTCGGCCAGTTTGAAATATGCCTGCGCGGCCTCATGGCAATCTAGACTCTCGTATATCTGGCCTAGTTTTCCAAGATTGTCGGCGGATCGGGCACGCGCGATCTTGCCCAGCGCGGTTTGCAACGCCTCTGCTATGCGCGGCTCGATCCGCCCCAGATCCGGTAGCTCGGGCAAATTCACGGCGCGACACCAAGCGATCAGCGCGCCATGGTCAAACCGGGCTGTCCGCGTACCGGCGTCGTCGGTGGCGACGATCGGTTTGGGCGGCTTGAACGTCGCGTTGGCGGATTGAGGCGCGCGAGTTAAGGGTTGGACGGTCTGCGACGAATTGGTCCCAAACGGCCAGACCAAATAGCCAAGCCCCGCAACGATGATCAGGGCAAATAGCGCGTTGGGGATCCAGGTTCTTGTCGTCGGTTTGCGTTTCGTCGGGCGTGGAGCGCGCGCGCCGACCTCCGGTTGATTTCGCCGCTTGCGTTTTTTCTTCGTGCCCATGATCCGTACTCTGCACCCTCACGGCGTCAGTCGACCCGCCTACTTAGATGTAGCCTGTCGGAGTTGCCATTGTCGATTCACCGCGAGATTCGTCCAGGTTTGGGTCTGGCCGCCCACGAATGTCACGGTGACTCGCTCGATGATTTCGGCGGAGCCCAACCCGAAGTGAACCCTCGGGTCGTTGCTCGAAAGGTAGCCGACGTGGGGTCGGACCTCGCGTAGCCAAGTTTTGCTGCCTGCGACGACTTCGATGCGCGCGTTCAGGGCGTTGCGGTTGCCGCTATCGGGAATCACGTCGAACAACACCCAACTGCGGCCGGTGTGCTGATCGTTGCGCAGCAGTTTGGCCGGGCCGCGGTTGTTGGTGATCAGCAGATCGACATCGCCGTCGTTGTCGTAGTCGCCGGAAATCACGCTTCGGCTCATTTCAATTTCGCCAAACGGAAGCCCGGATGACGGGCTCGCGTCTTGGAACTTGCCCGTCGCGTCGCGCCGGGCGAACTGGTTGGGTTCTGCGTACGCGTGGCCGGGCCGCTGCGGTTCCAACTGGATGTTCACGGCGCCATTGGCCACGAAGAGCTCCATCGTCCCGTCATGATCCTGGTCGAAAAGGCTGATTCCGAACCCGGTGTAGGGCACGCCCCAGCCGCCCAATCCCCAGGGAAGACTAACGTCATCGAAGAAACCGCCGCCGTTTCTAAGCGCGAGATGGGTTTGGTCGTGGATGTTGGCCACGAGCAGATCGAAATCACCATCCCGATCGAGGTCTTCTGATACGACGCCCATGCCTGCGATGGCGATCCCGTCGCGATTGAACGCACAGCCGGCGAAGGCGGCTTCATCGATGAACGACCCATCTCTTTGATTGATCCAGAGAAACGCGGGGTTTTGATCGTTGGCCACGTAGAGGTCGAGCCAGCCGTCGTCGTTGAAATCGACCGCGATCACGCCGAGGCCGTGGCCAAGTGCGCCGGCTATGCCCGCCCGCTCGGAAACATCCTCAAACGTGCCGTCTCCGAGGTTGTGGTAAAGCCGGTGTTCCGCCGGCGATCTGTAGTCCGTTGGATTGCAGTAGTCTCGTACGCCGGAGGGGGCGTAACATGGCGCGTTGATGGCGGGGGACCAGTTCAAATAGTTGGCGACGTAGAGATCCAGCCATCCGTCGCGATCGAAATCAAAAAAGGCGGCGCCGGTGCCGAAACCCGGTTCTCCAACGTGCGCCGCTTCCGTGGCGTCGGTGAAGGAGCCGTCGCCGTTGTTGCGCAGTAGCACATTGGGGCCTAGCCGCGTGATGTACAGGTCGAGATCGCCATCATTGTCGATGTCGGCCGCATAGGCCCCCATGCCGTACCCCGGTACGTCGGAGCCGCTTTCCGCACTGACGTCCTCGAATTGCCCCGTCCCGTCATTGCGGAAGAGGTGGTTCCGGTGGGCCTCGTTGGCCGAGCCGATGAATCCACTTTGAACCAGGTAGATGTCGAGGTCGCCGTCATCGTCGTAGTCGAATAACGCTCCGCCCGAGCCCATTTCCTCAGGGATATGGAATTCCCCCTCCGCGCCACACTCATGGGTGAACGCGAGGCCTGCTTCGCGACTGACCTCAGCGAAAGCCGGAGCCGCAACGACCCGTGGTTTGGCGCTGTTTTCCGCGCCCGGGCGCGCTTGGGAATCTTGTGCATTGGGTTTCTTGGATACGTCCGCGCCGGTGGCACGCCAGATGGCGAGCCCTGCTACGACTACTGCGACAACAGCTAAGAGCGTCGTTACGGGCGCCTTTGCGCGGGCCACAGAGAATCCGGCGGTCGTGTTGCGTGTAGTGGCTCGCAAGAACATGGTTAGGCCGCGAGGGCGAGGTTAGGCCGCGAGGGCATGATGTCGTCCAATCTCAACTCGTGCCGCCACACCATCCAACATCGACGCCTTTGGCCCCAGCGGCGAGAACAGGCAACGATACGCCTCGCGGGCCGTAATGGCACACCGTTGACCGCCCCTACTTCTTCTTCGACTTCTTCTTGGCGGATTTCTTGGCTGTTTTTGCCTTGGCGGTCTTTTTCGGGCTCTTGGCGGTCGCTTTCTTAGCGGGCTTTTTTGCCGCCTTGGCCTTCACCACCTTCTTGGTGGCTTTCTTCGCAGCCTTCTTGGTGACTTTCTTCACGACCTTCTTGGCCGCCTTCTTTGTCTTTGCGGTCTTTGCCGCCGTCTTCTTCTTCGCTTTTTTCTTGGCCGTCTTTTTTTCTGCTTCGGGCTTTGCCTTGGGCTTGGGGAGGCGAATCATTACGGATTCGGCCTTCTTTCTTGCCTTTGAATCCGCCGCCTTGGCCACCTTCTTCATTGCCGGAGCGGCTCCCAGCGACTTGGCTGCCTTGTCCTTGGCGGCCTTGATCGCCTTGACTTGCTTGAGCGGCTCGTTGGCGGGAAGCACGCGGAGATCCTGATAGAACCCTTCGCGCTCGACCCGCTCTCTTTGGGCCTCGACGTCGTCGCGCTCGATCGCCTTGAAGAGCGTAAGCACCAGGCCTCCCGAGGAACCGACGAGCTTCCATTCAAAGGGAATGACCTCTTTGACCCCGAGCGGCTTTTTGCCGGTGTTGCCGACTGGTTTGGCCGCAACCTGGGCATTCTCCGCCGGCTTGACGGCGGCCGCCTGTGACTTCTCGGGTGTTTTTGGGTCGGTTGTCTTGTCTGATTTGCTGCTGGGCATAGCCACGCCGGAACCATCCTCGCGCCGTTCAAAAAACCGTGTTGCCTAAACCCAGGTGCGGTATTACGGCATGGCACGGATAAGCCGCCGTCCCACTCGCGCCAAGTGGACGACGATCCATAGATTAGCCGAATCTCGACAATCGGCAAGGTTCTAGCACATAAGTCGCCATGCACGCAACCCCTCGTGGTCATGGCTTGCGGCTTAGCAGACCAATCGCATCTAAATTCAGACTGCGAATACAAGCGTGAAAACGCCGATCTGCGCGACCGCATGAAGCGTGCCCAAGCGTTCGCACCAGCGTTTCCGAGCCGAAACTCGGAGTTTGCGATCTGGATGCGATTGCCCTGGCGGCTTTGCTGTTCCGCTGCAGCGCGTCTAGACCAACTCACGGGTCGCCCTATAATGCGGTGCGCGTGAGGATTGTTTGCCTCGGGCGCCCGTAGCTCAACTGGATAGAGTGGCTGGCTTCGAACCAGCAGGTTGGGGGTTCGAGTCCCTCCGGGCGTA
>CAZYXP010000184.1:0-7464 GCA_964651325.1 uncultured Phycisphaeraceae bacterium
GGGCTTTGGTGAAATACCCCCAAGGGGACTCGAACCCCTGTCTCCAGGATGAGAACCTGATATCCTAGGCCACTAGACGATGGGGGCGTCTGAGTCACAGAAGATATTTTGCGACGCGACGCCCGTCAAGCGCTGTGCAGCGCCTTGGCCGAGTTTCGCGCCACATTTGGCGGAATGGGCACGCCCATTCAGGGCCGCTAGTGCCAGCCGGCAGACCACGTTGCCGTCGAACGCCACCGGGTTTGCACACGGGGCATTGGGGACGATGCCGCCAAGCTTGCACCCATGTTTGAAGAAAGAGGTCACCAGGCTTGCGCCAAGTGCTCTGACGAAGGGCCGCCAGGGCCGAATCCGGTGTTACGGGCAATCCAAGGGTGCCGAGAACGGATAGGGCGCGCCCTGGAACGCCAGCACGTCCAAGAGGGCGTCGCTGAGATTCGCCACCTGATTGGGCACCTCATCGCCCAGGTCGGACCATGTAAGTGGCGGGGCGGTCGGGCTGCCCTGGAACGTTTGCACCAATGCCTGAACGTCCTCGAGGTTGGCCACCCCGTTGGGCGGCTGCCAGATGCCGCCCGTCGTTCCGCCTACCGCGTCGCCCCACAGGGCCGATGTGGGAAGGGGTAACGGGGTGGAATAGCTGGCCTCGTCGGCGGGGTCGCACGTTGATTCGATGAGCTGTACGTCATAGATCCCATTGGGAGAGATTCCGCAGCCCGTGATTGTCACGAGTCCGAGGCCATGGGCCTGAAGCAAGACGGGGACGTTGGATAGCCCCGCGACACCGCCGGAGTTTGGCATCCCCATCCACCACTGACGTCCACTTCCCGAATGCGTGATCCGAACGCTGAATGCGTCCACAGAAACGGGAATCGCACTCAAATCGAGGCTGATATACCGGTTCTTGGGGGCGTAGCAGCGGCCGGCGAGACACGTCGCATTGTTGGCACAGTCCCCATCGACCGCGCAGGGATCCACGACAAACGCCTCCGCAAGGGGAGGCGCCAAAGCGCCTTGACATTCGCACGCGTCGGGTACGCCGTTTCCGTTGCCATCTGGTTCGCTGCCGTCGGCGACTTCGCAGTTATCCTCGATTCCATTGCTGTTGCAATCGTTGACCGGGGTTCCACTGACCGGGACGATCTTCCAAATCTCGCCGTTGGTCGCGACGCTTCCTTGCTCGACAATGTAGATTTCGCCTAGACCATCGCGACCGAACGACGCAATGGACGAAATGAAACCAGCTCCGGGGGGATTAAGTTCGGTCGAGCGATCCTGGAAATTGGAGATCGTGTTGCCGTCCGTCTCGAAACTCCAGATTTGGTTGCTGCAGAAATCCGCGAAGAAGTAGGTGCCTTGCATGTCCGGCATGGCGCAGCCGCGATAAATCTCGCCGCCGGTAAGCGAACAGCGGAAGGGGTTGCCGCCGTGGGAATACTCGTGAATGGGCAGAACCAGCCCGGCTTCAAAACAGGTGCAGCCCGTACTGCCCGTGAAGCAATGGGCGCCTTCCATACATCGCCAGCCGTAGTTCTCGCCGCCAACGCTGGCCCCGGATTGAAAGTCGATTTCCTCCCATGCGTTTTGCCCGACGTCGCCGATGATGAGATCACCGTTGGTCGGGTCAAAGGAACTGCGCCACGGGTTGCGCAATCCGTAGCCCCAGATGAGATCATCGCCGGCAATGCCGACGAAAGGATTGTCCGGCGGAATGGCGAACGGTGATCCGCCGTCGACGTCAATCCGAAGCATTTTGCCCAGCCGTTGATTCAGGTTCTGGGCGCGATCACTGGGGTCGCCGCCGGAACCGCCGTCGCCCATCGCGATGTACAGATAGCCGTCGTTGGGGCCGAACGCGATCCAGCCGCCGTTGTGGTTTGAAAACGGCTGGGAAATCGTCAGCAGGACGCTTCCGCTGGCGGGATTGGCCACGTTGTTCGTTGCGGGGTCACCGCTGACTTGATAACGCGCAATCGTCGTGTTGTTGGCATTGTTGGTGTAGTCAAGGTAGAAGAAACCGTTGTTGAGAAAGTCCGGATGAAACGCGATGCCCAAGAGCCCGCGCTCGTCGTTGGTGCTGGTTCCGCCGCCGACGATAGAATCGATGTCGAGAAAGGGCGTTCCCAATAGCACGCCATCTTGGATGACACGAACACGCCCGCGTTTCTCAATCACGAAGACGCGACTGAAGTCGCCATCCGGTGCTGTCAGCCCCACGGGCCGCTGTAAACCACTGGCGAACAACTCCGTCGTTAAGGGCGTCGTGCCCGCCTTCGCCTGCGAACAACACAGGCTCCACGCTACAAGAAGGCATACCGGCACTACATACTTAAGACTGCGCATCAGACCAATCTCCCTAATGATTCAGACGGGTGTCCATCGATTCGGTCATCGTCAACGATAAAGCTCATCAGCAGCAAGACCCACTAGGCCCCATCAAACCAATCCGCGCCATCGCCGTGGTAGACGACAAAGCACCGATTCATACAACCCCCAACGGCGAATGTGAAACAAGAATTCCTTCTCGAGCGAAACCGAAGCCGAATGGCAGCCGACCCGCTTGCGCTACTTTCCTCGGAAAGCCTCCCGTCCACTCCACCTAGCTAGCCTATCGTAGCAAAAAGACCCCGGAAATGCTAGTCAGCCTGCCTCAGTTTGACCGGAATCACGCGATCCGGCGATGAACTCGACGTCGCGCCTCGTTGCGAGGCGCGAATCATCGCCACACCAGTTACCAGAGACTGCGGAACCTTAGGCGTCTGGCGGGTCGCGGCGAACGTCCTATATCGCTTTTCCTGGGATTCGGCCCGCTACAGCGCCCCATCCCGGAGCACGTCGTCCATGGAAAAAAGACCAGGTTCTTGTTGTACCGCCCAGCAAGCGGCACGGAGCGCCCCGGCTGCAAACGGCTCCCTAGACTGCACATCGTGGACGATCGTCACGGTTTCCCCGAATCCGCTGAAATGAACCTCGTGCCGCCCAACGGTTTCTCCCATGCGGACGGAATGGACTCCGATTTGGCCTCTCGGGCGCTCGGGCGACTTCCCCTCGCGGCCATGCACGACGCCGCCCGCCGCTACCCGATCCGAAACGCCGTGAATCGCCTCGAGGATCGTCAGGGCGCTTCCACTTGGTGCGTCTGCTTTGTGGCGATGGTGTGTCTCGATCACTTCGATGTCGTAGCCGGCGCCGAGTTGTTTCGCAAGATCACCGGCCGTGCGAACCAGCGCGTTCATGCCGACGCTGAAATTGGAGGCCCGCACCACCGGAATCGCCCGGGAAACCTCGCGAAGCCGGTCGATCTGGTGGGTATCGTGTCCGGTAACCCCAGTGACAAAGGGGACTTCGAGGCGCTCGGCCACCTTGAGCCAATCCATGGTCCCCTGCGGCGTGGAAGCATCGATGATGATCTCGGCGGGAATCCCTAGGCGATCTGCGACCACCACTTCCGCGCCGGCGATTCGAATGATTTCACCGATGCGCGGATCCGCCTCGCCGGTAAGAATCGCGACCACCTCGAACCGCTCGTCCCGCGCGGCCAGCGAAACGATACTGCTTCCCAATCGACCTGTTCCGCCGGCAACTGCTAGCTGAATCATGGACCGTCCTCGTTGATTGCCTACCGTTCTTGTGGATCGCCTGTTCCTGAGCCGCGGGGTTCAGCCCGCCCGGCGCCGGGGGACCGCCAATCTGATGACCACGCTTCACCCCGAACGGGTGCTGTGTCAAGCTTGTCTTGAGGGGGTTGGTCCAGTCATTTGTAGCCCAGCCGCCCTCGGCTGGGCCCTGCCCTCGGTCGAGCGGTTGCCCAGACACAGCGGAGGGCCGCTGTGCTACACGGGATACCCCGTCAGCCCCGTGTACCACATCAGCCGGCATCGCTCAAGGCGTCGGTGATCGCCTCGATGTTGGCCTCTACGGGGATAGGTCGATTGGCATGATGGGTCGGTTGCTCGCCTCCATGGTAGCCCACGGTGGCGGTGGAATCTTTCAGGCCATGCCCGGTGAGGATGCACACGACGCGGTCGCTTGGCGAGATGATCTGTTCATCAAGCAGTACACTCAACCCGGCCACCGAAGCGCCGCTGGCCGGCTCGCATCCGTAGCCGAATCGGCCCACTAAGGCTTTGGCGTCAAGAATCGCGGGATCGTCGGCCTGTCGCACGACGCCGTTGAGCGTTTCCAGGCTGCGCAACGCTTTGATGAGGTTAACGGGCCGGCCGATTTCAATGGCGCTGGCCACCGTGCTGGCGCGGTAGCCTTGCTCATCGAGCTCACGGTAATATCGCTCGATGCCCGCCAGATCGGGATCGCCGCCGTTGAAACGGATACCGCGATGGTCGAACAGCTCATGCAGCGTGTTGGCTCCGGTCGCGTTGATGACCGCGAGCCGGGGAAGGCGATCGATCAGCCCCAGCGAATGCAGCTCGGCAAAGGCCTTGCCGAAGGCGCTCGTGTTGCCGAGGTTGCCGCCGGGCACGACGATCCAATCGGGGACCTCCCAATTCAGCCCTTCCAGAACCCGGAACATGATCGTCTTCTGCCCTTCGAGGCGAAAGGGATTCACCGAGTTCATCAGATAAAGGCCCAGCACATCCGCCGATTGCTGAACCAGCTTCATGCAGGTATCGAAATCGCCGGCCACCTGAAGCGTCCTGGCTCCAAAATCCAAGGCTTGCGACAGCTTCCCATAGGCGATTTTCTCATCCCCGACGAACACAACGGCTTCCATGGCCGATCCGTCGGGCAAGGCGGTTTGCGATGCAAACAGCGCGAGCGAGGCGCTGGTGTTGCCCGTGGATGCGCACGCGACACGGCGGCAGCCAAGACGTCGAGCCTGCGTGAATGCCGCGGCCATGCCGTTGTCTTTGAAGCTGCCGCTGGGGTTGAACCCCTCGTATTGCAAGAACAGATTGCCCGGCTTGACCCCCAGATGTTGCGCGAGCCCGTCCGCCCGCTGCAACAGGGTTTGCCCCTCGCCGACGGTGACCAGCGACTCGGGCTGCGCGATCGGCAGCAATTCTCGAAAGCGCCACACGCCGCTTCGGTTCAGTGGCTCCGGCCCACCCCAACCGACAGCCCCGCGGCGCGCGTCAAAGTGATTCAGCGAGGCCGGGACACTACACGCGGACCAATCGTAAGCCACGTCGAGCAACGCCCCACATCGCTTACACGAAAAAACGATCTCGTCCGCGGAGTACGTCGCCCCGCACGCGGGCAGGATACATTTCTGAAAGACTTGTTCCGTCATGGTTCAAGAGGATCCGTAACATCTTCGGCGGTCTCAACGCCATGCAATCATGCAGCGTGAAAGCCGTCAGCTATCAGCCGACCAAACCGATTCTGAGCCGCATGCTTCAGCTTGCGCGGCACCGCGGGCCAGGCAAGCTGCACGACCCACCGCACCGCGCGGGCTGAAGCCCGCGGCTCGGGGGTAGCCGTACCTTCTCCGGCGACCTCACTCGGAATTCGAGTCCACCGCTCTTCTTCGCTGCGTTTCTTCTTCCAACAGCATTCGTTGCTTGGGCGTCAACGAATCCAGGCCCGATTCCGATACCCGGCGCAACGCGTCTTCGACAAGTCGCTTCCGCTCCTTGCGTTCGCGCACCTCGCGTTCCACCCGCGCTTCTTGCTTGGCTTTCTTTCGGCGGGCGAAATATCCGAGCTTGCGCGGGCGCGTTTCGCCATCGGCGCCAAATGAATATCCGCCACCGAATTCCGCGCCGAACCCCGCTTCGAATTCGCCTTGCTCTTTGAGCACGCGCCTGGTCTGCCAGCAGGTCAGATAGCCAAACACCGCGATCATCATCAGCAGGTATTCTTGCGACAAGAGCCCGAACACGCCGATCACGATGGCGCCGACCATCCCCGTGCCCGTAGCGATTTCCATGGATCGGCCATACCCCTTGCGCGGCCACAGCCACGCTTGCAGCACGCGACCGCCGTCAAAAGGAAAAATCGGAAACATGTTGATGATCAAAATGACGTAGCTGATGCCAAAAAATCGCATCAACCAGACCTGCCCGAGCGTAGGAACCACATCCAACGAAACCGGCGACGTGGGATGCAACGGATTCCACGGCACCGCCCCCAGATGACCCACCCAAAGGACCAGCGCCACCGAACCGATCGCGCAGAAAATCACGTTGACCATGGGCCCGGCAAGCGTCGTAATCATGTGGGCGCGGGGTTCGTGTGGCGGCTGTACATAGGCCAAGCCGCCCAAAGGCCAGATCAAAATCTCGTTGGCTTCGCCGCCCACATGCCTCGCCCCGAAACAATGTCCGAATTCATGCACGAGCACGATGAAAAAGAGAATGGCGTACGTTCCCAAGGCGTCTACGATCACCTTCCCAAACGCCACCGTACCGCTCGAACCGCGATCAGGAAGCTCCATCGCAATGAGCACAAACGCGCCGATCACAAACGTGATGTGGACGCGCACATCAATCGCAAACACGCGGAACACGTGGAACGACCAGTTGATCGGGTTGTCCAGTTTTCGATCGCTGTACGTCATGCTTGCAACGTGGGTGGCCCACCTCCCTCGGGAGGTGGGGGAGTCGATGATTGTTTCCGACTGACAGCGGGGTTCGAGGATGATTCAAGTCTACGGGCTAGGGCGTCTGTGCCGGGTGGGCTTTGACTCCGAGTCGCGCCGGTATCATCGTGTCCCCCTTGTCCAAAAAGACACGGGCCACCCAGGCTCGCTGTCTTTGGAATCATTGCCTCTTTCCGTGCATCACGCATCGAATCCACTCCACCCTCTGTGATCTCTGTGTCCTCTGTGGCTCAGTATCCCCGGACGAAAGATGCCATCGCGCTAGATTCGATCGGTGCGGCCCATTTCGCGTTCCTGTTGTGCTTGCCGATCCGTCGCCTCTTTCAATGCTGTTTTCTCCCGTTGGGATAGGGAGTGAATTCCGCCGTCGTACACTTTTCGCAGAATTCGATCCACCGTCGCGGCGTCCTCGCGGCGTTGCTCCACCTTGGCTGTGAATCCGCCCCGCTCGCGTTTTTGGCCCATCTTGGGCATTCGCGGCAGGTTCCATTGCTTCCGCGCCCACCATGCGTCGCCCCGCCACGCCCAAAACGCTCCAAATGCGAGGCCCGCCAAGTGACACGCCTCACCGCCGAAGTTGTCTCCACGTTGAATCACGGAGTAGAACGCCATGCCCGCGAAGATCATGGCGGCCGTGCGAATCTTCAACGGAAAGAGAAAATAGATGTACACAGTGGCATGCGGAAACAAGACCGCCACGATGCCCATCAGGCCGTAGATGCACCCGGAGGCGCCCACCGCCGGCGTTCGAGGGTCGATCACGCCTTGCCAGGCCAACACCGTGAAGAAGATGTTGCCCGCCAGCCCGCACAGAGTGTAGATCGTGATAAACCGGCGCGGCGACCACATCCGCTCCAAGGGGCGACCGAGAAAATGCAGCACCAGCATGTTGATGAAAATGT
>CAZYXP010000185.1:0-7409 GCA_964651325.1 uncultured Phycisphaeraceae bacterium
GGCGCGGTTCGGATAGGCGCGGCAAACATGGAGTACGCCCACTATGGTTCGCGATGACGTCTCGCCGTAGCCAGGAAAACTTGCGATGAATTCAACAGTCCAATATGGCGAGAACCCGGATCGCGACGATCCGCTCTTTCTCTTCAGCCAGAGTTTGGATGGACCACTGACGGTCAAGGAACAGGCACGTCTCGATGAGGCCCTTGCCGGCTCGCCCGCGTTGCAGGCGCAGGCCGCCGAGCTCGCATGGGTTCATGGCTTGATTTTGGAAAGCGGAAATGATGTACCCGAGATAGATTCGCCCATCTTCGTTGAACTGGCCACCGCCACTGCGGCTTGTGATGATGACGCAGCTCTGGCGGTGGTGGATCGCTGGTTGGACAGCTACGGGGAGGAGCCGCCGGAAGTCGATTCAGATGCATTTGTGCGATCGGTGCTCGCGGGCGTGGCGACCTCGCCCATCCGGCGCGCGGCGCGACCGTGGACGCTGAGGCCCTATGTTTCCCTGGCCGCGGCCGCATCCGTGTTGCTCGCGGTGATCGGCTACATGGGATATCGTTCCGATCCGCAAGACTCGGCTCGGCTGACGGGGCGTACCATCGTAACCTACGATCAAATGGCGGGAGCGAGGGTCGCGGATGCATCGCAAGGGGGGACGCGCAAGAACATCGTGGCGTATGCCATGACCGAGCCGGATCGGGCCGGGGCATCGGCGCGTTGGAGTTCCCGTTCCGATCGTGTGGAAATCATCGTGGTAGGGTCGGATGTTAGGGGTGGCTGGTCTGAACCGTTGCCGCCGCTTTGAGAGAACGTGTAAGGCCTGTGTCCCTGCAACCGGGCGACGAGTTAGCAGTTTGCTTCAAGGGTTCAGCGATTGAAGCGGTGGTGGCAACGCGCGGCATTCCCGGCGGCGGTATACAGTGAAGCCCGCATGTGCGGAATGGGGCGAGGTGAGATTCTGGCGGTCGTTAGTGAGGTGAAACAGTGCGCATGGTAATGGTGTTGATGGCATGGTCATGGATCGGCGCGGGTTTGTCGGCTCAGGCGCCGCGGAGCTTGATCGAACAGGCGTTGGATGAACCCGCCAAGGTGGCGCTAAACAACGTAACTCTGGCCGAAGCCATGCAGCAATTGACCGAGCAAACCGGCGTGCGCATCCACATGCCGGACTTCGTTCGCGCGTTGGTGCCCGGAGGAGATCAGACGTTGGTTCGGCAGCTCGATCTGACCAACGCGCCGCTTCGCGATGGGTTGCGGCAGATGTTCTCGCCGCTGGGCATGGGCATCGAAGTCCGTGACGGATTCGTCGAAGTCGTTCCCCACCCGGCGCTGAGTTGCCTCGGGCGAGCGCCGACGTGGCCGGAACTGGGAGTGCTCGGAGAGCTCGAGAAGATGAGGCCGGGTACAGACGAAGCGGCGCTGAGTCGTTTGAGGCCCCTGGTTCAATTCGCTGTGGCAGCGCGGGATGGTTGGCCCATGCTGGCCGATGCGATCCGTAGCGTTGGGGCCGGAAGCGCTGATCGCCTCTTGACGCTCGCCTGCGACCGGTTGGGGCTTGCGTGGTGTCTGTCCGGCGATCACCTTGTGATTCGCTCCAAGGTCGATCAGGTTCGGGAGCGATTGCTCGGCACGATCAGCCTGCGCGTCAACTATCGTCCGCTCGTGGAAGTGCTGCACGAGATCAGCAAGCGGATCGGCATCCCGGTCAAGACCGAACCCGGGGCCCTCGCGTCGGTGCCGATTCAGGTGCAACGTAGCTTCTCGATCAACGTCGCCGATGCCACGATTGAGCACGTCTTGGACCGCGTGGCGGCCTTCACCGGGTTGGCCTATGCCGTGGAACCGGAGGGCGTTCTGTTCTATCGAGTGATCCAGGCGAGCGGGAGCGGGTCCGATATTGAGGCGGCCGGTGCGGGATCGACATCGCAGCCGCCGCCGATGGTCGGTTTCGATCCGTACGTCGGTAAGATCGTCGTACCGTTGCCCGACGGAACGTCCATCGAGTGGCATATTCGCATGTCGGAGCTGCCGTCCGACCTGCGCCACCGTCGCGCCGGCGATCTTGAACGAGCGTTTCGGGCACTACGCCTCAAAACGGACGATTCATCTGGGAATTGACGCGCAAAGCGTAAGAGGCCGGGGCGCCGCCGACGCTTCGGCTGTTCAGGACACGTCCGCATCTCAACCCTAACCATGCTTCCAGGGAGTCGTAAGGCACTCCACGTGCCGCCGTTAAGACTCCACGACCTCATCCCGTATGACGCATCTTGGGTGTCGTTTGGCGACATGGCCCCTATGGCGTTGAACGCGCTGCTATTTCTCTTGAAAGCGACAGAGTATGGGACGTGATCGATCGCGCGGAGACAGGGCGCGTGACTATCTTCGGGCACGCCTCGGACATGTCGATACAGAATCTGAGTGCAATCGTCGGGAGTCAGCGACCGGGGTATTACCGTTCGGGATAACCCCCCGGGAAACGAAAATCTGGAGGCAGCCGTTAGATGAAAAAGAACACAACTCGTTCCCCTGGGTCGGCGAAAACCATGTCTGCGGGCTCAGGAATCGGACTGAAGTGGAAGAATATCAAGCTGGGCCGCAAGCTGATGTTTTCCTTCCTGGCGTGTAGCGTGATCCCGCTGGCCATCGTTGCGTTCATTAGCTATACGACAGCCAAGAGTGGGATGTCTGAGATTGGCGAGACCGGGGGGGCGGCGCTGACCCATGCGGCCAAGAATCAACTCATCGCTATCAGGGACGTGAAGAGGAATCAAATCGAGAACTACTTCAAAGAGCGCCGCGGCGACATGGGCGTCTTGGTCGAAACGGTCAACACACTGCGCGATGAGGCGTTCAAGAAGCTGGTGGCAGTGCGCGAGATCAAGCGCGCCGCCGTCGAGCGCTACTTCCAATTGATCAACGATCAGATTCTTACGTTTTCGGAAGATCAGATGGTGATCGATGCGGTACGCGACTTCCGGACTGGGTTTGGAAACGTCATCAAGGAAAACGGATACTCGGGCGCGGATATCAACGCCATGCGCAATGAGTTGGCATCCTATTACACGGGTCTGTTTGACGCCAAGTATCAGGAAGAAAACGACGGCAAGACGTCCAACCCAGAGCGTTACCTACAGCAGTTGGACGATGATTCCATTGTCTTGCAGTACCACTACATCCGAGCCAACATTCATCCATTGGGCGACAAACACCGTCTCGACTGCGCTCCCGACAAGTCGACCTACAGCGCGGCGCACGCCAAGGTGCATCCGATAGTGCGCAGCTTTCTCGAAAAGTTCGGCTACTACGACATCTTCTTGGCGGACCCCGAAACCGGTGACATCATCTATTCGGTCTTCAAAGAGCTTGACTACTCGACGTCGCTGATTGACGGTCCGTACGCCAAGACCAATTTCGGCGAGGCCTTTCGCAGAGCCAACGCCGCCGGCAATAAGGATGCGGTTGTTCTCGTGGATTACGAACAATACACACCTTCCTATGAGGCGCCGGCCGGTTTCATCGCGTCGCCCGTTTTTGACGGCAACGAGAAGATCGGCATTGCGTTGTTCCAGATGCCCATCGATCGGCTTAACACGATCATGGCGGAACGATCGGGCTTGGGCGAGACAGGAGAAAGCTACCTGATCGGCCCCGATCTCCTGATGCGCAGCGATTCCTACCTCGACCCCGTAAACCACAGTGTCGCGGGATCGTTCGCCAATGCCGAGCTTGGCAAGGTGGATACCGCGGCGGGGCGAGCCGCGATTGCCGGGGCAACCGACACAAACGTCATTGCCGATTACAACGGCAACCCCGTGCTCAGCGCGTACGCGCCTGTAGACATAGGTGGAATCAAATGGGGGTTGCTATGCGAAATCGACGTAGCTGAAGCGTTCTGCCCGAAGGTGACCGGAGCCGAGAAGGATTTCTTTACCCTCTACAAAGAACAATATGGATACTACGACCTGTTCCTCCTAAATGCGAACGGGTATTGTTTCTATTCCGTCGAACGCGAATCGGACTACGAGACCAACTTCGTCAGCGGCAAGTTCAAGGATTCCGGGTTCGGCGCTGCCGTTCGCGAGAACCTGGCGACCCAAGCGTTTGCGTTCGCCGATTTTGCGCCCTATGCCCCGAGCAACGGCGCTCCAGCGGCCTTTGTGAGTCAGCCGATTGTCCACGGCGGCGAGGTAGAGGTGATCGTCGGCCTCCAACTGCCACTCGATGGCATCAACAACATCATGACTTCGCGAACCGGCATGGGCGAGACGGGCGAGTCATACCTTATCGGCCCCGACAAGCTCATGCGTTCCGATTCTCCTCTTGATCCCGATCATCATTCCGTGGTGACGTCCTTTGCGGACCCATCGCTCGGGTCGGTCGATACCGTGGCTGCCAAGGCGGCGCTGTCGGGCAACACCGGCGCGGAGGTGATTATAGATTACGAGGGTGACTCGATGCTCAGCGCGTACACGCCCGTGGATGTTTTTGGTACGACCTGGGCGCTCATAGCGGAAATAGACGAGGCAGAGATCATGGCGCCAGTGGAGGCCATGCACGCGGCGTCGGCGGCCGCGGGGACTCGTTTACTGACGTGGGTTGCCGCGATCGGCGCGATCTTCACAGCGCTGATCGCTATCTTCGCTGTGTTCATTGCTCGGTCCATCAGCCGACCGATCCAGACTGCAGTCGGGTTCGCTGAAAAGCTGGCTGAGGGCGACCTGACGCAGCGCATCGACATGGATCAAAACGACGAAGTGGGTGTGATGATCAGCGCCCTCAATAGCATGGGATCCAACCTGCATCAGATCATAGGCAATATGTCCGAAAACGCCCAAACGCTGGCCGGCTCATCGACCGAACTCTCCGCCACCGCGACGGAGTTGTCGAAGAGTTCCGAGTCGACGACCACTCAGTCGACCGCCGTGGCTGCGGCGGCAGAGGAAATGTCGACCAACATGACCGTCATGGCCTCCTCCACCGAGGAAATGTCAGCCAACGTCAAGACGGTGGCCGCCGCGGTTGAGGAGATGACGGCCAGCATCACCGAAGTCGCCAAGAACGCCGAACAGGCCGCCGGTGTGGCGGCCGAGGCCAATCGGTTGGCTGATACGAGCAACGAGAACATCGGTGAATTGGGAGCGGCCGCGGACGAAATCGGCAAGGTCATTGAGACGATTCAAGACATCGCCGAACAGACGAACCTGTTGGCGCTCAACGCGACGATTGAGGCGGCTCGGGCCGGCGACGCGGGCAAGGGGTTTGCCGTGGTAGCGACCGAGGTCAAGGAGCTGGCCAAGCAAACCGCCGACGCTACCGAAGACATCCGAAAGCGCATCGAAGGGATCCAGAGCTCGACCGGCACGGCGGTTGCTTCGATTGCTAAGATCAGCGACGTAGTGCAGAAGGTCAACGACGTCTCGCGTACGATTGCCTCGGCGGTTGAAGAGCAAAGCGCCACGACGAAGGAGATCGCGCGCAATGTGGCTGAGGTCGCCACGGCTTCTGAAACGATTTCAAGTGGCGTTAGCCAGTCGGCGACGGCGTCCAAGGAGATCACGAAGAACATGGTCGGCGTGGATCAGGCGGCTCGGCAAGGGACCCACGGGGCAACGCAAACTCAGACGGCCAGCTCCGAGCTGTCCAAACTGGGCGAGCAGCTCCAGTCGCTTGTGAAGCAGTTTTCCGTGTAGGGCTGGCTGGTCCCGTGCGTCCCTTGGACGTGGGGAAGACCATGATCGTCACACCGAAGCCGAGGGCGGCCGCGCTATGGTGCCGCAACACAGCCGAGGGCGGTCGCGCTATGGCGTCGCAACACAGCCGAGGGCGGCTGTGCTACACGGGGCTAGTCGTTGGTGAACGAGCTTCTACCGGCCAGCCCTTCGCTGGTCGGCCCTTCCTGGCGCGGCTCGCCGCGGCTAGGGCTTCTCCGCGCCCCAAAGCTTGGCGAGTTGGAGCAGGGTCGCAACGGCGGATTCCATTTCCTCGAGGCAGGCATACTCCAACGGAGAATGGAAGTTGTGCATGCCCGCGGAGAGGTTGGGCGTGGGCAGGCCCAACTCAGAGAAACGCGAGCCATCCGTTCCCCCGCGAATGGAGGAAAACTGCGGCTCGATGCCGATGTCGCGCATGGCTTTGGCGGCCAGATCGACGGCACGGGGCTCTTTGCTGAGGTACTGGCCCATGTTGCGGTACTGCTGGGTTACGTTGACGTCGATTGACGCATCCTTGTATTCGGCCGCGACGGTCTTCGCGATCTTGCGCAAGACTTCGGCGTGTGACGCCAGCTCTTCCGTATCGAAGCTACGCAGAAGGACTCGGATGGTGGCCTCGCCCACGCCACCGTCGATCACGTAAGGGTGCAGAAAGCCATCGCGGCCTTCCGTCGATTCCGGGGACAGCGTGTCTGACGGCATGCGTGAGATGAAGTCGGCCGCCAACCGCAATGCGTTGGTCATCTTTCCCTTGGCCATCGCGGGGTGGATGTTTTTGCCCGTGATCGTCACGACGGCCAGATCGGCGGAAAAGGTTTCGTTCTCGATCATGCCGGACGCTTCGCCGTCGAGCGTGTATCCGCAGATGGCATCGACCTTGGCGAGATCGACTTTGTCGGTACCGTGGCCGATTTCTTCATCGCAGGTGAAGACGACGCGAATGGGGCCGTGCAAGGATGGCGTTCCGTTGAGCAGTTGATCGGCGGCCGTCATGATGATGGCGACTCCAGCCTTGTCGTCCGCCCCAAGCAGGGTGGTGCCGTCGGTCGAGATAATGGTCTTACCCTTCAGATCGGCAAGCCCCTCGGTCTCGCTGACTCTAATGATTTTGCTGGGATCGCCCGGCAGGACGATGTCTTGGCCGTCGTACCCTTCAAGCACGATGGGTTTCACGTCTTTGCCGGTGGTTTCCGGCGAGGTATCGACGTGCGCAAACCAGGCGATTGTGGGCGCGGCCTCGACGGTGGCGGGAATGGTTCCGATCACGATGCCGAATTCGCTCATGGTAACGTCGGCCAGGCCGAGCCCGCGCAGCTCATCCGCGAGCATTCGGGAAAGATCAAGCTGGCCGGGCGAGCTGGGATAGCCATCCGCGCCTTCGACGGCCGTGGTTTCGACTTTTACGTAGCGACAAAAACGGTCCAAAAGTGAGCTCACCAGCTATTCTCCCAAACAAGGCCCAAGGCAACAGGTCGGATTCAAAGCGTCTACGCCAAGGCGTAGCGCGGACGTCACGAGCGTATCGTAACCGCGGATGCGGTCGGCTGGAAGCAGGCGCCGCGGGCCGTGGATCCCGCCGATAAATGACGGAGGTTCGGGGGGGCTGGGGTTGCTCGCCTGAAAAGGGGATAGCAAAAATTGAGTGGCGAAGTGGCTATGTTGGCCTCTTTGAATCGCGCCTCCGCGCCGATTGTATCG
>CAZYXP010000186.1:0-7224 GCA_964651325.1 uncultured Phycisphaeraceae bacterium
CGATTCAATCTGGGCGACCAGCTTCTCATCTTCGGGCAGCGTTCTCGGCGAGAACTTCCCTACGACGTTGCCCTTTCGATCGACAAGGTATTTCTGAAAATTCCACTCCACATCCCCTGCGATTTTCTTGTCCACGTGGGTCGTCAGGTATTGATAGAGCGGGCAGATATCGTCGCCTTTGACGGATACTTTGGCGAACAGATCAAACGTCGCCTTCCTTTCCACGCGACAGAACTTCTTGATTTCAGCGTTGGGCAATGGTTCTTGGCCACCGAAATTGTTGGCGGGGAACGCGAGAATCCGCAGGCCGCGATTCTTGTACTTTGAATAGATTGACTCCAAACTGGAGTACGTGGATTTCGTGAGGCCTCACTTGCTGGCGACGTTCACAATGAGCAGAACCTTGCCCTTGTACTCCGCCAGCGACGTGTCTTTGCCGTCGATATCTTTGACCGAAAAATCGCATACCGATTGAGCTTGCGTTTTCTGCGTCATGGTCGATTTGCCTTCCTCGGCGGATGGCCCGTAGGCCAGTCCACCAAACATCAGAGTGGAGATGATCAGGTAGCGCATGGGATGGTAATCCGTTCCGTTTGGGTGCCTTCGGAATCAAAGCCCGCAAGCCCATCATCGCGCCGAGGTGTGGATTCGTCAATGCGAATGGGCACGCCATCGCGTGCGATCGCGTGACCGAATGCGGGGCAAGACGCGTTTCGGGGCATCTGGCGTCGGTTTGGGGACATCCTACCGCGGATAGTGCGCGCCTGGTCCGCGGGCTGTCGCACGCGGCTGAGACCTGCGACGTCATTCCGCCGGATTCTGTTTTTCCGTGGGGTTTTTGCTACGGTTTTGGCCCAACCAGTAGTAGAGCTTTCTCTCGCTGATGCCGAGCTCGGCCGCGGCGGCGGCCCGGTTTCCATCGTGCTGCTCCAGTGCTGCGAGGATGCAATCGCGTTCCATCTCTCGCAGCGTTTTGGGTGTGGCGATCTGCTGGCCCGATTTGATCTCGCCTACCGTCGCTGATGCGATACCGCCGTCCTGATCGTTGCCCGGGTTGAACCGGATCCGCCACGCATGGTGCAACGCTCGCTCGATGTCGCCCAGCGATGCGGGCTTGGTGAGGAATTCGACCACGCCCAGCGTGATGGCCTTTTGGGCTGCTCCCAATGTCCCGAACCCGGTCAGAATGACCACCGCGGTTTCGGGCCATCGCTGCCGCAAAATCTCAAAAAAGGCGAGCCCATCCATGCCGGGCAAGCTCAGGTCAAGCAGAACAATGTCTCGGGGCTTGTTCTCCATCTTCTCTAGTGCCTCTTCGGCGCAGCTGGCCGCCTCCGCCGAAAAACCGCACTCGCGCGTGCCGGCCGCCAGGACTTCGCGCAAGCGGCTTTCATCCTCGACCACCAAGACGGTCGTGTTTTCAGTTGTTTTCAGGCCTCGGGTCATGCCTCCTCCATGTCTTTAGTATAGCATGGCAGCTCGACGAGGAACCGGCTTCCCTTGTTCGGTCCGTCGCTGGTCACCGTAATGCGGCCTCCGTGGGATTCGATAATAGCGTGCGTGATCGACAGCCCCAGGCCCAGTCCGCGACCCGAGCTACCCATTTTTTGAGTATAGAACGGCTCGAACACCCGGTCACGCGCTTCCGTAGTCAATCCCTTACCATTATCGGACACCACAAGTTCGATTTTCCCGTTTCGTTGCCGGCCTTCGATTCGAACCTCACCCACGTCGGGCTCGACGGCGTCTAAGGCGTTTAGGGTGAGATGGAGCACTACCTGTTTGAGCTCCGTGTCATTGCCGAAAACGTCCAATTGAGGAGCACGATCGCAATGAACACTGACGCTCCGATCGCGGTATTGGGTGAGCATGCCCACAATCGATGCTACTTCGTCGGTGATTCGGTCGAGCGCCACACGCTCGCGATTCCCCACATCCCCTGCAGATAGGGATAGCAGTTTCTGGATGATATTCTTGCATCGGAAGGACTCGTCCCGCATGATCCGCAGAGCCTCCTCGACATCCACCGGCTCAGACGCGTCCGTCTGCTTGTGCAATCGCCGCAGCGTCAGTTCCGCGTATCCAGAAATGATGTTCAGTGGGTTGTTGATTTCGTGCGCCACCCCTGCGGCCAGGAAACCGACACTTGCGAGTCGCTCCGAGCGCGCAAGCACCCGACTCTTCTCGCTGACCTGTCGCTCCAAGTCGTCGTAGAGATCGCGGAGTTCGGTTGCCATCTGATTGAAGTCTCCGGCAAGTTGAGCGTACTCTTCAGTATCGGTGACTTCAAGTCGTTCTTTGAGCTGACCGGATGCAATCTTTCTAGCGCCATCACGAAGGCGGCGAAGCGGCATGACGACGCTGCGGTACTGTGTGATGCCGACCGCTGCCATGGTGGCGATTGTGGCCAAGGAGATGAAGGCTAAGGCCGCTAGGGTACGCTGCAACGCCTGCTTGGATTCCATTTGGGCGGCGGCGATTGCCTCGTCAGTTTCGACGGCAAGATGGTTGACCCCTTCCTTTACTCGGTCTATCGCGGCGAGGAGCCGGCCGGCGTTCCGCTTGTCGGAATCAATCTCCATGAGGGATGACAACGTCGTCAAATCCTCTTCCATCGCTGCCAGCAACCCTTGTTCCTCGTACTCATGGCGATGAATATCCCCTCGTTGGGTTCGCTGAAATCCTTGAATGGCTTGCAGATCGCTCATCGTGGCGGCTATCGCGGTTCGGGCCCTGACGGGGTCCGAATCGGTTGCGATGACGATCTTTGCGCTCGACAGATGCTCGTCCAGCGTCAAGACCATGTGTAGCTCATGGTATTCGTCTCGCGCTATTCTCACGGATTGCCGCGCTGCCAATAGCCCCCAAGTGGCCGAGCCGACGAGCAAGAGGAGCATCGCTGAGAGGACAACGATCTTCAGGGTCATCCGTTTCGCGAGCGTCATAAGTTCTCCGGTTCTTCCGCGGGTCCGGTGCGTCTATCATATCGTGCTACCGACGATTCGGGGAGCCCGCTGCATGGCATGCGTAATCCGAGGTGGAAATCTGGTTTTGGGCTGGCTGGATCTGGGGTGGGATCGATCGCCATCATGGCGCTGGCGTTAGAGCGTGGCGCAGCCTCTTGCAACCTGCTGGGCGCCACCGCTCTAATCGCGACGGCGATTGACCTGTGGCGCTTGACGGTGCTGCGTTCGCTCAGGCTCCAAGTCGGCGGTTCACGTTGATGGCCGGGCACGACTCCTGGCGCTGCTCCGGTCGCCGAGTGGCGCTTCCGCTCGGATCAGAAGAGAATCCGGACGCGAATGCCGGCGACAAAGGCATCTCGATCGGTCTCAAGCCCTCCGGGATTTTGCACATACTGAAGATCGGGCGTAATCGCCAGCCAGGGCGTTACCCTGATTTGGTAGTACAGTTCGTACACGGTTTCGCGGTCGGCCGCTTGATCGACTTCACGACGATACTGATCGGACATGATGCCCTGGGCTACAGCCAGCCCGATTTCATCTTTGTTGCGCCCCTTGATCAGCCCCTGGTAGTGCGCTCCAAACGACCAGAAATTCTCGATCTTCTCAACTTCTTCTTTGGCGTGGCCGAAGCGGAAGAACAGCCCCAGTCCTTGCTTGTCCTGCGGGTCGTCGTTTTCCTTGAACACAAACTGGTCGAACGAGAAATAGTAGCCGATGTTGTTGCTCTTGGTGCGAAGGGCACGTGCGTCGTCGCTTGTGTCTTGAAAGATGGTGCGCGGCCGACCATCGTACCAGAGCCCAAAGCGATAGTTGCCCCCGAGCGTGCCGCGCGCGGTCTTGAATTTGGGTGAAAACACAGCTTCCCACATGCCAAGGAATCGATCCGGACCGTGGAACGTGGTGCGAATCAAGCCACGCTTGGAGCCTCGGGACGTGCCGTCGAACACGCCCATCTGGAAGTAGAACCAATCGTTGGGTCGAATCTTGATCCATGCGCCACCGGCCGTCGTATGCGGAACGTTGGCCGTCCGACGAAACCAACTGTTGATGAACATGTAATCTTCATTGCGTGCGTAGTCATTGCGGTCGAAGAGGTCTTTCTTGCTCTCCAGTCGCCCGATGCGCATGTCGATCTTGCCATCAAGAAACTTCTGGCCGATCCACCACTTGCTGACGAATACAGGGTCATCTTCGCCCTCATCGGCATTCACCTTGGACAGGCCGCCAATTTTGCCTTTGTTGATTCCCAACGCCTCGCGCCAATGGCCCTTGGTCTTGATGTAGCCGTAGCCGCCTTTCCACAGGCCCATCTTGCCGAAGTCCGTCTTGAGCACCAGATCGTAGCTGCCCGCCTGGCGAAACCCCTGCTCTGCGCTAACGCCGCCATGGAGATTCACAAACGCTTGCTGTTGGTAGGCCAAGCTGAACTTGAAGCCGTGTTTTTCCAAGTCCAGCCGCACGCCGCCCCAATCACCGGTCATGAACTTGTAGCTAGGGTCGAACAAGCCATGAATCTTCCGGGGTTGATTGTCCTGCTTCGTGGGCGCTTCGATTGCGGCGTCAGTGTGGGGTTTCACCGCGGTCTTATCGTCGTTTTTCGTCGGAGTCTGCTCGGTTTGAGCGGTAGCCTTGGGATTTGAAATAAGCGCCAGGCAAAGCACGGCGCCCACCATCGCCACGCGCTGGTATCGCTGCTTCGGGGTCATTCCGTCTCCTCGATGTGTAGATCGCATTTTTCCGGCGTGCAACTCGCTGCCTGTTAGCGTTGAAGCGCCCGAATTGGGCCGCCTCGGCGCGATTTATAACAGGCGCCGTCGTGGGAAGCAAATGTCAAAGCCATGTATCTATGGCGATAAAATCTGAGAGGGATTGGGTCAATAGCGCGCCTATTGATTCAAGAGGCATCAGAGGCATCGAACGTGTTCATTGGGCCAAAACGGTTGGATCTGCTCCCCCTCAATGCGCAACTTGGACCGAAGGCGAGCTACGAATCGACGATGCGATCGAGCCCCGCGCGAATGCGCACTTGACCTGTCTGGCCGACCGGTCTTAAAGATCGCTTCTTGAAGGGCGGGCGGCGCGGTATACTCCTCGCTGTGAAATATTCGTCCCCAGGAGCCTAGAATCATGCCTGAATCCGACCCGCCCTCGCCCAACGTGCCAGATCCGGAGCAGCTCCGTAAAGCCATGAAAGCGTTTAAGAAACGCCTGAAGCTGACCCGACTCGACGACGAATCGAGCCTCGGGCATGGCCCGATGTCCGGGGGCAAGGCTTCCGGCGTCGTGGCGATCATGCCGCCTAACCAGTATCCGAAAGACGTCTGGGAGCACCTGGTCGCACTTGGCCGACTGAAAAACGCGGGCCATGGGCTTTATCAGCTACCCAATCCTTGAGCGCGATCTGCCGGCCTCATTACGGAATCAGGAGCTTTTGGAGCCGGAGCCGATTGGGGCCCACAATCCGGCCCACCGTCTGTGGGTGCCGGCGGAGCCAAGTGGAGCCCAATCCTGCTGAATCGTCCCCGAATCGCTAGTTGCCCGGGCTGCTCGTGGGAAAAAGCGGCCACAAAAAAAACGGTCGTGTCAGACGCACCGCCTCTAGGCGTATCTACTGGTGACCCGCCGAGGTTTGTGTTTCTAGGTTTGAGATTCGAACCCCCAGCTGTCCAATCTCGGCGGGTTTCCTTTTCCCTTCAGGTCCGCAGGCGGCCGCCTACGGACCTCTTTCTTCTCGCCCGCAACCGCCGGCACGTAGACAACAAACAGGACGTTTGCGCATCGATAACACAACCGCGGCAATCCGAGGGCAGTTTTAGAATCGAGTCTGGTCGATCGCGGGTATGAATCGGGAGCGATTACGCAGTCGAAAGTGTGGGAAGAACCGACCGGGCTTGGCGGAAGCTTGGTAGCGAATCCAGCCACCGAACCCAGTTTGCCCCCGCGAAGCCAGGGGGGCGAGCATTCAGACGCCGAGACGCCAGCTACATCTGTACGGCCAGCTACATCTGTACGGTTAGAGCATCAACGGTTGATCGAAGCGAAGCCCCGCGCCGATTTTCTCGCCTTCGATAATCTCTGTTCGGATTACCGTGGCATAACAGCCCTCGCCAATTACGTTGCCGAGGCCCTGAGCGTCATGACTTGCATCGATGACCAGCTCATAGCGGCGACCCACGCATAGCTCGGGGGCATCGGAAGCGCAAACAAAAGCGCCGGCCTCACCTACATTGCGCACGGTACATGGGATCGGATTGGCCCCGTCCCAGCCGACAAGATGCGCTCCGGTTTTTTTGCCGAAGCGTTCACCCTCTCGACGCTCCTGAACCGCGCCCGCCAGCCCGCTTTGGCCCCCATCAAGAACCGCCATATGCCCTTCGCTTAGTTGAGCGTCACCCTGCATCGGTGTCTCCTTGTGAGGTGGATAGCGTGCTCGTGTCTACCTAGACGCCACACGCATCATCCCCCAGTGTACGCTTTTTGTAAGATTTGTCAAACCAAACGGAAAGATATTCCCGCCCCTATACAGTGAAATCGGACCAGTCGCCCAACGAGGCCGGATGCCGCACCATCTGCGCATTAACGGTCACAAGAGGTCTTCCCTTTAGGTTCCACCCGCCGAATGGCGTGTTCTTACTCATTGATAAGAGGCATTCCGGATCGACAGTCCATTCCGCCAGCGTGTCGATTATTGTCAGATCGGCCGATTGGCCGACTGTTATTGGCCTTTTCTCCAGATTGAGCACTTTGCTCGGTCCCGTCGTGAACCACCCAACGATTTGATCCCAGCCAGTCACTTCTCCGTCGAGCATGGCTCGGGCGGCCAGCGCCAGGGCGGTTTCGAGTCCCACGATCCCCGGAGGCGCTTTCAAGAATCCCGAATCTTTCTCCCCTAGCGTGTGGGGGGCGTGATCGGTTACGATACAATCAATCGTTTGGTCTATCAGGCCTTCTCGGCAAGCTTCGACGTCTCTCTGGGGCCGCAGCGGCGGGTGCATTTTTGTGTTGGGGTCGCGATGGGAGCATGCCTCGTCGGTCAAAATCAGGTGGTGCGTGCAAACCTCCGCCGTCACCGGTAGGCCCTCCGCCTTAGCACATCGAACCAGCTCGACCGCCCTGGCCGTGGAAATATGGGCCACGTGGTAGCGGCCGCCCGTTTCGCGGCAGAGATCCAGATCACGCTCGATCATGGCCTCCTCGCTTTTGGGATCCAAGCCGGGAAGGCCCAGCCGCTCGGCCACCTCGCCAGCATGCATGACCC
>CAZYXP010000187.1:0-7191 GCA_964651325.1 uncultured Phycisphaeraceae bacterium
TGAGTTGGGCCGCACGTTCCGACATATTGCGGAAAATCTTGTCTTTGAGCTCGGGGCTGGCCGTCTTGAGCGCCAGCGCAAGTTCTTCGCTGTCGACCTCTTTGAGTACGGTCTGGATCCCTTTGTCGTCTACGAGGAGAATGTCTTCGAAGACGAACATGAGCCGACGGATTTGCTCGACCAGATCAGGATCCTGCGCTTCCAGCGCTTCCATGATGCTCTTTTCAGTGCTGCGATCGGAGAGGTTGAGTACCTCCGCCACGGCCTCGACGCCGCCGGCTTTCTGGAACGTCTGACTCATAAGCCCGGAGAGGCGAAGCTCGAGCCCCTCCTCAACTTCCTTGACGACCTCCGGATTCGTGTTGTCCATGTTGGCAATTCGCGTGACGACCTCCAACTGCTTCTGCGCGGAGAGACCGGCCAGGATTTCACTCCCCTTGGCGGGCTCAACGTGTGAAAGAATCAGCGCGATGGTCTGGGGGTGTTCGTCCTGGATGAAGGTCAACAGGTTTTCCGAATCCGTCTTGGCCAGAAAAGCAAACGGCCTTAGGAAAACTGTCTTTTCCAAGCTGCGCATGATGCGATGTACGTTTTCAGGCGGAAGCGCTTTTTCGAGAATGGCACGCGCGAATGCGATGCCGCCCTGGCGGGCATATTGCTGGGCAAGGGCAAGATTGTAGAATTCCTCCGTGATCATGCGCCGGATGGAGTCATCCACCGAATCCATACGGGCGATCTCGCGTGCCAACTCTTCCACGGAATCAGCATCAAGCTGTTTCATGATCTTTGCGGAAACATCACGTTCCAGCGCAACCATGAGCACGGCGGCCTTGGAAAGACCGGTCAGATCTGTCGCAGCCTCCGCTGCGTCTGATGGACTGTTTGCCGTTTCCGCCATGGAATCCTAATGCGCTCTCGTCATTGTAGCTGCCACAAGTTACCCGCCGTCATTGATCCATCGCGTGACCAAGTCCGCCGCCGAATCCGGATCCTCGTCCACCATCTTGGCTACCTCGCGACTCAACTCTTCCGCTCGCAGCACATCGTCGGTAACCTCGCGGCCGACAAGGAAGCCCGACGTCGCCGTCGCCTCACCCACAGGCCCCGAGGCACCAAACACCAACTCTTCGTCGGATTCCCCATCGTCAAAACTCGATGGCGGCTTTCCGGCAAGATCGTCGGAAGACTTGCGAACCAGGCGGGACATCATCATCAAGCTCAACAGCGCCAAAACGCCGAGCCCCGCTTGCGGCCCATACTGTTCCAACATCGCAAGCGGGTCCATGGTCGCGGTGGAGCCACCGCTGGCCGCAAACGAACCCGGCGCCGCGGCAAAGCCGCCTCCTTCTGAGGTCCACTCCATGTCCGGATAAACATCTACTTGAACATCATCGGAAGCCTTGGCCATGATGATGCGCTCAACGCTGTTACGCACCAAGCCAATCTGCTCGTCGCGCAACGCGGTGAACAGCGGGTCGTCGTCCTTGGGCGGATCGGTCACTTCCGGATGTTGCGCGCGAAACACCCCCACAAGAAAGCTGCGCGGAATACCCACGGCGGCGGTCACGTGCTTGGTCGAGAAGGGAAACTTCTCGATCGTTTCCGTTTCACTCAGATTCGCCGGAAAATTCTCCGTATTCGTCTCTTCCGTCGTGGACTTGCTGCGCCCGGAAGCGGCGGTGACCGCCTGTCCGAGGTTGGCCTGGGCGCCGGGCTCCGTCGGAGCCGAACCGTCCGACTGCTCACTCGACTGCGTCTTCTCGCTCTTGACAATGGGTTTTGCGTAAACCTGCTTCTGCTTGATGGACTTGCTGTTCTCAAGCTCGACGGTTACGGCCGCCTGCACGCCGGGGATATGCGAGAGCTTGTTTCGAATCTTGTCTTCGAAGTGCGCCTCGCGCTGCTTGGCCAAGCCCAGCGAGTCCACGCTGCCCGGATCATCAGGATGAGGCACGCTGTACGATCGCATCGTTCGCGAATCGATGATCGCCACGTTGTACGGCTTCAGCCCGGCAACCGCATTGGCCACCAAACTCGCGAATCCCTGCACCATCGCAGGCGACATGTCTCGTCCCCCGGAAAGTGTCACCGTCACGGAGGCCTTGGGGACATGACTACCCCCCCCGGGCCGGCGTTTTTCGCTGGGATTGATCATGACGGCCGCCTTCTTGACCGCGGGGGAGGTCGCGATGATCTTGGCGAGTTCGTTACCTTTGGCGAAGTTTTGTTTGAACCGCCGCGATGAAGGATCCTCGAACGGATTCGGGTCACTCACGACCATCGCCATGTCGTACAGGCTTCCCTCAGGTAGCGCATCGGCGGAACTGACAACGCGAAGCAGGTTATGCTTGTCGCGGGCGCGTACAAATATGTGCGTCCCGCGGATTTCGTAGGGAAGACCTGTTCCTTGAATCGCGGTTTCAACCTCGTCGAGCTCCTCGAACGAGAAATCATAGGTCGCCAGGGGGACCAGATCGGGGCGGCCGGACCACTGCAGCAGCCACAACATCGACACGACGATCAGCGCGGCGGACATCGCCAGCGCGAGCTGCTGCGATACCGACAGCGAGCCGACCTGAGTCGAGAGGTATGCCAGTAGTTTTCGCAATCGGTCCATCGCAAGAATCTCAACATCATCCGGGCCGCGTTATGGCCAAGATCCACTTCCGGCCCTGCACTTATGCGTGCGGCGAGCAAGCGAACTCAAACATTCGCTCCGCGTGTTCCCCATCCGAGTGGATTCGGGGCAACGCCGCCGCTACACGCGCATCTGCTGTATTTCCTGGTACGCATCGGTGAGCTTGTTGCGCACTTCCATGAGCAGATCAAACGCGATGCCCGCTTTGTCCGCGGCCGCGAGCACCTCGGCGACATTGTTCGTCTCGCCTGTGAGCAGCCGCTGCACCCCCTGGTCCGCCTCGGTCTGCAACCGGTTGACCTCGTTGAGGCTGTCCATCAGGACTGCCTTGAAATCTTTGCCCTCAACCGCATCCTTTCCCTGGTTCGGTCGAATGGGCTGAATCGGCCGAGCGGGTTGTACGCCTCGCGCCGGATCGGGAAACTGAATCGGTTGGGTCATCTTATCATGATTCCTTTGTTATCCATCCGTCACGCCAACAGCCGCAAGGTGCTGCGGGCCATCGCCTTGGCGGTCTCGATCACCGTCACGTTGGCCTCGTAAGCTCGTTGGGCCACCATCGCGTTGACCATCTCCGTCTGGTAGTCCACGTTGGACACGCGAACATATCCGATCTTCTCGCCCTGCTTGATCGCATCCACATGAGTCGGATCCCATCGAAGCCCGAACGGCGTCAGCGTATCCTCAACAATGGCGGCCACGTGCACGCCCTTGGCGTCACGACCGCGTGCGGGATTGCCCTCGGCAAAAAGCGGTACGCGCCGCCGGTACGGCACGGAGTTGCCGTCCTCATCCCGGGTGACCTCCTTCATGGCGATGTTGCCGGCGATGACGTCGAGATTCGTCCGTTGCGCCACCAGGGCTGAAGTGCTTACCTCAAATGCGCCGTACATCGATCCATCCCTTCAAAGAAGCTATCAGCGACCAGCCGTCAGCGATCAGGCAGAAAGTCAACATCAACACCCATTCCGGCTGACGGCTGAAAGCTCATGTGCATTGGCTTACCAAACACCCACCTACGCGGTTCCACGTATCGCCTTGCGCAAGCTGCTAAAATTGCCCGACAACAGCTCGGACACCAGTTCGTGCGTCATCGCCGTTTCCGCCAAGTCGGACATCTCACGTTCCAGCGACAGATTCGTTCCGTCATGAAAGAGCGCGTTGTCGACGGGTTTGATGTCCGGCGTCACCTCCAGATACCCATGAGTATTCGTCTTCGCCTGAGGTCCTTCGACCACAAATGCGTCCGCCGCCCCGCTACGCCGGTCCAACGCCTTGCGCAGGCTCGCCTGAAACGCGTGCGGATCGAGCTGCTTGGCGCGGTAGCCCGGCGTCGTGGCGTTGGCGATGTTCTCCGCGATCATCGCCAGGCGCGATTCGTTGAACGTCAACGTGCTGATCAATGCCGGCGTGGCTCCACCGTTGAACAGATTCACAAACGCCATAGCTTCATGCTCCCTTGGAGGGGTCGAGACCTACATCTCAACCACTCAAACCTCTTGCCCATCAACTCCCGAGCAAGAGCCGTGCCATCGATTCCACACCGGACTCCCAGGTTCGATGACCGGGAATCCGTCGCGTTCACCAGCGCAATTCTTGCCGATCGGCAATACTTGCCGCTTGCCTTGCGTTCGCATTCGTGCGAGCGATTGACCTCCGACGCGCGGCGCCACGACGTCCACGCCGACCGTTTCAAACCGGACCCATGTCAACCCGAGCCGAGGGCTTCAGCCCGCGCGGCGCTCCGGACGAGCCGGAGTCCATGGGTATTCGAGCGGCGCCGTACGTGCGTCTGAGCTAACCAGCGACCGTCGCCACGGTTCGGGCATCCTCCGCCGCGGTCTGTTCTCTCCACTGTTTCAGCTTCATGCTCAACGTGCGCACGCCCATGCCGAGCGCCTTGGCGGACTTGGCACGATGCCCGTTATGCCGCGCCAACGTGCGCTCGATCAGATGGCGCTCCATATCTTCCAGCATGCGCCCGTCACGCAAGGGGCCAAAGCCCTCGGAACCGGATGTCGCACTGAGCCACGGCTCGATCAGCTCGACGGTCATCGTATCGCCGGGGCAAAGCGTGGAGGCACGCTCACAAAGGTTTTCCACTTCTCTAACATTGCCGGGCCAGGCATACGCCTTCAGCAATTCCATCGCAGTTGAGGACACGCGAAGCGCGTTGGCCTCTCCACCCCGACGCGATCGAGAAAGGAAATGGCCTACCAACTCGTCGAGATCGTCAATTCGCTCGCGTAGCGGGGGAACAAGCACCGGAAGCACATTCAGCCGGTAGTACAGATCTTCCCGAAACCGCCTCTTGGCAACCCAGGACTGCAGATCGCGATTGGTCGTCGCGATGATTCGCACATCCGCGCGCCGTGTCGCGCTACTTCCAACCCGTTCAAACTCACCCTCCTGCAAGACCCGCAAGAGCTTGGCTTGTAGGGGCAACGCCATCTCAGAAACTTCGTCCAACAGCAGGGTGCCGCCGTCCGCCAGTTCAAATCGCCCTTTCCGCGTCCGATCCGCCCCGGTAAACGCGCCTCGCTCGTGACCGAACAATTCGCTCTCCAAGAGGCTGGCCGAAAGCGCTGCGCAATTCAGGCAGAGGAACGGTCGCTCCGATCGCGGTGAATGTCGGTGAATGTACGAGGCCACCAGCTCCTTACCGGTCCCCGATTCCCCGCTGACCAAGACCGTCGCGTGGCTCACGGCCACCCGACTCAGTTGATCGCGAAGATCACCCATGCGAAGGCTTGATCCGACAAGGCTGCGACAAGCGCGCATGTCATCCACGGTGGTCCGTAACGCCTCGTTTTCAAATCGCAACCGAGCTGTTTCCAGCGCCCGCTCCACAAGCACGACCACCGCATCGGCGTCAAACGGCTTTTGAATGTAATCCACCGCGCCGAGCTTCATGGCTTCCACGGCGGTCGATACCGTCGCGTGGGCCGTCATCATGACGATGGGCTTGTCGCATCCGGCGGCACGCACTTCACGAATAAACGTCAATCCGTCCACGCGGGGCATCTTCAGGTCCACCAGCGCCAGATCGAATCGGTTTTGCTTGACCTCCGAGAGGGCTTCAAGCGGATCCTCATAAGGGCACACGACATGATCTTCACGCGAAAGCGTGGCCGTTAAGGAATCTCTGAGCATTTCTTGATCGTCTACGACAGCAATCCGTGCCATCCTCATACACCTCCCTGATCAATTTGCGTCGATAACCGGCGCAACGGCAAACGGAACCGAAACCGCGCCCCGCCCCCCGTGCGATTGGAAACTTGAATCACCCCACCGTGGGATTCCGTGATCCGATGAACGATGGCGAGCCCCAGCCCCGTGCCTGTATCTTTGGTTGTAAAGAACGGATTGAAGACGCGCTGTTGCAAGTCCGCCGGTATCCCGGGTCCGTCGTCTTCGACGGTAATCTCAAACCACTCCCCATCGGCCGATCGCGTCTCGCCGCGTAGCCAAACGTGCCCCCCCGGGCTGACCGCGTCCAGCGCGTTGAGCACCAAATTCACCAGGGCTCGCTCGACCTGTACGGCATCGCAATAAATCAAGACGCCCCCAAGAGCCGGCGAAACCTCGATGGACGCCGGAACCGAATCGCACCGAGGCGCCGCTTGCAGCAGGACCGCCTCGATCAAATCTCCCAGATCGTTCATCTGGCAAATGGGGTCCGAACCCCCGGCAAAGGCAAGAATGTCGCCGACGATGCGTTCGAGCTTGCAAACGCCCACCGTAATATGCCGGGCGAGTTCCAGCGGCTCGGCTTGGTTCGCAATGTCCCTTTCCAGCAACGACGCGTAGAGCTTGATCGCGCCGAGCGGATTGCGGATTTCATGAGCCACGCCTGCGGCCATTTCACCCAACGCCGCTAGGCGCTCCCGACGACGCAACTCCCGATTTTTCTCTTCGAGCTGCCCATGAAGACGACAAACCTCCGCTCTGAGAAGTTCGTGCGACTGCTTGAGCCGATCCGTCACCTCGTTGTAGGCTTGGATGATCCCCGCGAGTTCCGTCGTCTCGCGTTTCGCAACACCGGTGGCAATCATGGCGTTCCCTCGACATGATCCAACCGCAACGACGGAGCGGACGCCGCGCGGTATGCGGAAATCGCCTCGGCGCTCGAATGGGCTGATTTCATGGAATTGCCTACGGCTTGTTTGCGCGCCAAGAGCAAACGGGCGTCCTCCTCATCACGGCCCATCACCTTACGCATCCTCGCGCGGATTTCTTCCAAGAGTGATTCCGCCTCGCTGCGCTGGGGTTCGCTGAACCGCACGCGCTGGTTCTCCCAGTCTCGCCAAATCGGTTCCAACCGGTGGGACAGTTCGGTCAGACGGCCGGTGATGCGCTGCCGATCGGCAAGCAACCCAAGCAACATCGCAGGCTTGTCGCCGGTGATCAAATCCCGTTGGCCCGACGCCGTAGATTCCAGTTTTGCGTACAAGGAACGCTGCGCGCGCAGCCAATCGACAACTTCATGAGGCGCCGGATCACGGGGCGCAGGAGTCGGATCGGCAGCCCCGGTTTGATTCGTTTTCATAAAA
>CAZYXP010000188.1:0-2054 GCA_964651325.1 uncultured Phycisphaeraceae bacterium
ATTGCAGGCTGAAGGCCTGCTCTATAGTAGCCGGGGGCAAGCGCAGCGCCGCCCCGCCGCCCGAGAGGGTAAGGGAGAGGCCGGGGGTAACCGGCCACTCCCTTACCCTCTCGAATGGAATGGGTTGTGCGATGACCGTGGGTCCGCCTCAGGCGGACCCACGGCTACTGTAGCGCAGCCCGTCAGGCTGCAGGAAAGAACGGCGTTGAAACCGCCGGAAATGGCGTGCACCCGGGAGCGCGCGGCGCACGCTCAGGCGCCGGCACGATCCAGTGCTTTATGGCTAGCGCTTGGTAGTGTCGAATACGTGGTACAAACCGATCAGCGCGCGCGACCCGATCAGCACTGCATCTTCCCGACGAGATCCCCGACCCCGGTAAGGCCCTTGCCCCGAAGATACTCGACCAACCCCTTGCAAATCGCCACCGGCACGCGCGGATCCACGAACAGCGCCGTCCCCACGGCCACCGCGCTCGCGCCCGCTAAGAAGAACTCAACGGCGTCGCGCCAGTCGGCAATCCCGCCCATACCGATAATGGGCACGCCGGCGTTTTTGGCCACTTCCGTGTAGACGCGGTGAACCAGAAACACCGCCACCGGTTTGACCGCCGGGCCCGAAAGCCCCCCGCTCACGTTGGCGAGCATCGGTCTACGCGTATCCACGTTTATGGCCATCCCCCGGAGCGTGTTGATCAGTGAGAGCGCGTCGGCCCCCGCGTCAATGGCGGCCCGCGCGAGCGCCACGATGTCGGTCACATTCGGTGAGAGCTTGACGATCAACTTGGCCCGGCCGACCGCCCCGCGCACGTCGGCCACCAGCTTGTACAACCGCGCAGGGTCCGTCCCAAATTCCAGACCGTCCTCCACGTTGGGGCAAGAAACGTTCAGCTCCAATCCTGCGACACAAGTGATTCCGTCCAAGCGCCGGCATACCTGCTTATAATCCGCCGCGCTGTGCCCGACCACATTGACAATCGTGGGCGTCGAGAGCCCCTCCAGAAAGGGTATCTTGTCCTGAACAAAGGCCTCAAGCCCCACGTTCGCCAGACCGATCGCGTTGAGCAAACCCGCGCTCGTTTCCACCGTACGCTCCGGCGGATTCCCCTTGCGGGCCTCCGGTGATACTGCCTTGGTTACAAATGCCCCAAGTTGACTCAAATCTAAGTATTCAGCGTATTCCGGACCATACCCGCTCGTCCCCGACGCGGTCATCACCGGATTCACCATCCTAATCCCGGCCACATCCACGGAGAGATCGACCGAGGAACCGTCAACCGACTCAGGCTTTTCTGCTTCTTGCGTCATGCCCGAAACATCGTCCCCCCCGCCGCCGCTGTCAACCGCCTTGGGTGCCGCGAATCCCCTGCCAGGCCAGTAGCAACGGCGCTTCCCGCCCCCACTCTCCGCGATTAGGATGCAGGCAAGATGCTCGCGCAACCGGCTCATGGCCACATGGCGCTGCCCTGATAAACTATCCGCCGGTTCCTATGGAGATTAACCATGCCCGACGCCAGTTCGAACATCGCCGTCTTTCCCGGCACCTTTGATCCGCTGACCCACGGTCATTTGGACATCATCAGCCGAGCCGCCAAGCTCTACGGTCGTTTGATCGTGGCCGTCGGCGACAACCCACTGAAGTCCGCGGTCTTCTCGCCGGACGAACGCCGCGAAATGCTGGTGGACCACGTTGCCGAGCTTCACAACTGTGAGGTGCGTACCTTCACCGGACTCACCGTCGAGTTTGCATCCAGCGTTGGCGCCGGCGTCATCGTGCGGGGCATTCGCGACAACGTCGATCTCCACGCGGAGCTCGAACTCGCCACGACCAACCGCATCATCAGCGACATCGAAACCGTTTTCCTCATGACCAGCGGCCAGCACATCCTCACTTCCAGCACGCTGATCAAACAGATCGTCGAGATCGGTCGGTACGACACCACCCACCTCGCCCGCCTCGTCCCCCTGGACATAGCGAAGAAACTGGAAACCAGATTGCGCCAAGATTCACGCTAGTGCCGCCCCATGTAGCACAGCGGCCCCCACTGTGTCCGGTA
>CAZYXP010000188.1:2154-7147 GCA_964651325.1 uncultured Phycisphaeraceae bacterium
CTGTGTCCGGTACCCACCCAGCCGAGGGCGGCTGGGCTACAGGCGCAGAACCGCGCCAAGCGTCTGAATCAGATCACAGCCGAAATGTCTTGGGGCCGTCTGCACAAAGATGTTCCACGCGCCCGACATCGACCGCAACGCCAAAACCGCTGCGATCGAGCTTCGGCGGTCGACCCGCATAGCCAAATCGTAGCGATCGGCGCGTCACGTCCGTTTCCAGCAGGAACGTCCCAAAGCACCCTTCCGCCCACCGCACGCCCGGGCAAACCTGCAAGAACCGAATGGCCGCGGCGGAGAGGATGCTCGTCTCGCCCACCATGCATCCGAGCTGGATGCCGACACCTTCTCGCCTAGCCAACGCGGCCAGCTTGAGCGAAGGCAGGAACCCGCCGCACTTGCTCAGCCGAATGTTAAACACGTCGGCCACGCCCAGGCCGATCAGCGACTTCGCATCGGCGAACGTGACAAGCGACTCGTCGTGGATCAGGCAAGGGTTGTACTCCTCACGCAGCGCGGGGAGTTGCTCATTGTCCGCGGGGGAAAGCGGTTGCTCCACGCCCGCCAGCGGAAACGCCTCAAAACGCCGCAACCAGTGGCCGGCATCGTCGGGCGTCCACGCTCCGTTGGCATCCACGCGAATGGTGGCTCGACCGCTTACGATCTTGTTTCCGAGAAACCCGCAAACCATCCGAAGCTTTTCCAGATCGTTTGCAAAAGCGACCTTGAGCTTGAAATGACGCAGACCAGCCCAGTACATTAGCCGAAGCCTGCGGCGCGTCGCGCTGAGCGACTCCGACGCGAGCACGCCTGAGAAGCGGATCCCAGGAACACTTCCCGGTGCGCCCAACCCAGGCAAGCCCATCCATCGCGCAACGTCTTCAGCGCCCCGGTCAAACGTACGACAAATCGCGTCGAGCAAGGCGAGTTCGACGGCCGCGCGCGCCGCCGGAACAGGCCGTCCCGTTGAATCGTCCCACGGAAGAGCGTCGATGAGACCCAGCGCGTCCGCAAAGTTCTCAGCGTGAAAACCCAACAGGATGGGACCGAAAAACGACTCGATGGCGCCCACTACGGTGTCCACGGATTCGCCCGTCACATACCGGCGGGGCAGCGTCTCGCCATAGCCGATCACCCCGCCCTGAAGTTCAACGGCCACCACAACCGAATCGGACACGCCACGAGCCGTGGCGGCATGCTCCACTTTTCCACGAAGTGGAATCGAAAGCGGGTAGACGCGAACCTGTTCAACAACAGCGATAGCCATGTCGGTTACTGGGTGGGAATGCCGAGAAGCGCATTGATTCGGCCATTTCCCCGAGCCGCGGGCTTCAGCCCGCGCGGCCAAGCGAACGGTTTGCCTGCGGCTGGATCGCTCAAACTATTCCTCAATCGTGCTCGTAGCGGCCTGCGACGCCGATGCATCTTGCGCCCGCACAACAGATAGATAGCCGGAAATCAAGACGATCACCACGCCGCATCCCACCAAGATTCCCAGCCATTTGCGCGGCGCGGCCCGCATCTTGGCCAAACCGGGCGATCGCCCGAGCAGCGCGCTGCTGACGAAAAACACGAACATGGCAAGCATGAATTTGACGCCGAAAACCGCGTGGTACGGCATGGGGCTTATTTTGGGCGGCATGGCCACAAGCACAAAATTAAGCCCGCCGGTGAGCAAAAGGATGGCGATGGCGGAATGCGCCACCTTGGCCCAACGCCCGCGAACCGCGTCATGCAGCTTTTCACGAGTGGCCCCTTCCACCGACTCCCGCACTGAGGGGACCAGCGCGAACAACATGAACGCCGACCCGCCGATCGCCGCCATGGCGGCCAGGATGTGCAACCAGCGTGAAAACATCAACAAGTAGACGTGTTCTTCCATGAACCTAGCTCCAAGAGGGTATCCGTCGCTACGGATGGGTTATCGATCTTCGCAAATCGGCGGATGCCGGTACAACAGACGGATCAATTATCGGAGATGACGATCACAGCCCTGCATTCCCATGCTTCAAGCGGGACGCGCCACTATTCGAACCAACAGCTACGTAGCGTACCTTGATCAAGGATTTCAAACTGGTTGGCTCGAAGCGTCGAGACGGCCTGTTCTATGTTGTCCGGCAAAACGGCAATAGCGGCATGGCCCTTGGGACGCGCGATCAGCGGATAGGTATAGTGGATGCTCACTTCCCCTCCGAGCAACGCCGCCCACGTATCCAATAGCGCTCTCTTGCCGTGGGGCAAACTGACAACCAGCAAGTCCGTCTCGCTGATTTGAAAATTCGCATCCCTCAGCAGCTCGTATCCTCTGTCCGGATCATCCAGGATCATCCGCGCAATCGCACAATCCACAGAATACACGACCGAAACGGCCAGGATGCGCAGGTTCGTTTGGGTGAAGAGCCTGGTAAGCCTCAGGAGTTGGCCTACGCGGTTCTCGACGAAAACAGACTGCTGCCGAACGGTCTGATCGTCGTGGGCCTCCATGGTTTCAAACGGCTGTATCTCCATACGGACCCTAGTCTACAAGGATTCCAATGGAACCCAAGCAGAATTTCCGGCGATTATCGCCGAGTCCCGAAGGCAGCCTATGCCATTTTCGCAGGCTCCTAGGCTGTCACGTTGGCAGCCACAAACGAACTCATTTCGACTACAAAACCTAACCTCTTGCCATTACACGATTTACGGACAGACCAACTTCCGATCGGCCTGGCACGGGCCATGCAATAGTACTTCCAGATAGATCCTGCGCCGATCCATTCAGGGCGCTTCCCGAACGAAAGGAGAGATCAATGTCGAAGGTCATAGGAGTCGACTTAGGCACGACAAACTCGGTTGTGGCTGTCATTGAGGGCGACAACCCCAAGGTTCTTACCAATGCGCAGGGCTCCCGGCTCACGCCGTCGGTTGTAGCCATCACCGAAAAAGGCGACCGCTTGGTCGGGCAAATCGCCCGCCATCAGCAGGTAACCAATCCCGAAAACACGATCCACTCGATCAAACGCTTCATGGGCCGCCACCACGACGAAGTCAGCGCGGAGGAAAAAATCGTCCCGTACAAGGTCATTGGAGGCTCCAAGGAGTTGGTCAGCGTGGAAATCCGTGGCAAGGCGTACACCCCACCGGAAATCAGCGCCATGGTGCTTCAAGACCTAAAAAAGACCGCTGAGGATTATCTAGGCGAAAAGGTCGAGCGAGCGGTCATTACTGTCCCAGCCTATTTCAACGACGCCCAGCGCAAAGCCACCAAGGACGCCGGCGAAATCGCAGGCCTTAAGGTCGAACGCATCATCAACGAACCGACGGCCGCGGCGCTCGCCTACGGTCTCGACAAGAAAAAAGAGCAAACGCTGGCCGTTTTCGACCTCGGCGGCGGTACTTTTGACATTTCCATCCTCGAAATCGACCCCGAAATCGGGACATTCGAGGTGAAAGCGAGTAGTGGCGACGGGCACCTCGGCGGAGATGACTACGACGAGGCCCTGATCGGCCATCTCGCCGAAACCTTCCGTAAGCAGGAAGGCGTCGATCTGCGTCAAGACCCCATGGCCCTGCAACGCCTCAAGGAAGCGGCGGAGAAGGCCAAGTGTGAACTCTCCACGACCATGGAAACCAACGTCAACCTGCCCTACGTCACAGCCACGGAGAGCGGCCCCAAGCACCTGCAGGTCACGATTACCCGCTCGCAATTTGAGCAGATGACCAAGAGCCTGACCGAGCGATGCCGCAAGCCGGTCATGGACGCGCTGCAAGGCGCGAAGATGACGCCCAAGCAGATCGACGAAGTTGTCCTGGTGGGCGGTTCGAGCCGCATGCCGGCCGTGCAGGCGCTGTGCAAGGAGATTTTCGGCAAGGAACCGAGCAAGGGAATGAACCCCGACGAAGTCGTGGCCGTGGGCGCGGCCGTCCAGGGATCGATCCTGGCCGGTGACCGCGATGATATCGTGCTCCTCGACGTCACGCCGCTCACGCTCGGCGTTGAGACGCAGGGCGGCGTCGCGACCCCACTGATCGAGGCCAACACGACGATCCCCACCTCCAAAATGGAGACGTTTTCCACGGCTTCGGACGGACAGACCGAGGTGACCATTCACGTGTTGCAGGGCAATCGCCCCATGGCATCGGACAACAGAAGTCTGGGCCGATTCAACCTGACCGGCATCGCCGCGGCGCCGCGCGGCATGCCCCAAATCGATGTATCGTTCGACATTGATCGAAACGGCATCATCAGCGTCTCCGCCAAAGACAAAGCCACGAACAAGGAGCAGTCCATCCGCATCGAGGGCGGCGGCGGACTCACCGACGAGGAAATCGAAAAAATGAAGAGAGAGGCGGAGCAATTCGCCGCCGACGACCTCAAAAAGGCTGAGCAGGTCAAGGTTCGCAACGAGGCGGAAAGCGCCGCCTATCAGGTGGAGGAGCAGCTCAAAGAGCATGGCGAGAAAATCCCCGCCGATGAACGTTCCAAGATCGAGGCGTCCATCAACAACCTCCGCGAGGTCCTCAAAGGCGACGACATCGAAGCCATGAAAAAGGCCAACGAAACGCTAATGCAGGATGCCCAAACCATTGGCAAAATCGTTTACGAGGCCGCCGCTCAAGAGCAAGCCGCCCAAGCCGCTCCAAGCGGAGAGCCCGCAGCCGAAGACGCGGCCGACAGCAGCAAAGACGACGACGTCATCGATGCGGAATTCGAAGTGAAAGACGCGAAGTAAGGCGGGAGCGATAGAAGCCACAGGTTGAGGGTTGAAGATTGAGCAACAGTCGGAAGTCAAACGCCGACAGTCAGCGGTCGATCAAAGCGGACCGATGACCTCAATCTTCAACCTCCAATTCTCAATGCTTCAGACCCCGCCTACGACGGTGTTTCCTTTTTCGGTTCGTTGCGTATTCTATGGCTCGATGCAACGAGGGCATGAGGCGGCGTAGCTCAGCTGGTTAGAGCGTGGGCTTCATAATCCCAAGGTCGACGGTTCGAGTCCGTCCGCCGCTATTGCCC
>CAZYXP010000189.1:0-7098 GCA_964651325.1 uncultured Phycisphaeraceae bacterium
GAGTGCATGATCCAGCTCGCCGAAGAGGCCGGCTCCGACGAGGCGCGCCGTCAGCGCGAGGAACTCGCCGCCCAGATCATCGATCTGGCCAAGGATTGCGATCAGTTGCATCAGTCGCCGACCGGTCGCAAAGGCGCCGCGCGGCAAGGCGAAGAAGAGGACGATTCCGGCCGCGACGCTTCCGATTGGATCGTCAAGGACAAACCCACCATCGGGTTTGACGACATCGCCGGGCTTGAAGACGTTAAAGAGGAAATCCGCCTCAAGATGATCTATCCCTTCGCCCACACCGAATTGGCCAAGCGCTACGGCATCAGCACGGGCGGCGGCGTGTTGCTCTACGGCCCGCCGGGCACGGGCAAGACGATGATCGCCAAGGCCATCGCCCACGAGATCGACGCGACGTTCTTCGTCGTCAGCCCGGCTCAGATGCTCTCCAAATGGGTCGGTGAGGCCGAGCAGAACATCCAGAAGCTGTTTGATGCGGCCCGAGCCGAAAAGGTCTCGGTTATTTTTCTCGACGAATGCGAGGCGCTCGTCCCGAAACGAAGAAGCGGCGGCAGCACGGTCATGCAGCGGGTTGTGCCGCAGATCTTACAGGCGCTGGAAGGCTTCGATCGGAAATCCGAAGGGGCGCTGTTGTTTGTGGGGGCGACAAACAAGCCGTGGATGCTCGACGAGGCCATGCTCCGTCCGGGCCGACTTGATTCGCTGGTTTATGTCGGGCTCCCGGATGCGCCGGCCCGTTACCGCTTGCTGGAGATCCATTTTGGGGACCGACCGCTGTCTGACGACATGGACTTCGGCGCTCTGTGTGACCAGCTCAAGGGGTTTAGCGGCGCGGACATCAAGAACATAATCGCGCAGGCGGCCCAACGGCCATTCATGGAAGCCATCGCCGGTGGAGAAGCCCGCCCCATCGCTATGAAGGATTTATCGGGCGTAATCGCTGAGACCGCGCCGTCCGTACATCCGGCCGATCTTGTCCGATTCGAGAAATTCGCGCGGGAGGGCAAGTAATGGGGTGCGATGGCGAGCGGCGAGGCCGCAAGTTCAGGCCATCCGCTCCCGGCCAGCGGCGAATATCCGCTCGCTAGCACGGAATTACTCATTGGGTCCACCCACCCGAGCAGCGGGCAGTCGTACGCGAGCCGCGGGCCTTAGCCCGCGAGGCCTACCGGTGGAGACAGGCTCAAGAGGGAAAAGAAGCGTGTGGTACATTGCCGGCAAAACAGGTGCCGCCGGTAAGAAGTGGCAATCGCCGGCCAAAGGATTCTTGTAGCTCCATGGCAACGGAAAAAGCGGAACTGAATCAATTCCTCAAACGCCCCACCAGCGTGGCCGCGCGCCTCGCGGGCGGTGAATTGTTTGGGTTGCGATCGCGTTCGTTTGACTTGCCGGCCGCCTGGGCCGCGTTGATCACCCGATCCGGCGGCGCAAGCGAGGTCTCGGCTGCGGGCTCGATCGTCGACGGCGAATCTGTCGAAGAAGTCCTGGTTGTTCGTATGACGCCCATTGAAGTGAATCTGCGTGAGCGGGACATCGCCACGCAAGACGGCTTTCTTGCCGACGCCGCCGTGACGCTACATCTGGGCCTATCGGCGGAGCGGTCCGAGCTGAGCGCGTTTGGCAAGCACGTGATGGGCAGCTATCGCCGGGCCACTTCCGATAATCTTTTGCGCCACGTTCAACCGGCGATTCGCCAGGCGCTGACCGAGCTGTTGGCAGGCCACGACGTGGCGACTCTGATGGATTCGGTTATGGGGCCCAAATTGGTGGCGGCGCTGACCGAGGCGATGAGCGGACCCTGCTTCGTAGCCGGGCTAAACCTGATCGATCCGCCCACGATCAACGTCGAAAGTAAAGCCCACGCCCGAGTGCTTCAGACACAGCAGCGGCTTGCGACCGAGCAGCGGGAACACGAAGCCGCGCGGCCGTTGGAAGCGGCGCTGAGCGAAGCCCGGCGGCAACACCTGGACGATTTGGCGGCCCTCCTGGATCGCGCCAAGGCGTTGGCATCCTCGGCGCCGGGTACGGATCTTGGTGATTTGCTCAAGACGTTTTCTCAGGATCAGCGCGGTGCGTTGTACCAAGCTCTGTTTGCGACGGCCGTATCGCGGCGGGCGACCCGTTGGATCGTCGTGGCGGCCGGCGGGGAACTGCTATTTTTCGACCCGGCCTCGCCTGCCAAGCCGGCGCGCCGGATCGAGATCGAAGGTGGCGTCGGGAAGATTCGCTCTGTGCAAGTGGCTCGCGGTGATCGCGGAGCGAGTGCCGCGCATGCAGCGTCTGATGGCGAACCCGTTTTATGGCTCGGCGCCGCGACGGGCGTTTACGAGCTACCCCTGATGGCGTCCACGCCGAGCCGCGTGTTTGTGGCTGAGCACCGCGCGGCGGTCCGGGGCGGCTTCAATGCGGTTTGCATCACGGGCGATGGCCTGTACGCCTCTCATTCGGAGTTGGGATTGCTGGGATGGCGTATGGGGAGGCCTAGAGAAGCCGCGCGTCTGTTTGAGGGACTCACTAAGGAAGCGAATACCGTCCGCGGCGTGTGTGCCCACGATGGCCAGCTTTTCTGCGCGATCGACGACAGAATAATCGCTTGGTCGGATACGATCGACGCCGATGCACCAGCGTCCGAGTTCGTGCTGGATCGGGGCACCGTTTCGGCGTTGGCACCCACGAACTTGGGGCTGTTCGCGGGGGCGAGCGACGGTCGCGTGCTCCTGTGGCGTGACGGCCCTGCGGCATCGCCGGAAATCATTCACAGCGGCAGCAACCGGGCCGTGGAAGCCTTGTGGCTGCTTGCGACCCATTCGGTCCGCCGCCTGATTTTTGCGGACACCACGCCGCGCGTCCATGCCAAGGTGCTCGGGGATCACTACGCCTACCACTATGAGGCGGGCGGGCAAACGCTTCGCCGCGTCGAAGTGGCCGCCGATTGGATCGTGGCCACCAACGACCTGCGCGATAGGCTGCTATGCTGGCCCGCAGACGCCGGAGACAAGCCAGCCACCGTCATCCCTGTTTCCCAGCTTTGCCAGTCCAGCATCCAGGACGTCTGCTTGGTCTAGCGAGGTGATCGCAGCGGAGACCCAGTCTTGTAGCCCTTTAGGCGCATTGCGTTCCCCCCCATTTACCTCAGCGGCTCAATGATTTCCGGCCGGCGAATTCATCGGCGTCCGCTGATTTGCTATCCGAATTGAGATGGACGGCCCTCAGCCTGGCGGTTCGGTCGATTCTTGCGGCCGCCCCGCGTCGCGTCTAAGCTACCGCGCGAGCACTCCGTCGTGCCGCGGTTCCCCGGGAGCAAGGGGCGGCATGATTCCAGGCGACGCCGGATGCGATGCGGCGAAACGCTCGTTGATGCCCGGTTCTGAGCACAGTGCGACCATAATGGTGGAAGGAAACAAGGTTTGGATCTCGATGCGCTCAACCAGCAAATAAGTGACATCGAAGCGGGTCTGCCCACGAAACTGGCTGATCTTCGCGACGTCGATGCCGTGCGCACCCTGGAAACCGGCATTACGGGCAAGAAGGGCACTCTCGGGTCGCTCATCGCCACCATCAAGACGTGCCCCTCCCAACAGCGTGGCCAGATTGGTCAGGCCATAAACGCCGCTAAGAAACGCGTGCAACAGGCATTCAACCAGCGAATCGCAGAGCTACAGGCCACGGCCGATGCAGGCTCCGCGGTTCTCGACTCTGACATCACCTTGCCAGGCCGGCGTGAGCCGATGGGCAGCGTTCATCCCGTCACGGCCGTCCAATGGGAAATCGAGACGATATTCGAGCGGATGGGCTTCACGGTCGAAACGGGCCCGGAAATGGAATCTGAGCACAACAACTTTGAAGCCCTCAATATCCCCGCTTCACACCCGGCTCGAGACATGCACGACACCTTCTGGGTGAAAAACAACATGGTGCTCCGAACCCATACTTCGCCCGTCCAGCATCGGGCCATGCTAAAATTCGGTGCTCCGCTCCGCGTGATCGCTCCAGGCCGCTGCTTTCGCTACGAGACCTTGGACGCCTCGCACGAAAACACGTTTCACCAAGTCGAGGGGTTGATGATCGACCGCGACCTTTCGATTCCGAACCTCATCGCCATGGCCAAGACGCTCCTGAGCGAAGTGATGCGGCGGGAAGTTAAGCTCCGCGTGCGCCCCGGGTTCTTTCCGTTTGTGGAGCCGGGCATTGAAATCGATATGAATTGCCAGATTTGCGATGGCAAGGGCTGTGCTACGTGTAAGCAATCAGGCTGGGTCGAGATTCTGCCCTGCGGCATGGTCCACCCCAATGTCCTGACCGCCGGCGGCATCGATCCCGACGAATACACCGGATTCGCGTTCGGCCTCGGTCTGACACGATTGGCGATGATGAAATTCGGCATTCGCGATATTCGCGTGCTCAACATCGGCGATCTCAGAGCCCTGGTCTCCTCCGAACGCCTGGGCGGCCCCCTTCTTAACGAGTCATGAATCAGGCGACCCTTGCACCCGAGCGCTTCGATCGCGTGTACAACAGTCAAGCGAAACGACCATGCTAATCTCACTTAATTGGATCAAGGATTACGTTGATCTTCCGGGCGCACTAGACCCGCGCGATCTGGCCGAGCGGCTGACCGTCACGACCGCTGAAGTCGAGGGCACGCAACGCATCGTGATCGGCGCCGAAGGGTTGATCGTTGCCCGTGTTGAATCCGTGCAGCCGATTGGCGAAAACGCCAAGCTCAAAGAGGCGATGCTCGATCTGGGCGGCGGCAAGACCGCTACCACCGTCACCGCCGCGCCGGTGCTGCACCCCGGCGATCACGTCATCTACGCGCCGCCCGGCGCCTCGGTGGCCAGGCTGGGGACCATCCGCGAATCAACCGTCGCAAATCGCCCCAGCGTGGGGATGATCTTGCCCGGCGACGCGCTCGGCATGGAATTGGCCGCCAGCGAAGCGGTCTTCCTTGGCGAGGAATTCCAACCCGGAGACCCGCTCGCGGCGGAGCTCTTCGAGGATTGGGTCATCGAAATCGACAACAAATCGCTGACCCACCGCCCCGATCTCTGGGGGCACTACGGCATCGCCCGCGAAATCGCGGCCATGCTCGAAATGCCGCTAAAGCCTTATCCGCTGGCCCCTGCGGAAATGCTCCACGAAGGGAGTAGGCCCGCGTTTTCCGTTTCCATCGCCAATCCGCATGCCTGTCGGCGCTACAGCGGCATAGTCGTTGAAGGCGTGCCCACGCGCCCGGCGCCGCTGTGGATGCAATTGCGTCTTGGGCGCGTTGGATTAAGGCCCATCAGCGGGTTGGTGGATCTAACCAACTACATCATGACGGACCTCGGGCAACCCATGCACGCGTTCGACGCCGCCCACGCGGACGCCATCGAAGTTGACTGGGCCAAAGATGGCGAAACGTTCGAAACGCTCGACGGCGTCAAGCGAACGCTCACCGGTGACGACCTGATGATTCAAAGCGGTGGGAAGTCCGTGGCCATTGCGGGTGTTATGGGTGGCGCGGAAACAGAGGTTTCGGAATCAACTCGATCCTTGCTCCTCGAGTCGGCCAATTTCGATCCCACCACCATTCGGCGCACGGCCGGTCGCCTTGGTTTGCGAACCGACGCCAGCGCTCGATTCGAGAAGTCCCTCGATCCGGCCCATACGGAAACCGCGATCCGCCGGTTCCTTCATCTTGCCCGCGAGATCTATCCCGACCTTTCCCTCGCCACGCGCTTGGGTGACTGCTTCCCCTCGCCGCCGCAATCCGTCCACGTTTCGGTTAATCCACAGCATGTGTCGCGCACCATCGGCGCCGAGCTCTCCATCGATCGCGCGACAAAAATCCTAGCGCCGCTCGGCTTCGGCGTCTCCGCGCAGGAGACGGCTTGGCGCGTGAGCGTTCCATCCTTTCGCGCGGCCAACGACGTTTCGATTGAAGCCGATGTCATCGAAGAACTCGCGCGCTACGTCGGGTACGGCAACATTCCGCCGGCCATGCCGCAAGTGGCCATGCGCCGATTTGAGCCCAACGCCCGGCACCGCTTGGAAAAAAATACGCTCACCCATTTTACCTCCGCAGAAGGATTCAACGAAATCCACGGGTATCTTTGGTATGACACCGCATGGCTCACTCAACTCGGGATCGATAGCGGCGTTTGCGTCGAATTGAAGAATCCGGCCGCGGCCGGGCTCGAGCGATTCCGCCGTTCGTTGGTCCCCGGGTTGCTTGCGGCCGCCAACCGCAATCGGCACCATTTCACGAAGTTCTCCCTGATCGAAATGGGCAGCGTCTTCGAGCCCGGCGATCCGGACGATCGGGAATGCCGCCACGTGGGGTTGTTGATGGCCCGCCGCGCCAAAAAGGCCGACGAGGCCTTGCTGATCCAGCTCAAGGGCGCCGTCGAGCGATGGGCTTGGTATCAGTACGCCCGCCGTATCAACTATGTCCCCACGCCGCTCGCTTCCGCCGAGGCGATCGGCCCTTGGGCGTGTCCTCATCGCAGCGCTTCCATCCTCCTGGCCGACACCTGTGTTGGGAGTTTGAGCGTCATCGATTCGACACTCAAGAGAAAGATGGACGATCATTGGGCCTCTTGGTCTATCGCGTGGGCCGAATTGCGGCTTGATGGCCCGGCACTGATAGATCCGCGAACTGAATCGCTGTCTACCATTCCAGCGTTTCCTCTTGTGGAAATGGATTTTTCCTTCGTCGTGCCCGCGACGACGGCGTTCGCGCAAGTCATCGACGCGCTCGGTCGGTTCGAGCACGCCGCGCACCGGCAAACGCGTTTCGTCGAAAGCTACGAAGGCAAGTCTGTTGGATCCGGCAAGCGTAGCCTGACCGTTCGCCTGATCGCCGGAGACACGGCGAGAACGCTGTCGCAATCTGATACGGACGATTTCCACGCCGCGTTCGAAACCCACTTGAAAGGCTGCGGCTATGAAATCCGCGCATGACCCCCCCGAGACGATCGCGGTCCCCTCTAGCCGAACCGCGCCCGTAAGGAAGCGGCCCGGGCCAAGCGAGTCTTGTGTCTCCTAATCCCGCCGGCAACCCCACGCCGGAACATTGGCCCATCCCGTTCGCCATCTACACCTCAC
>CAZYXP010000190.1:0-7096 GCA_964651325.1 uncultured Phycisphaeraceae bacterium
ACCCTTGAATCGCGGATTTGCAATCCGCTCCCTTAGTCCACTCGGGCACGCCGCCAAGGCGTCCAGGGGGTGAAAAGGACCCTGATGGCCCCTCGTCACGCAAATCTCCTCCAAAGGGAAGAGGGCAACTCCTCCCGGGGATGCACAACACCTGGATCTCGCAAAACGCCATCGACCAAAGCTGCCAAAAGGCAGGTGGCCTGATGCCGCTTCCACACGGGCAGGCGGCAATATTACTCAATCGAGCCCGGTGGTCAACGCGAGTATTCGAGCCATGACGCTGCTGGACTATCGACGATTATCAAGCATCACTGAACATCAGCGTTCTCTGGGGACGTTTGGCCCGATGGTGCGAGTGCCTCATTGCTCCGGACTCAATGTCGAACGTGGTATCTCATGGCGCTCATCCTCATAACCCGTCATGCCCCTTTGTTTCCTGGCCGTGCAATCTGCCAACGGGGCCACCATGGGGCAATAGGATCGCACGACCACAAACACCGAGGCCCCTAGCATCCGGGACGTATTGCCCCGTCCGGCCGGCGATGGCGGGCGAGGCGATAGCAGAGTCCTCAGGGCGCAAATAGAATCTCGCGTTGTCGGACGCCTGCCGTGGCAATACGATTCTCGATCTGCTCGGCGACCCGTTCGACCATTTGCTCAGATTGCCCCCCCCAAACAAGCCGACGGGGAAGAGGCGTTGATGCAGCGCTAGCACTCTGCGATGTCGTTCTTCGTCGATTCCACGAAGGCAACCACCTCGTCTCGCTCCAACTGAGGCACCTCGAGCGCGCGCAAGGTTGCGTTCACGTGCCCCATGAACGTCGACCAATCGCTTGCGCTGATGCTCATGCCTGCGTGAGAGGTCTTCATGTCTCGCCCAACATACAGCAGAGGACCACCCGCACATGAGGCCATGAAATCTATCAAAAGCTGCTTTTCACGTCGGAGGCCGTCTTCGCCTCGATGCTCCCAGAAGCGTCCAAGCTGCGGGTCGGACATCAACCTTGGAAGCAGATCGTCTGCCACGGCCGCGATGGAATCGTATCCACCCAACCGCGCATAAAGTGTTGTCGACTCTGCCAAGTGAAACCCTCCTTGTGATTAGTGATCCGTTGATCGTTCTCATCGGCCGGATCGATCATCCAAATGGAGCTGGCGACCGCAAGAGTCTGGCAGTACAGGCTCAACGCCAAACCCGATAGCTACTGAGGCTCATCGCTGACGACGATTCCTTCTCCGATGACGCCGATGCAGTGCGTTGTGTATTCGAAGGGGTCGCCGTCGAAGAGGGCCACGTCGCCGTCCTTGCCAATTTCCAGGCTGCCGACGCGATCGTCGATGCCCAAGATTCGGGCCGGGGTGATCGTGATTGTCGCGAGGGCCTCGTCGAAGGTCAGGCCGTTGGCCGCGGCGACGCCTGCCTCGAACACGAGCACGCGGGTTTTGGGCACATAACTTTCGTATCCGCTCTGAAGTGCCACATGAATGCCGGCATGGACCAACTTGGCGGCCGTCTCAAAGCTCATGTTCTTCATGCCGCCAAAGGCCCGCGCCATGGAGGGATGAACAAACACAGGCACGCCGTGCTTCTTGATCTCCGGAATCAGCAGATAGCTTTCAGCAGCGCCGTCAAGAATGAGGCGAAGATCGAATTCCCGTTTGAGCCGCAGCGCGTTGGCGATGTCCTGCGCCCGGTTGACGGTGACCATCAACGGGATTTCTCTCGCAAGCAACCCGCCGAGCGCTTCAAGCTCCAAATCGCGTGCGGTCGGCTTCTTTTCCTTCTCGTCGCCGTCGTTTCCCACTTCTTCGCCCGCGGCCCGTTTCCGCAAGTATTCCCTTGCCTTAATGAGCTTCTGGCGCAACAGCGACATCATTTTTCCGCGCGTGCCGGGAGACTTGCCCTTTTCGCTCTTGCGGGCGGATTGATCGAGCGTCGCGGCGATGGTGGCCGGGTCGAGCACGAGCGCCTCATCGACGGTGTTGCCGAAGGTTTTGACGACGATGGTCTGCCCGGAAATCAATTCACCCGGCGCGTGGCCCGTGTGGACCGTTGTGACACCGAATCCGCGAGCATACGCCACGAGTTCCTCGCGGCAGTTGTAGGCGTCGATCGCGCGCAGTTGGGGCTGAATCGGAGCGGAGTGTTCCAGTTGATCCTGATCGTGGGCGTAATTGAAAATGCCGCTGACGCCGATGGTGGAATGCGCGTCCACCAATCCCGGGGTCACTATTTTTGCACGAAGCACTTTGAAGCCCACGGGAATGGTGACCTCGGACGCGGGGCCGACCGCTGTGATCTTGCCTTTTTCGATGACGATGACGCCGTCGTGAATCGCCGGCCCGGCCGCGGTATAGACCACCTCGCCGCGCACGACCACTTGAGCCCGAGCCGTCGGCGCCTGACAGGCAAGGATCACAATTCCGCACACGAAGAAGCAAGCGATTCGGACGGCAGACTGAGTGCGTGACCGTATCAGGGGCTGCGATTGCGGGCTGCAGGACTGCACGTTACTGCGACCGCTCGGCTCCCGCAGCCTGTAAGGCTGCCCCACAGTAGCCGGGGGCAAGCGCAGCGCCGCCCCCGGATCGCGCCGCCACCCAACGGCCCGACCCTGAAAGGGTCGTCTTTTCTGTGGCATGTGTGCAACCTGGCGCTCAGCCGACCCATTCAGGGTCGAATGGGATGGGATGCGTCGTGACCGTGGGTCCGCCGGGAGCGGACCCACGGCTACTGTAGCGCAGCCCTTCAGGCTGCAGGACTGCACGGCATTGAAACCGCCAAACGTGTCCCGGACCCACGGATGGCTGATGGCTGACGGCTGATAGCTGATGGCCTTCAGGCTGCAGGGAAGAACGGCGTCAAAGCCGCCGGAAGTGTCATGCATTCCGGCGGTCTTACGGCATCTTGTCTTTGCGGTGACGAGCTCCATTAGTGGTCCTCCGCGTGATCGTAGCAACACATGTAGGGCTTCTGATCGTCGCCGGCGCCGTAGCCGCCGACGGCGTATAGATAGTCCTCGGGATCACTGCGATCGAAAACCTTAATGCCATCGACGTAGGTTTGCAGGACTTTCGTATAAACGCTGAGCGGATCGCCATCGAGGATAATGAAATCCGAGTCTTTGCCCGGCTTGAGCGATCCGATGCGATCGCCGAGATCAAGCATTTGAGCCCCGGCATGCGTCAAGGCCTTGAGCGCTCCGGCCCGCGTCATTCCCGCTCGCACCGCCAACGCCGCGCTGCGAAAAAAGAGCCGTGAGTCGGTGATCCAGTCGTCGGTGTGAAAGGCCGTCAATACGCCGGCTCGTTCCATAATACCGCCGGTACTCAAATGCATTTCGCGGGCTTCCAGCTTGCCGCCGGGGCTGTCGATCACGATGACCGAGCAAGGCACGCCCGCGGCCGCAATCTCGTCGGCGACCTTCCACCCCTCGCTGATGTGGTGCAACACCACGCGAAAGCCGAATTCTTTCTTTAGCCGCAAGATGGTCATGATATCATCGTGCCGATGGGTGTGGAAATGCACGATGCGCGTGCCCTCAAGCACCTCCACGAGCGCTTCGAGGCCAATGTCGCGATCGGGCATCTTCTCGGAATCACCGTCGGCCTTGGCGATTTTATCGCGATACTCTTGGGCCTTGATGAGCTTCTGTCGCACCAGGGCAGCGGACTTGCCCCTCGTGCCGGGGAACGGCTTCTTGCGCATCGAGTTGGTGCCGTTGGCCATTTTCAGCCCGCCCATGGGCCGTCCGTCGTCATCGTAGATGAAGAGGTCCTCGATGGTTCGGGCTTTTCTCAGTTTGACATAGATGGTCTGCCCGCTGTTGAGGTGGCCGGAGCCCGGCATGATGTTGATCGTGGTCAGCCCGCCCGCGACAGCGCGGCGAAATCCGGGGTTGTGAACGTTGATGGAATCCAGGATGCGCACGTCCGGTTGAATGGGCCCAGACGAATCGGCGCCGCCAATGCCACCGACGTGGCTGTGTGTGCAGATCAGCCCCGGCATGATGACTTTGCCGGCCGCGTCGATCGTGACGGCGCCCGTGGGGATTTCGACCGCATCGGCCGGGCCGACCGCGGCGATCTTGCCCCACAGCGTAACCAGCGTCCCGTTTTCAATGACGGGGCCTTCAATGGGAATGATGCGCGCGCCGACGTAGGCATGCGCGACTTCCTGAGCCAAGCCCGGCGAAGCACAAAGCAGGGGCAAAAACGCGAAACAACGATTGCGACGAGTCAAGATTGATCTCCCTTATGGCTCCGGCCCTGTAGCACACCCGCCCTCGGGTGTGGTTCCGGGTGCAATGCCGTTCCAGCCGAGGGCGGCTGGTCTACACTCTAGCCCTTGGCCAATTCCGCGAGCACGGACTTCAAGTAATCCCAGATCACGGCGACGGAATCGATGTAAACCCGCTCGTCGGGGCTGTGGGCGCCTTCGATGCGGGGTCCGAACGAAACCATGTCCATGCCGCCGACCAACTCGCCGATCAGCCCGCATTCCAATCCTGCGTGAATGGCCATCACGTGCGGCTCGCGCCCAAACTGCTTGTTGTAAATGCGTTTGCAGGCCGCCAAGAGCGACGAATCCGGATCGGGATTCCAACCCGGATAGCTGTTGGCGTTGGAAACCTTCGCGCCGGTAAGGCCGCCGACCGTAGCGATCTGGGCCAGGGTTTCTTTCAGTCGCGAATTGGACGAACTGCGTGAAAGGGTGCCGATGTTGATCGTGATCGATCCTTTCGAAGAATCCGTCACCTTCACGGTGGATACGTTATTGGAGGTTTCCACGAGGCCGGGCACCTTCGGGTGCATGCCCAAAACGCCGTTGGGCAGGGCGGACAGGGCGTCAAACACCCGCGCGGTGTCCGCCGCGCTCACGGCTTCGCCGGGTCGATCGTCCCCTACGCGGGACACGGTAATGACCGCGTCACGTTCGTTGGACTCGGTCACGGCTTCGTCTGTCACTTCGGTGGCCGCTTTGCTGAGCGCCGCGTGGGCGCTGTTGGGGGCGAAGAAAACTGCGCGGGCCTCGCGCGGAATCGCGTTGCGCATACTGCCGCCATCAATCAGGCCGAGCCGGAGCCCCTCAGCGCCGGACCGCCCCACCACGCGCGCCAGCAGCTTGATGGCGCTGCCACGGCCTTCGTGGATGTCGCACCCGGAGTGGCCACCGCGCAATCCGCTGACGCGCACCTCGAAACAGGCGTTATCTGCGATCGGCGCGTCGGTCTCAAGACACCAGGAAACGTTGGTATCCGTGCCGCCGGCGCACCCGATGTAGATGGCGTCATCCTCTTCCGAGTCGAGGTTCAACAGCCGCCGGCCCTTGAATGCGTCAGGCGTCAATCCCTTGGCACCCGTCATGCCCGCCTCTTCGTCGAGCGTGAAAAGTAGTTCGAGCGGGCCATGCACGACATCCGTGCAGGTGGCGACGGCCAGCGCCATGGCGACGCCGATGCCGTTGTCGGCGCCCAAGGTTGTGCCGTCGGCGCGAATAATCGCCTCACCCTTGGCATCCTTGTCACGCACCAGGCGAATGCCGTCCTTGTCGAAGTCATGTTCGGTGCCGCTGTTTTTCTCGCAGACCATGTCGAGATGGCCTTGAAGCACGGTGATCGGAACGTTCTCATGGCCGGGCGTGGCCGGAACTTTGATCACGACGTTTCCGGCGGTATCGACGTCGGTAGCCAGGTTGTTTTGCTTGGCGACGTCCAGGACGAATTGCTGGGCGCGATGCTCCCGCTTGCTTGGTCGCGGCACGGCGGAAAGCCGGGAAAAATATTGCCAGACGGATACAGGTTCGACGCCTTCGAGCGTGGTAGAATTCATGGTGTCCCTTTCGGTAGCGTTGCGAAGTCTTGTCATGTGAAACGAAGCCCGGAGCGGATGTGGCGCCGAGGCAATGTCCCATCGGCCAACATCATGGCGGAATAACCATGGATTGTCCAGCCTGACGGATGCAGTAATGCAGCGTCACGACGCAAACCGACAGGGCGGGTATGGTAGATGCCCGGTCTGCGGTGCGGGCCGGCTCGAGAATCGACTTAAGGTCAAAGGCTGATGGAGGCGAATCATGCCGTCACTAGAAATCGAGACGAAACCTGGCAACCGAGTCCATCCGTCCCGCGTCTTCCTAGTCGGGGTTGGATCGGCCGCGGTGGCCTTGGCGTTGGCCGTTGGCTGCGATCCGGAAGCCCCCCAGCCCCAAACCCCGACGGGCGGAACAGCGCTCGATCGCGATGTGGTCCCGATCATAGGGGGAGACTGGTATCGACCCGGCGTCGAAACGACCTGGCAATGGCAGCTTCAAGTCGATTCCCAAGGCGCATTGAACACGAGCTACGAAGTGGACGTGTACGACCTCGACCTCTTTGAAACGGAGACGGACACGATCGCCACACTGCGCAATCGAGGCGCGCGCGTGCTGTGTTATTTCTCCGCAGGCTCGTTTGAAGACTTCCGTCCGGACGCGGCGCGTTTCCTACCGGCCGACCTGGGCAACACGCTAGACGGCTTCGCCGATGAACGCTGGCTCGATATTCGTTCGAGCAACGTGCATGCGATCATGCTGAGCCGGCTCGACTTGGCCATGCAGAAGGGCTGCGACGGCGTGGAGCCCGACAATATGGACGGTTTCCAGAACAATCCAGGTTTCGATTTAACCGCGGATGATCAGCTCGCGTTCAACCGCTTCATTGCCAACGAGGCGCACCAACGGGGCCTTGCGGTCGCACTGAAAAACGATTTGGATCAGATTCCCCAACTCGTCGACTACTTTGATCTGAGCGTCAACGAGCAGTGTCACGAGTTTGACGAATGCGCACTTCTGGAACCATTCACAGACTCGGGCAAGCCGGTGTTCAATGCGGAGTACGCTGAACCGTTTGTGAACGACTCAACGGCACGGCAGACTTTGTGCGCGGCCGCCGTTGACAAAGGAATCCAAACGCTGGTCTTGCCCCTGGATCTGGATGATTCGTTTCGATTCACGTGTGATCCGTAGACACCGACGTGCGGCGCCGGGGACCGCCCCGCGGGAGGAGGTCACCAGGCCGCGGTAGGCTCGGACTCAGAGCCGCTGGCGCCAGCCTGC
>CAZYXP010000191.1:0-6980 GCA_964651325.1 uncultured Phycisphaeraceae bacterium
GTGACTCGCCGGCGCCGCGTCCGGGTCGGACACGCTGCAGTGCAGAGGGGGCACCGGCCGCCCGCCGGGCTTGAGGCTGGCCTCGTAGACGGATTGCTTGACGCTGCCCAGCCAGTAGATCAGGCCCGGTACACCCAGGTGCTTCGGGTACCGCCCGAAATCTTCTCCGCCCATGACCGGCTTCGTGGAGTTGACCCGGTCTTTCCCAATGGCTTGGCGCAACACATTGGCCGCCGCAGCCGCCAAATTCGGATCGTTGTAGGTCGACGGCGTAAACTCGTCCTCTCGAATAACCACGGTTGGATCCTCTTGGCAACCCAGGGTCCGACAGCTATCAATGGTTACTTGGCGAATCCCATCCAGCAAGATCCGTCTTGTCTGTTCGGTGTAGGATCGCACCGTTAGCTGCATTCTGGCTTCGTTGGAAATGATGTTGTGCGTGGCCCCCGCGTGGATCGACCCGACCGTGATGACCGCGGGTTCAAGCGGATCGACGCGTCGGCTGACGATGGTTTGCAGAGCCACAATAACGTGGGCGGCCGCGACGATGGGATCGATGGCCTGCTGCGGCCTAGAGCCGTGTCCCCCCTTGCCCTTCACGGTGATATCCACCGAATCCACGTTGGCCAGCGCCCACCCCGGAGCGTACCCGATGGTCCCCGCGGGGCGATCGGCGGAGACGTGCAGCGCCAAGCAATAATCCGGACGAGGCACGCGGTCGAACAGGCCATCTTCGATCATCAGGCGCGCGCCCGTGCCGATTTCCTCAGCCGGTTGGGCCACAATGACGATCGTGCCGGACCAAGATTCTCGCAAGCTCGAGAGCACCTCGGCCGATCCCGCCAGGCAGGTTTGATGCATATCGTGACCGCAAGCGTGCATGACACCGACGGATTGACCCGCCGCACCGGTCGTACTGATCTTGCTGGCATAGGGAAGCTTCGTTTCTTCCGTAACAGGAAGAGCGTCCATGTCGCCGCGAATCAGCACCGTCGGTCCGGGCCCGTTGGCCAAGACGCCCACCACGCCATAACCGCCGACGTTGGAAATGACCTTGTATCCGCTATCGGTCAGCCGAGCCGCCATCTTGCGCGACGTTTCACGCTCGTGGGAAGAGAGCTCCGGGTGGGCATGCAGATCTCGATAATATTCGAGCCACGCGGGAAGATGTTGATCGATGCGCCGTGCGATTTCGCCGGTCAAATCGCCGCGGTAGTGGGCGGACACGGGGTCGGCCGGCTGAACCGCATACGCTGAGATCATCGGCACAAGCAGAACGGCGAGGGCGATCGTTGCGCAACGTCTATGGACATGCGACGGAGCGCACGACGTTTGTGTGGGTGCGTGGCGATTGTTGTCTAGGGAAATCACTGCGGGCATCTCCAGTTTGGAACTACGAATCCGGCCAATCGATCGAGCGACGACAGCTACCAGTGTAGCACAGACCGTCTACTCGGGGAAGCACGCGCCGATGCCGATGCCCTGCGCACCGCGCCAACAAGGCGGCATGCTAGAGGGCCAATCGCGCTCTAGCGAGCAAGCCACGGTCCGTAGAGTTCGGGTCGCCGGTCAGGCAGGAACAGCCGCCTGGCGAGGCTTGTGGCAACCTCTGAAAGGTCCACTTCCGCCATGAGAATATGATCCTGCTCGCGCGGAGCGCGCGTGAGTACGGTGCCGTCTGGTTGGCACACGAAAGATTCGCCTGCAAACGTCAGCGCATCTTCCCCGCCCACGCGATTGCACAACGCCACGTAGTATCCGTTCTGAAAGGCCGCGACGCGCATTTCCGCCTCGAAAAGCCCTTCGGGCCATTCATCCACCGCACCCGCCTGCGGCACGAACACGAGTTCGGCGCCGTCCACGGCAAGGGCACGCATGTACTCGGGGAAGTGGCGGTCATAGCAAATCGCCACGCCGATGCGACCGACGGCCGTCTCGTAGACCGGCGCGCCCCGGTCCGAAGGCGTGTAATAGCCCCGTTCATGAAACCATTGATAATCCGTGATGTGAACCATGCGCGTGCAACCCAGCAGCGTCCCGTCCGAATCAATCACCGGCGACGTGTCGTAGCACTTGTCCCCGTCGCGTTCATATAGGTTGGGGATCACCACAACGTCCAACTCGCGGGCCGCAGCGCAGAAAGCGTCGGTAGTGGGTCCGGGGATCGGCTCGGCGAGCCGGGCCACGTCGCCGGTGGCGGGATGCTGAGGATAAAACCGATCGAACGCCAGCTCGGCAAACCCTATGCATTGTGCGTCGTTGGCCGCGGCGTCGCGCAGTGCGGCCAACCCGCGCTCGACGTTGGCGTCGCGGTCCAAACCAGCATGCTGTTGAATCAAAGCGATCTTCATTTGGCTGCTCCTCGTGGCTTGGGAAAAGGTACCGCAAGTTGAGGGGAGACGTCAAAAGACAGAAGCTGAAGATGGAGAACACGAGCGTGGGAACCTGCGGACACACCGCCACAACGGCACGGAGCAGCTCTGATGCTCAGGGAGGGCCGCTTCCTTACGGGCGCGGTTCGGACTTGGGGCGAGCCCATCGTCCTCCGAGACCGCCACAGATGCTAGGATGGCTCCCCTTGTGGGGCCATGCGGCGTTCGAGTCGCAGGGAATTGGCCACGACGATGAGACTGCTTGCCGCCATGGCCCCGGCGGCGAGAATCGGGCTGAGCTTGCCGGACATGGCGAGCGAAATGCCGACTATGTTGTACGCGAAGGCCCAGAACAGATTGGTGCGAATCGTGGACACGGTACACCGTGCGAGATCCAGGCAGAACGGAAGCAACACCAAACGCTCGCCCAACAGGCAAACGTCGGCCGATTCCCGCGTGATGTCCGCCCCACATCCCATGGCGATGCCCACGTCCGCCGCGGCCAACGCCGGCGCATCGTTGAGCCCGTCGCCAACCATGACCACCGGACCATGCCGGCTGCGCAGGCGTTTAATTCGGGCAATCTTTTCTTCGGGTAACAGCCGCCCCAACCCCTCCATGTCCAGCTCCCCCGCGACGGCTGCGGCGCGCTCTGCGTTGTCCCCGGTAAGCAGCAAGGTCTTGGCAAGCATCTGATCCAGTTGCGTCATGGCCGACTTCGCGTCTTCCCGCAGGGTCTCGGCGAGGGCGAGTATGCATTCGACGTGTCCGTCCACCTGCAAGCACACGATGGACATAGCCGACGCCGTCCAGCGCTCAACGTGCTCCGCCAGCGCCGGTTCCAGCGCGGCGCCGCCCTCGTGAACAAACGCCAGACTGCCCAAGCGAAGCGCTTGCCCGCCATGAGTGGCGGCTACCCCGCGGCCCGGCACGGTTCGAATTTCATCGATCTCAACAGGCGCGTTACCTTGGGCCTTCGCGTAGACGCGGATCGCGCCGCTGAGAACGTGAGATGACCCCGCCGACAATCCGGCCGCGTTGGCCAAGGCCGCGCGTTGCGCCGGTTCTTCGGAGGAACGAAAGTCGACGTCTTCGACGGTCGGCTCACCGGTCGTCAGCGTTCCCGTCTTGTCGATCGCCAAAGCCGCCGCGCCGGCCAGACGTTCGATCGATTCCGCACTTCGAAACAGCACCCCCCTGCGCAAGGCGCACCCCATCGCCACCCAGATCGCCATGGGGGTTGCAATCCCTAGCGCGCACGGGCAGGAAATGAGCAACACCGACAGGCCCGTGAGCAGCGCGTCCATGGCCGACCCGCGCGCATAACTGCGGGCGGCGCCGATTGCCGCCAACACCAAAACCGCCGGCACAAACCACGCGGTCACCCGATCGGCCATTCGTTCGTAGGCACTCTTTTGGGCCTTGGCCTCATCAACAACCCGCAGCATCCTAGCAAAAGTGCTCTCCGCTCCGATGGCCGTCACACGCACTTCGAGTTTCCCATCGACGCTTACGCTGCCGGCGTAGACCGGGTCGCCTGTCTCTTTCTCAGTCGGGATGCTCTCGCCGGTGACCACCTGCTCATCAATGTTGGCCCGACCTGATTCGATCACGCCATCTACCGCGATGCGTTCGCCCGCTGTCACGAGCACAAGATCATCCGGCGCGAGGTCGCCGGCTGCGACCGTGCGCGACCCATCTTGGCCTATGACGACAGCGGTGTCGGGAATGATGCGCTCTAGCTCTTTTACCGCCGTGGACGCTTTGATTTTTCCCGTGGCTTCCAGATATCGACCCAGCGTCACGAGGACGAGTATCATGCATGCGGTGTCGTAATAGACGGCCCCCTGCCCGCGAAGCGTGTTGTAATAGGAATAGAAAAACGCCGAAACCACGCCGAGCACGATGAGGGCGTCGGTGGTCATGATGCGGCTGCGCATTTCGTCGATGGCGTTGGACAGGATGGGCAGGCCGAGCATGAAGAAAACCGGCGTCGCAAGCAGCAGCGATACGTAACGAATCAGGCCGTACCAGTCGGCGGCCATGGGCGACACGGCGGCCGGCTCCAACTTGTAGACATCCTGACTGTAGAGCGCCAGCGCAAACACCATGACGCCCATGGATAGAAATGTCGAGGCGCCCAGCCGGGTAGCTAGCCAGATCGCGTGACCGGACTCGCCGTGCGATTGCGTAATATCGGCGGCGAAACGGCAACCGTAACAACAATAAAGGCAATGGTCGGCGGTGCCGCGCGGCGTCCTTATCCACGATGGCATCGGGAGTTGACAGTAATCGCAGCGGGGATCCGCGTTCATGAGCGCACGTGGTTACGGTCCGCCTTCGCCGGATCGACCGGGTGCGGACGCCGCAGGGCTATTCTCGAACGCGCTCACGACAACATCGTCGCAACATGGATCCTCGCCGGGGTCGCGAACTCCCCGGACCATCGTGACCACACCGGTCGCGACCACACAACATGCCGCGACCCTATAGATGCGATGCCTCATCGGCGCGCTAACCAAACGCGCGCCCGAACCGATCAAGACCATCGCCGGAACGGTACCCGCGCCGAAGGCCACCATGATCACGCCTGACCCGAACAATTCGCCGTAGGCGACGGCAACCGCCAGCATGGCGTACACAGGACCGCAAGGAAGGAAGCCATTGGCCAGACCTCCCAGAAACAGATTCCGCTTCGATCCCCCGCCGAGGAAACATCCCAGCAGCGGAGCCAGCGGTTTTTCGAGGCCAAGCCGGGCAAGAAGGCCGAGCCGCAACAGCCCCAACATGCCCGCGCCAACCAACAACATGAGCCCACCGGCCACGATCGAAAAAATGCGCTGCAAATCGACCATGGTGGAACCCACGGCGTAAAACCGCAATCCGACATAACCGGCCAGCACGCCGAGGAACGCATACGTGGTAATGCGTCCGGCGCTGTAGGTGCATTGCCGCGCCACGACGCGAAAGAGCGATTTGGGAGTCGCGCCAACCAAGGCGGCGAAGCCACCGCACATGCCGATGCAGTGAGCGGAGCTTAGCAGACCAAATGTGAAGGCGGCAATGAGATCATAGGGCTTCAAAAGTAATTCTTCGCGGAGGGAATGGCGTACTTGATGATATACCAGAACATGCCCACCCACAGTCCGATCCACATCGCCCGGACATACCAAGCGATGTGATGCGTTTCATAGGTGTGGAATTGTTTTTCCTGTTTCGCCTGCGAGTCAGGTGCCTTAGGCATGGTGCCCTGCCTTCCATTGTCGATCGCGCTCCTCGATCTTGGCATCGCGCTCGAGCATCAGATGCTTGGGGCGTTCGATGTCGCGGAACATGCCGTGCAGGATCGCCCAAACGAGCAGGCAGGTCATGCCCGCGGCCACGGTGAGGTAGTTGGCGATCGGAATGATGGTAAACCCGCCTTCGACGCGCGCGGAAAAGAGAGTCTTTATGAACTGAACGAGCTTGTAGACGAATCCATACCCACCGGGAACGACAATGCCGATGGCCACAATCCACAGAAAAATCTTCTTGCCGCGGGATCCACCGCCGAGGCTGTAATCTTCGGAAGGTCGCGCCATCTTAGCCTCCCTCCGCCGTCCGGTGGACCGACGCGATTTGCCGCGAGCGATCGTCCTGAGTGGTGGGCCCGGCCGGTCCCTCGCCCTGGTAATAGGGATACTCCGGAAGCCAACTGCCCAGCCACTGCACATAGGAAATGATGGACATGCCGCGTTTGTTGGGATAGCCCTCGTCATCGAAAAACCAGCCGTACCGAGGCATGACGGACGTGGGTGAGACGTTGCGCGGGTCGTGAAAATGAGCCACGTGCCAGTCGTTGCTGTGCCGCGCGGCTTCCCGAATCAAGTCCGGACCAACGCGCCGCGTGCCGAACAGCACGGGGCGTTGCAAGACGTTTTGATACTCCCGCGCGTGAGAAACCGGCCCCCATCGAATGTTTTCGTTGGAGACGGGGCGGATTTGCTGGCTGTGGCAATGCCAGCAAGCCTCGGCCACGTAGACTTGGTGCCCGAGGTCCAAGGCTTGGGCGAAGGAGGTCTCGGTCACGCCATCGGGAAAATGCTCGGCGAATTGTTTGGGGAATCGTTCCGCCAACTCGACGAACTCGTGGGTCAGTCCGTCGGCGACCAGATCCTCGAGCGTCTGCTCCGGCTGATCCAAGTAGATTGTCCAGGGCAGCAGCCCCATAACGAGAAACGCGATCACGAAGAAGAGCAACCCCGCGATCAGAAACACTCCGGCTTTCGATTCAAACATCGCTTCGCGTATCCTTGATGCTTTTGCAAGCGTTTGCCAACAAGCCTACGCCGTCGCCACGGGATCGGGCAGGGCGTCGGCAGGTCCATAGCCGGGCTCCACGGTTCGCTTGTGTTTGGCGGTCATGATGATGTTGGCCACGAACAGGAACTGCCCCACGATCATCGCCGTGCCCGCCAGCGTTCGGGTAAACCAGAACGGCACGGAAAACGTGAGCGACGCCTCCCACGGGGCCAAGTCGCGCCAGGAAAAGCCCTGAATCAGTCCGGCAATCATCAGATCGAAAAACATCACAAACATGCCGAGCCCCGTCAGCCAGAAATGCCACGC
>CAZYXP010000192.1:0-6855 GCA_964651325.1 uncultured Phycisphaeraceae bacterium
CCCCTGTGATTGGGAAACGGGACGGCCGATCGGGTCGACCCGGCCGGCGTGTGATCCGGTTTGTCCCGTAAATGTTCGCTACCGAAAACAGAGGAGCTTGATTATGCCTGCTTACGAACTCGTCATCGCCGTGATTGCTTTGAGCACGTGTCTTTCCCTGGCCGATTTCTTTTGCGGGAATGCAGAGGGAAAGAGTTGAGGATTGAAGATCGCTGGCTGTCGGCTGAAAGCGGGGGGGTGAAACCAACGTGGCAAGGATTCCGGACGGCCGGGCGGGCTAAAGCCCGCGGCTCGGGAATATCGCCGAGCCTTCGGCGGCGAGCCTAGCGTTTCGCGGCACCGGCCGCGCGGGTCCGATAACGGCGGCAACGCGTGCCACACTCCGGGCAACGGCCCGTCTTGTTTCCGGTCAGGTTGTACCCACATTCCAGACAACAGCCCTTTCTCTTGCGGCGCCAGCGAATCATCGGGCCGCTCACCAGCGGCGCCATGCCCATGAGGATCAACCCGACGGTGGACGCCCACAGTGGAAATGTCAGTAGCGTGACGCGGTTTTCCCCTTCCTTGTAAGACGAGAGGAGCAGCGAGCTTGGCGGCAGCATGGCCGAGTTGTGCAGCGTTGAATAGAACCGGCTTGTCAGCGATGAGCTTCGCGTCATGTCGAGCAGGCGCAGATGGCAGACGCCGTCGCTCAGGAGAACGCGCAGGCTCTTGTACGGGGACACGTCATAACGGCGATGCTGGGGGTGGTTGTGGCTGGTCCACCAAAGGCAAGCGCTCAGCGGCGTCAAAAGAAGAAAAGCCACACCGATGATCTTGGCTACCACGATTCAAAACTCCAACCCGCCCGAGCCCGTTTGACCCACGTACACCGACAAGTGCACTATACCAAATCAACCGAGGTGTTTCGACCCACGATTCGGCGTTACCCGATTCCCAGACCGGCGAATCGGCGCCGCCGATTCATGAAGTTGACACGCCAACCGTGCGGTTTTATCGTGACCCGCGCCTCGCAAAAGGGTAGACCGCGTATGGAAATCCGGCTGGAGTTGTCGTATGACAAACGGACTGCTACACACACCGCTGTACGAAACGCACCTCCAATTCGGCGGAAAGATGGTCGATTTCGCGGGCTGGTCCCTGCCGATCAGCTTTGCCGGAATCACACAAGAACATGTCCATACGCGCAGCGTTTGCAGCGTTTTCGACGTTTCCCACATGGGCCGGCTCATCGTGACGGGTAAGGATGCCGAACCATTCTTGAATCATCTTTGCACGCGTAATCTGGCCGGCGCCGAGGTCGGCCGATCCTACTATTCGCACATGTGCAAAGAGGACGGCGGCATTCTCGACGATCTCATCGTCTCCCGGTTTGAGGCGCATTGGGGCGTTGTTTGCAATGGCGCCAACCGCCAGAAAATCGTCTACTGGCTCGAAAAGCACTCCGCCGGTTTTGACGTAAACCTACAAGATCAGACGGTCGAAACCGCCATGCTGGCCCTGCAAGGCCCCGAAGCCGTCGCGCTGGCGGGGGAATTGGCCCAAACAGATTTCTCCACGCTCAAGCGATACCGCTTCACGACGAGAGAGGCGATGGGCAGCCGAATCGCCGTCTATCGCAGCGGCTACACCGGCGAAGACGGGCTCGAGATCGTCGCCCCGGCGGGGATGATGAAGATGTTCTCGGCGTTCCTTTTCGGAACCTCGGATCAGCCGCACCCCAAAATCAAGCCGGCCGGGCTGGGGGCTCGCGATACGCTGCGGATCGAGGCCGGCATGCCGCTGTACGGTCATGAGCTAACAGAGGATGTGGATTCGTTAACCGCTGGGCAGGGCTGGTGTGTGGATCTGACCAAGGATTTCGTCGGGGCGCAAGCGATGCGAAAGAAGAAGGAAGCCGGGCTAACTGAGGCACTTGTCGGATTGGAACTGGAGGGCAAACGCATCGCCCGCCAGCATTTCAAGGTGTACGCCGGAGAGCGGGCGGTAGGCGAGATCACCAGCGGAACGCTCAGCCCGACGCTGGGCAAGAGCATCGCGATGGCAAAGATTGATGCGGATTCCAAGGCCGAGGGCACGGCGTTGGAGGTGGACTTGGGCAGGAAGCGGGTTGGGGGCAACGTGGTCAAATTGCCGTTTTACAAGCGAGCCCGTTAGAAGTATCAATGGACCGGGAGCCAAACGGGCTTCGATAACGGCAAGCGGGTTTGAGTGAGGCATTCGATGAGCAATCCGAGCGATCGGCGGTATAGCGAAACGCATGAGTGGTTCCTGGCGGAAGACGACATCGTTACCGTGGGCATCACGCAACACGCCGCCGACGAACTGACGGACATCACGTACGTGGAGTTGCCGACGCTGGGCGCCCAAGTCGAAAGTGGCGGCTCGATCGGCGAAGTCGAGTCGGTCAAGGCAACCTCCGAACTATTCACCGCCATAGCCGGTGAGATCGTTGAGATCAACACGGATCTAGAGGATCGCCCCGAACTCATCAACGACGACCCCTTCGAAACCGGTTGGATCGTCAAGATCAAAGCCGCGTCGCTGTCTGGCCTGAAACAGCTCATGGACGCAGGCGACTACCAGAACTCCATCGCCTGAGGCGTTCGCCCATCCTGAGCGCTGATTCAATCGGCATCGCGCGCACGACAACGCCCCGCGATGTGGATTGGTCGCCCTGCGGCGTACCGTGGAAATCCATCGCGACGCGACGGGCTTGTAACGTCCCCCCATTCAATAGTTTACGGCCGACCCAGTCGACAAAGGCCGACGTGCCTGTGCAGCCTGCCGGAAACGGCCCATCGAACGCGATCAACCCGCAACGTTCCAATCTCACCGCCGGCAACAGCCGATAAACAGTTGCGAATTGAATAGCCCGGCTGCGCGCCAAACGCCGGTCGGTCTGAACGAGCGTGGTTCGAGGAGGGATTGATGATCCCGTGGGTCGCCCGAAATGTCGTTTTCCCCGTACACGAGCTCCTCGTGGGGCGCTCGACGCGCGGCTACGTGCGCCGGCTGGAGCGATCTCAATGGGATGCCCCCAGAGACCTTGCACTACTCCAACAACGAAAACTGCGGGCTTTATTCGTCCACGCTTGTCAGCATGTCCCGTATTACGCAGAGATGATCCGCAACACGGACGCCGACCCGCTGGTTGATGACCCGTTCGGGATACTCGCCGCGTTGCCACTAACGGACAAGGCGAAAATTCGCGGAGCCGGAGATCGCATCTGCTGGAAGGCCTGCCCCGGAGGCTTGCACGCCTCAAACACGGGCGGCTCTACGGGCCGGCCGCTCCAGTTCTTCACCGATCGCCGGCGACAGGCCTACGACCAAGCCGCCCGCATCCGAGTGCATCGCTGGTTTGGAGTCGATTTCGGACAGACAGAGGTCTACCTTTGGGGTTCGCCCATCGAAGGGACCAGCGGCGGATGGGTCAAACGCCTGCGCGATCGCGTTTTCAACCATCTGCTGCTGGATGCGTTCGACATGTCGCCCGAGCGCATGCGCACCTATTTGCGGTACATCACGAGGACTCGACCGGCCAGCATTTTCGGTTACCCCAGCAGCTTGGCCCTCCTTGCCGAGTTTGGCAACGCCGAGTCGATCACACTCGGCGGTTTCTCGCCCAAGGCCGTATTCGTAACCGGTGAGGTGTGCTTTCCGCATCACCGCAAGACCATCGGCGATTACTTCGGCGCGCCGGTTGCCGACGGGTATGGGAGCCGCGAGGCCGGGTTTCTCGCCCACCAGTGCCCGCTCGGCGGGATGCACATCACCAGCGAAAACGTCATCGTCGAGATCATCGAACAAGGCAAGCCGGCTCCTGCCGGCGGGTTCGGCGAAATCGTCGTGACCCATCTCGACGCGTACGGCATGCCGTTTGTCCGCTACGCCACAGGCGATCGCGGCCGACTGACGCCGGGGCGCTGTGGGTGTGGGCGCGGACTCTCGCTGATGGAGGGAATCCAGGGACGCAGCACGGATTTCATCTATCTGCCTGACGGTACGGTCAAACATGCCCTGTCCGTCATCTATCCCTTACGCGCGATCAGCGGCGTGCGACAGTTTCTCGTCACCCAGAATAAGGACTACGACGTCGCCGTGGACTTGGTACTCGACGAACGGCGCAGCCAAGCAACGCGCGAAGAAGCCCGGCGTCGCCTGCAGCCAGTGCTTGGTCCGACCGTCGCCCTTCGGGTCGACTTGGTTGAACGGATCGCGCCGTCCCGTTCGGGAAAATTCCGGTATGTCGTCTCCCAAGCGGGCGGCGATCCACGTGGGTTGCGTCTTATGGAGTCCTCCACCGATGCCTAATGCTACGGCACCTAGGAGCAGCGGATTGTTGTTTGACGCTGGCAAGCCATTGGTCGTGCGACCTCGCGGCGACGACGGGCGGCCGCGACGACCCCACGGCCACGAATGGGACACCTACGTGCATGGCCACCCCGATGGCACGATTTTTCACACCCAAGCATGGCGGCAGGCAGTCGAGTCGACCTTCGGGCATCAGCCGGTGTACCTGTCGGCGTACCGCGGCTCGAAACTGATCGGGGTATTGCCTATGTTTTTCGTCGAGAGCCGATTCGTCGGGCGCGTCTTGATCAGCGTCCCGTACGCGGTGGGTGGCGGAATCCTCGCCGACGATGCCCAAACAACGACGGCACTGTTCGAGTCCGCTCGACAAGCGGCGCTTTGTCGCGCTTGTAGCGGCGTCGATTTCCGAAGCGAGCGAGCGGTGATCGCGGACGTTCCGGTGGTCGATCAATACGTAGGCTTCAAGCGAACACTGCCCGATCGGGTCGAGGACGTCACGGTGTCACTGCCGCGCAAAGCGAGAGCGGCGGCGCGCAACGCCCGCCGCAAGTTCGGATTGACCATCAGCTATTCCGATCAGTTTCTCCCTCAGGTGTGGAAGCTCTACACCCAAAGCATGCGCCGCCTGGCATCGCCGAATTACCCCTACGCCTTCTTCAAGCGGCTGGTTGACGCAACGCCCGAGGCGCATTGGGTGTCGCTGGTTCGCCACGAAGGCAATCCGATCGCCGGACTCGTTTCGTTTCTTTTCGATGACACGGTGATGCCCTACTTCGTCGGCCTTTCCAACGAGGCCAAGCATTGCGGCGCCGCCAACTTCCTTTACCTGTCCACCATGGAACGCGCCGTTGCGAAGGGGTATCGCCAGTTCGACTTCGGCAGATCCCGAAGGGACAATCAAGGCAGCTATGATTTTAAGCGGTTCCAGGGATTTGAGCCAAGCCCGCTCGGCTATCAATTCTACGCCGTGCCCGGCAAGCGACCCCCGGCGCTTTCTCCGTCCCACGCCCGCTGGTCGATGGCAAGGCGAATTTGGCCCCGACTGCCGCTGTGCGTCACGCGCCCCCTCGGCGCCCGACTGGCTCGCCATTTCCCCGGATAGACCATGAACATACTCTACCTGGCTCATCGCATTCCCTATCCACCGAACAAAGGTGACAAGCTTCGCGCGTTTCGGCAATTGGAGCGCTTATCGCGTTCCCATCGCGTCTGGTGCGCGTGCTTCGTGGACAGGCCTTCCGATCGACAATACCTGAACGCACTGGGCGAATTCTGCCAAAACGTGATCGCGATTGATGTCAATGTCTTGCCAGCAAAAATGGCCGGGCTCGGCCACATGCTGCGCGGCGGAACCATCACGGAACGGTTCTATCGAAACCACGAGATGGGGGCGGCACTTCAATCGCTTGCCGGAAACGTAGATTTTGATGTTGTGGTGGCGTTTTCATCGGGCATGGCAGCGTACGCATTGGCCCTGCCCACCCGTCGGCGCGTGCTCGACCTGTGTGATGTAGACAGCCTAAAATGGAAGGACTACGCCCGATCCACAGGCCCACCGGCCACATGGGCGTATCGAACTGAAGGTCGGCGGCTCGCCCGCAAAGAAGTGGAATGGATCGACGCGTTCGACGCGACCCTCCTGATCACCGCCGCCGAAGCTCGCCATCTTTCCGCCGACGCTGATATGAGCAAGGTTCGTGTCATTGGAAACGGGGTCCACCTGCCGCCTTTGCGGCGCGATCGTTCGCCCGGGCGCAGTACGGTCGGTTTTGTCGGCATGATGGATTACCTGCCCAACGTGGATGCTGTTGAGTGGTTTTGCCGTGAATGTTGGCCAGCGGTTTCGCAGCAATGCCCCTCGGCCGTGTTTCGCATCGTGGGCCGCCGCCCGGTTCGCCGCGTTCAGAAGCTCTCGGACATTCCGGGCGTCCACGTCGTGGGCGAAGTTCAAAGCGTGCAGGAAGAGCTGGCGCGATTCGATGTCAGCGTGGCGCCCATGCGCATCGCGCGCGGGCTGCAAAACAAAGTGTTGGAGGCCATGGCCGCCGCGCTGCCCGTGGTCCTATCGCCAGAGGCGGCTGAGGGGATCGATGGAACGCCGGGGCGAGACTTCTTCATTGAAACCGACCCGACGGCGTTGGCATCGCGCGTGACCCGACTCCTGCAGAACGCATCGGTGAGATGTAGGGTGGGCCGGGCAGCACGCCGATATGTCGATAACCGACATGCCTGGGACGGTCAACTCGATCTATTCGAGCTACTGGTGACGAAAACGGCTCGCACCATGAGCGCCGCCGAGCCCCTGTCCATGCCCACAGACCGCTTCGGGCACCCGATAACTCTTTCGCCTACACGGGTCCAAGACACTTCCGGCGAATTGGGTCCGCCCACCCCGACCAACAGCCACGTGCGCTAGCCCGCACACCCTCGACCCGCCAATCTCTCACTCGCCACGTTTCGCGCCCAACCCGTCCATGCCTATCTGAAGACCGGCGACCGTGGACCGCCCACGGCAGCAGGTGTCACCGGGCTTGCGCC
>CAZYXP010000193.1:0-6781 GCA_964651325.1 uncultured Phycisphaeraceae bacterium
AGGGCCCGTGATGGTCGGCGAAGTGTAGCCATCGAGGCGGGTGTTCGCAAGAAAGCGGCGGGCGCCGGAGCCGGGCGCCGAAACCGGTCCGCGGGAGCCGGTCCGCCGGGGTGGTTCTTCGTTGCACGAGCTGGACGGCGCCCCGTGCGACCGGCCGGATGTACCGGCGGGGAGGAATCCATTAAGGTTGGGGACAAAAAGCCCGACGGCTATAGGAAAACCGGTCGCGGGCGAGCATACTTGTTCCATGCGGGATCACGTAGTCATCGACGGGAATAATTTGCTCCATGCCATGAATGACGCGGGGCTTATCCGCGGCGCGACCCGGGCCGCGTTGCTCCGCGCGTTGGAACCGTGGGCGGCCAAGATCGACCACGATATTACGCTTGTTTTTGACGGTCCCCCGCCCCTGGAGGGGTTTCGCAAACCGGTGTCCTCGGACCGCATAAACGTGCTCTTCTCCGCCCCGCACACCGCCGACGACATCATCGTTCGGCTGATTCACGATGCGAAGCATCCCGAGAGACTGCGGATCGTTTCGTCGGACAAGGCCATCGCCTACGAGGCTCGCCGCCGCCGCAGCCGGGATGTTGCTTGCGCGGAATTCATGGACGAATTGGCTCCTCAGCCAGAAATCGAAGCGGAATCCAAGCCGCCGCCGCCCGAAAAACCCCAAAGCGGGCTTTCCAAGGAGGAAACCGACGGTTGGATGAGCACGTTTGGGCTCGATGAGGACGATGAGCCGTTCGACGGGTACAACGACATGCTGGGGAATTGAGCGGCTGCAATCTACCTGCAGCAGGTGTCTGGCGAATGCCCCGGGAGGCCGCGCGGGCTGAGGCTCGCGGCTCGGGGGTGTTGCTGAATCAAGCGTGTTGCTGGATCAACTGGCGCTTGGGTCCGCTACACATGACGCAAGGTTGTGCCACTGATCCGATGCCCGTGATGCGATCGGATGGCTCGCGGACTCCTGGCAAACGTTGGTCGGGCGCGATTTGCCGATCAGTCGAGTTCCGCCAACAGATTTCGCCAGGAATCGATCTCTCTAGCAGGATGAAACAGCGGCACTAGGCGTCGGCACCATCGCTGAAGCGACGCCAGAAACCGTGGGTCGGTTTCCACGCGGTCGAGCAGGTTGGCCAGAGATGCCGTATCGCCGACTGGAAATGCTCCCGGATAACGCGCGCCGAGGATACCCACGGACCCGGGAATCCGCGAGGCGATCACTGGCGTTCCGACCGCGATGGCCTCCCCAAGTACGTTGGCGCCGCCCTCCATCTTCGATGTCAACGCCATCACGCGCGATCGGCCTAGAACGCGGAGCGTCTGCCACCTCGGCAGTGGGCCGAGAAACGTGTATCGCGGCTCCGATTGGCCATGGGTCCGCGCTCGTCGATCCATGGCCGGGCTCAGGGCTTGGCCGATTTGCGTCACGTGAATCCGGGATGATCTCTTGAGCCGCTTGGCGGCCATCAACGTTCGAAAAGGGTCTTTCACGGGGCGCAAATGGCCGATCACGCAGACCTCGAACGCGCGGGTTCTGGGCTGCGGCAGGCTGCGCGGCGGCTTCACGGACTGATAAATCACGCGGCACTTGGCGCGAATCCGGGTCGGGAGAAGGCGTAGGGCTTGCGGTTGCAGGGCGATCACGCGCCAGGCTTGATTCAGCGCGCGATCCACCGCTGCCGACGAGCCGAGGTCGCCGTACAGGTCGGTCCCCGTTAACGCCACGATCACCGGTCGATCGGGCCAGGCCTCGCGAAACCGGCGAATCGCGGGGTAGCTCTTCCGGGCGTGCAAGGCGAGCAGCAGATCATCGCTAGATCGGTGCTGCCCATTGGCAACGATGGACACCCGGTGGCCAAGCGCTCGAAGCATGCGCGACCACCTCAACGCGGTAATGCGGTTGCCTTTGGTGGATCCGCTCGGCGCGGGTGTGGCGATGCAGATGTTCATGCCCGTAGTGTAGCGATTCAGAATGGTCGAGGCGTGCCCCGATCCGAACCGCGCCCGTCAGGAAGCGACCCGACCTACAATGACCACCGTCGGTTCTTAGTCGTTCTTCAATTTTGTGCCCGTGGCCAATCCTGTAAAGCGCTTCGAGCCGAGCCCGACATTGGGCAGACCCTCGGGCCAGATGCTGAAACTGACGCCGAAGTCGTCCTCGGCGTCATCGAGTTGGAAGGAAAGGGCGGTATACCATCTCGGGAATTTGCGGATCAGGCCGACGGTGAAATCGAGCGTGCGGCCGCGCTCCAAATCAAAAAGCTCACGAAGCGCAATCGTGTGCTTCTCGGACAGCCGGTAGTTGAAATCGAAGGCGGCCAGGTTGGAATCGGTTTCTTCGATGTAGCGGTATCCGATTAGATAGCTCAAACGCGGTGTTCGCTCTACGGCCAGCGACAGGTTGAAAAGGTCAACCTCGCCGTCGTTGAGATCGTAGTTTAGCTCGCTAAGCAGCGTGGTTCGATCGTTGATGCGCCACGCCGTCGCCGAATTGAGATAGTTGCGCGCGATGCTGTTTTCCGGCCGGCTAAACGACGTATATCCGTTGGTGAAATGTCGATCGGTGGCATCGTCGAACAGGCCCAGCTCAACGTCTAAGGTTAGGAAATCGACGACCCGCCGATCTTCTCCCTCGCCTCGTTTCGTCTGCCATCGCTGGCGAACGCCCAGTTGCACGCCGCTGGTGCCGTCGATGCTGTCGACCACCTCGCCGGCCACCGTGGAATCAAACGGAAAGAGTTCCTCGGCGTCGTGGTTGGCGCCCGCGACCCAGGCGGTGAAATCCGGTTTGATGATGTGGCGCACCCCGTGTATGTCGAAGAGCTCCGAGCGGGCGTGCGGATAGATACGCCAGAAATACAGGCTGCCCCGCACGCCAGCCGTGCCCAGAAGCCGCCCAATGCCGCCATCTTCGGGTGAATCGTCGTAGGCCGTGCCCCGAACCGAAGCGAACGGAACCACACGAAGGGGGCCCAGATCAAGCGGCACGCTGACTTCCTGCCGGGTGTCCGCGCGCCCGACCATGCCGGACGCCGCGGTTCGTCCGTCCACCAGGAAATCAAAAAACGACTGATCCGCGGGCCGAAACCGGAGGAACCCCATCCGATTCTCGCTATAAAGGGTTCCCCATGTTCCAACCGGCTGGCCGGCGACAAAAAACGCCACCTCAGGAAATCGCTCCGTTTGCGTCGTGAAATCCATCACGCGCGTTTGGGCGGTCAGGGTTAGCGCCCAGTTGTCCCGCTGCTTCTTCAGATAGACCAGCGTTTCCTGCTTCTTGTCGTTGTCGAATTCCTTTTCGAAGTATTCTTCCAGGAACGCTTCGTCTGAGATGTAGGATAGCTCGAAGGTGAGTTGCCAGTCATCTTCCAGGTACTGGCGATGGCGCAACAACGCGCGGCCGCGAAGGTCGGAGCGGGCGGTCTCGCGACGGCGGCGCCCGAGGTTGTCCTCGCCGTCGTCGTGGATGACGTAAGTTCTGGCCAGCCCAAAGTAGTTTTCTCGCTCGTAGTCGACATCAATGCCGATCGCCGGTCCGCGTTCTGAAAAATAATTGAGGCTGAGGGTTCCGTCGAAGCCATCCGGTGTTTCCAGGCCAAACACGTTGAACAGATTCAGGTCCAGTTCCTTTTCGACGCCGAAGTCATCGCTGAATCCCGTACGAAAGCTGCGAATGGCGGTTTCGCTGGCGTCAATGTCGCCCGTGAGGTAAGGCCACCAAAACAGCGGCACGTTGCTGGCGCGAAAAGATGCGTCCTTGATCTCAAAGCCGCCGGCGCGGAGCGTGCCGCGCTTACCCGTCGGCTCGAGCGGCGTTCGGTTGATGAGGCGAACTTCTCGCGCCGCCAAATGGTAATGCGGCGTGTGAAACTCACTCGTGGTGAGAATCGCGTCTTGGGCGGAAAACTCGTTGGCTTGGTGCTGGCGGACTTCGGAAGCGCGTATGTACAGAGTCACGTTGCGACCTTCGACCGTCGTATGCACCACCGCGTCGAGGATCAGCGCCTTTTCGTGGACAAAATCGTAGAAGAGGCGATCGGCGCGAACGGTGATCGGCCCCTGCTGCATCTGAACATCGCCCTCAAGGTAGATGCCATCAATAGCTCGATCCCCGAAGGGGCCGGTCATGCGCTGGCGGTTGGCTCGGTTTCGTCGGCGCTTACGCTGCGACGCGGCGGGTGTGTCCCCATCGCCTGATTCATCCGGACCCGCCTCCTTGGGCATGTAGACCACAACCGAGTCGGCCCGGATTTCCAGGTAATTGTTGATGTCCGGATCGCCCCGCGACAGATATACGCCGCCGACTACCGTCACGACCTCGCGTTCGTCAACGGATTGGGTGGTGACCTCGCCGGGAGCCTGGAAAATAATGGGGGGGGTGATCTTCAGTTTTGCTTTGCTTAGCGACAGCCCGCTGGTGTCCAGGACGCTAAGGGACGAATCTATATCGCCCGTGAACACCTCCGCCTGAGAAAGGGCGCTTCGAATCGCGTTCCCTTTCTGGTAGACGCTTCGGTCGGCAGAGGACTCATGAGCGATGTCGTTGGCGGTGAGTTCAATTTCAGCGAAGGTGTTGAGCGTGACAAACAAGGCCGGGGCGGTCGTGAGCGTGCCGGCCGGCTCGACGATTTCGGCATCACGCCAGAGGAGGATCTCCAGGTGCCGGTATGGGCGCCCCTCGAACTCCTCCTGCGTGATCCAAACAACGGCTTCCTTGGCCCGCAAGCTGTAGGTGGCCACGTCCGGCTGCTGCAATTGGAACCCACCCAGAAAGTGGGCCACGTCGGCACCATCGTCGGCTTGAAACAGGAACACCATCTCGCCGTCGAGCTCGGCGCCGGTCTCTGAAATGCCGCTCGGCGTTAGAGGCGTTTCAACTTCGTCGGCTATGGGGAAAAGACCCTGGGCGTTTGCGGACGCGGCCAGGATCGAAACCATGGCGCCAAGACCGAACAATGCCTGCCTCGCCATGCTTGATTAGAATCCAAGTGGAAAGATTCGCGACTTCACGGGTCGGCCCGAAGGTGCCGCGCCTCACGTTACCAATAGCCTCCCGCAACGGCCCCGGCAGTATAGATATGCGGGGGGCGGTGTCAAACTCGCTATTACGACCGCGAATCAACCCCCGCGGAGACGTGCGAATCGCCTGAAAATGCCGGGAAAGCAGTGGCACTTTAATGGCAGGATTGCGTTCTTGGGGGTTGGTGACTTGGGTTGGCCTGTGAAAATAGGGTATGGGCCGAAAAAATTCTGGTTTTCGCTTCCCTTGGGGCTGATTTCGAGATATACTAAGCGTAGCTAAGGAATGGCGAACTAGCACCAGGGGTGGCTGGATTGTCCGATTGTTCGATTCACCCCCACTGGTTTAAGAATCACTCGCCGTCCAAACCCCCATTGGACGGTTCCCCAAGGCCCGGTCCACCCCACCGGGCCACTTTTTTGCGCTGTTCTTTCTTGGAACCAGCGTCACCTCACTTCCAGTGGCCAAAAAGAACCGGTCGCGATTCTTCGTCATGGCTCCTATAATCCCGGCAGGCATGTGTGTTCCGCAGGCTTACGCCCGCGGCGCTGATTAGAGCACCTGGCGCGGGCCCGGTGACATCTTGCGGTCCCGGGGTCCGAGGGCTTGCGTCCGCGGCTCCAGGTCGGCGTACCCTTCCCGCCGGGAATTGAAGAAAGGCCGATACGGTTCACGCTCATCCCATGGACGCACCTACCTCTGGGGTTCGAAAACTCCTGCTATCCACTCTGCTGATCGTTTTGATGCTTGGGGGCGGGAGCCTTGTCGCCAAGTTCCTGTATGACATGCGCGAGGAAGTTCCGCGCCGTGACACGGCTCGGCCTGCACCGACGGTCGTGACCCGGATTTTGGGCCGTCAAACCGTTTCCGAGCAATTCACGGGGTATGGAAGCGCACATGCGATACGCGAGACGCAAGTGTCTGCCGAGGTCTCGGGGCGCGTCGTTGAGATCGTCGGCGGTTTTCGTGCCGGGGCCAACGTGGTCGCGGGGCAGATCCTGATCAGGCTCGACGATCGGGCCTATCTTCAGATTCTGGCGAAGGCGCGGGCGTTGTTGGCCACAACGCAGGCGCGCGTCGAGGAACTCAAGAACGAATCCGAAAAGCTCGGTGCATTGATGGAAACCGCCCGACGGGAAACCGAGGTCGCCCGGGCCGAGTGGCAGCGCGTCTCCGATTTGCGGGAGCGAAATCTGGCCGCCAAGAAGGAGTTCGATTTCGCCGACCTTGCGTTGCAGCAAGCGGTGCGCGTCTTTCAAGAGTACGAGCTGCAAGCGTCCAGGATCGTGCCGCAATCACAGGGTTTGTTGGCGACCAAGCAGGCGCAAATGGCGGATGTGGAGCGAGCCAAGCTCGACCTTGAGCGTTGCGAAGTCAAAGCGCCCTACACAGGCAAGATGCTACGCCGACCCGTCGAGCAGGGTGACTGGGTAGCCCCCGGACACCTGTTGCTGGTTCTTATGGATTCTTCCCGCGTCGATATCACATTGCAGCTACCGGCTTCCGCATACGGCCGGGTCGAGCCGGGATCACCATGCCGGCTTTTCTCGGATAGTTTTTCCGATGCCGTGTGGATCGGTGCTGTCGCGCGGGTCGGGCCGTCTGTGGACGAGCAAACCCGCACATTTCCCGTGTACATCGAGGTGGACAACGCCAAGCAGGATCAACCCTGCATCCCGGGCACGTTCCTGCGCGCGGAGGTGCAAGGCCCCACGCATCCAGACGCGATCGTGGTGCCGCGCGGCTCCATTCGAA
>CAZYXP010000194.1:0-6763 GCA_964651325.1 uncultured Phycisphaeraceae bacterium
AATTGCACCCCCCGCGCCCGGTGAAGCGCATCGACGGATTGCATCTGCCCGGCCACCACCGCCTCAATCACGGCGAGCACCGCAAACGCGAGGATCGACGACGCCACCAGGCACTCCACAAGCGTCAGCCCGCGCCGTCGCGGCTTCATTCCGCGCGGACCCGGCACCTCACGTGCGCCAAATGGACTCCTCTGGACCATGCTCCAAGCGTACGATATGCGGGTTCTATCGCTCTCGGCTCTGCGCGACGTGCCCTGGGGCAAGCCACCGGAAACCGATGCGACTGGCGAGTGACGCGGCAACCATGTGCGACCGCCGATGGCGTACCTTATCGGTCTCGTACCGATGATTATCGCTCACGCAGCCTCACGATCCGCCCATTTCGCTTTGCCGATAAGACTCAGGTACGCCTTGACCCCCGGATGGCCGGCCCGCACGGAGCGGACGATTGTGCTGAAAACCCACGCAACCACCCACCCCACCCGATGTGCCCGCTCGGCTGCGTTCTCGCTTGTCGCGCCTCTGCGCGCTGTCGTCGGGTGTGTGCCGCGACAGCGTGCAGTGTAGGGGTACATGACACGACAGGCTTCGGGGCAAGATCGAGAGTCTTGGTCGCAGGCTGGAGGCCTGCTCTAAAGTAGCCGGGGGCAAGCGCAGCGCCGCCCCCGGATCGCGCCGCCACCCAACGGCCCGACCCTGAAAGGGTCGTCTCTTCTGCGCGAGGTGTCCGACATGCCGCCTAGCCGGCCCCTGAAGACTCGAATGGATTGGGTTGTACCGTGACCGTGGCTCCGCGCTGAGCCGTCCCGCGGCTACGATAGCCCAGCCCTTCACGCTGCATGAAACAACGGCGATGAGGCCACAGAACGTGTCACGAATACGCCACATCATTCCTACCCCCCCAGCGTCTTCAGCCGATTGTGGAGCATGATCCGTTGCGGGCTGCCGTTCGGCAACGCGTCGATCGCGCGCCGCAGCAGACGCTGCGCTCCGGCAATGTCGCCACGCTTTGCCAGCAACTCAGCCTGGCAATGCAGCACTGCCGATGCACCGGGAGCCAACACCGCTGCCCGTTCGGAAAGCGACCATGCCTCGTTCAAGTCGTCTCCGTCGCGGCGTTCCAACAGCAACATGGCGAGCTCCAGCAGCACCTGAGGATCGTCGCGGCCCAAAGTCAGGCATTGCCGATACCGCAAAATCGCGTCATCGCGTGCGTCCTCAAGCACAAGCGTGACCGCAAACTCATGCTGCCACGCCCGGTTGCCCGCAAAGCGACTTCCCGCCGCCTCAAACCGCGCCAACGCCTCCTCAAGCCGGCCAAGATCTCGCAAGAATCGAACCAAGGCAAGCTCGGCGGCCGCATCGTCAGGCGCGGCGTCCGCTGCCGCATAAGCGCGCCGCAACCCCGTCTCATTCGCCTCCGTCAGCGCCCTGCTTGCGGCTTGTAGCAACGCCGCGGTCTTGGGATGATTGGGCACCTGCATGTCGGCGATCTGCAAGTGCTTGGTCGCCCGGGCGTAATCATTGAGCAGATAGTATCCGCGCCCGATGACGCGCTGCGCATCGGTAAACCCGGGATCGATCTCCAACGCACCGCGTAGCAAACCGACTCCACGCGCAATCGCCGCAGGATCGTCATTCGACAGCAGCCAGCTACCAAACGCATAACGCGCCCGAGCGCTATCGGGTAAGTCCCGTTGCGCCGACGCATAAAGCGTTCCGTTGTTACGCCACTCCAGGCTTCGTATCCAGCAGCGCCCCATCATGGCCGCCACCAGTACGACGCCCAAAACCGCCGCCCACCGGCGATGTAGCAAGGGTTCAACCGCCGCCGCCACGACTATCGCGATGAACACGGACGGCAGATACCAAATGCGCTCCGCAAAAAACACCTGGATCAGCACCAACGAATTCGACGTCGGCGCATACGCCAGCGCAGCCGCCAGCGACGCCACGGCCACAAACCGCCGCCCGCGGCGCCACGACCAAACCGACAACCCCGCCAAGAAGACGATTGCCGCCGCGCCGAGCAAGACGTGCCCATCCAATGGGCTCGTTGCCAGGCGGATGGCATTGATCGAATAGCCGACTGCGAGAACGTTCGGCCAAAGCATCTTGCCCCAATACATCCCCCACAACTGCACGACACCAAGCGCATGCTGCCAGACCGGCGCATCGACGAGCACGTTAACCGTCTTGGTCAGCGCAGGCGTCTGGTGCAGTTTCCCCTCCAACGCAACCCATCGAAGAATCAGATACCCCGCCGCAGGAATCAGCATGTAGCTCGTCCGCAGAGCAGACCGCCACACCCCATCACCAATCGACCGCGCGCCCGCGCGATTCGCTCGGCGCCACAGGAGATCGAAAAGAAAAACCAGGGGCACGACACCAACGCCGCTTTCCTTGGCACCCATCGCCATAAATGCGCACAACCCCGCCGCGACCGGCCCCATCCAATCCCATCGCCGACGAAATCGCCCGCCTCGATGCAACAGCAGTGCCGCCAGCACGCCCAAGGCCGCCAGCAGGTCCGCGCGACCCACCACATTGTTCAAGACATCCGTATGAATCGGCATGACCGCAAAAAAGGCGCCGGCCGTCAGCCCCACGATCCGCGATGTCCCCATCGTGGCGCAAAGCCGGACCAACAACACCGCCACCAGGGCATGCAGGGCTATGTTGACTAGATGATGAGCCCACGCCCGGTTTCCCGCGATGGCATGAACCATTCGATAGGACGACAAAGCCACAGGGCGATACAGCAAGTCCCGATTCGGCGTAGACGCTTTCGCTTCCGACCAGTAGTCGGTCGTCCAAATCAAACGCCACCCCCCTGGCGCCGTCACCTTCTTGTTACGCTGAACGATGGGCACGCCGTCATCGCAGAATTCGCTAGGTAAAACACTGGAAAAGCACACGATCGACAGCAGCGCTACGATCCAGCAAGCGTGCCCGGCCATCCAATGCTGCTTCGTCTCGGCCAACCGTCGATCCATCTGCATCACGCGCACCGCGCCTCGGCCCCCTAAACCGAACCGCGCCCGTAAGGAAGCGGCCCGCCCCTAAACCGAACCGCGCCCGTAAGGAAGCGGCCCGCCCCTAAACTGAACCGCGACCTCGAAACCCACGCAACCTCCCGAAAACGATCCTACCCCTCCGCCCGCGTTCGTCACGCAACGTGTAGCGCGCCCATTACGACGGCGGGGCATCCGACCCCACGTCATCGCCATCGTGCTCACCATCGAGCAGCTCGAAAAACTTACCCGTCGCGGCACAAAGCTCCGCTACATTGGCCCCCACAAGCAGGGTCAGCCTCGAAATCTCTCGCTGCTGGTCAAACATATTCTCCCGGCGCTGAATCAAGTCATCAACGTTGAGTTCGCCCTGCTCGTAAAGGGATATACCGGTTTCAAAGTCTGCAGTGTACTTGGGAAGCGTGCCCAACAGTTGTTCTCTACTGGCCGAGATCGTTTCGATTCGAACAAGCGGCTCGAGCGTATCCACGAAAATCGTGTTCTCGCGGGCGACGATCGCCTGCTCAAACCGGTGGATGTTGGCTTGCGCCTGACGCGCCAAGCTGCCGGTCACCCTAGGATCGACCCGACTCACATCCAACCCCAACGAAGCGCTCCAATCGGAAATGCCTTCCTCTTCGCCTCGGCCCTCAAGATTGCCCGTAGCCCCAAGCAAGATGGCCACGTCCCACGTACCCCGCCGAGCCAGATCAAGCTGCACCTCAGCATTGTTCATCGAGTTGCGCAGCGAAGCGATCTCGGGGTCCGTTTCTATGCTCAATCGCAACAGTGCCTCGTGGTCGGACCCACCGAACGGATTGAATGGTTCATCGGCCAGCTCCAACACGGCGTGAAAAGGCAAACCAATAGCCGACTTGAGGCGCGCGACCTGAATCTCGTAGCGACCAGCGCGGATGCGTAAGTTGGACGCGACCCGGCCTATCTCAGCTTCGAGCCGGCGAATATCCTCAGACACATCGCGGCCCCCAATCGCCCGCAATCGGTCCAGTACCCCGCGAAGGTCGGCGACCCATTGGGTGAGGTGTTCCACACGCCGTTTCAGATCCAATACATCGTAGAACCGAAACAAGACGTTCTGCAGACGGCTGCGCACCTGCTGAATATAGGCCAATTGAACATCGCTCAATTCGTTCTGGCGAAAGATGTCCTCGCTGGCCCGCTCCAACTTCTGCCGCGACGCCGCCAAAGGGTAACGCACATTCGCCGAAACGAACGGATGATTCCCGATATCCTCGTTGAGCCCGGACGTCCGATAGCCCGCCGCGATGTCCAGCTCGGTCGTATCGAAGAATCGTTTTTCTACGGAAAACTCAACGTCGTGATCCCGCTCGCGATCCACGGTTTCGTCCGCCCGAAAATCGCCAACGCGATTGGTCAATCGCATCCGAGGGGTCAGCGAATCCCTGGAGGAAAAGAAGAAATCATAACGGGCTTCTTCAGATCGGAAGCGCTGAAAGCTAGACTTGATGTCGGGTTGAAGGTCGAACGCCAGCGAAATCAACCGAAGCGGCGTGAGGCGATAGAGTTCTCCCTCGCGAGCCATCGACAATCGATCCTCGGAGGGAAGCGACACCGCCGACCGGGGTACCGGTAGCGACACTTCCTGCTTAAACGCCTCAGAAGGCAGCGTGGTAACACAACCGGCCAGCCCTCCCGCCCATACTGCCAACAACCCAGCGCGCAGCCATATAGGCCCAAATCGCACTGGAACAGGATAAACCCAATATTGCTTCTTCAAGACCACTTCCGGATTCAGGCACGACCCCATCAGCACCATGGGAACACATCGCACCCATCACTTAGAGGGAATACTTAGCCCGTCCGAGGCGAACTGGCAACACGCCGAGCAACTAGGCAGTAGTCCGCTACGGGTTCAACCTACATGTTGCGGCCCCCCATGACGCGCCAAATCTCCAACACCGCAGGACCGAAGCTCGTATCGGTGGGCGAGCAAGCCATCTCCGCGGCGACAAGATTCAACAAGCCGAGCCGTGCTCCAACTCCCGGATCAGGTTGGGAATCGCCCTGTCCAGGTTGCGGGCGTAAATGGCTGCAAAGAGACGGCCAAACACGCCTGCGCCAAACCCTTCGCCGTCCAAGACGAAACACAACTCCGTCTGCCCCGAACCGTTTCGCGTGAACTGATGATCATAATGAACCGTGATCCACAAGAACGGTCCCACCCACCTCCAGTTGCGCTCCGGGTTGAGTTCTGCCATGCGAAACGTCGATCGAATGCCATTGGTTAACTTGATGGTCCCCGTCGAGTTGATATGCAGCGGCCCCTCCGGACGCAGATCGACTCGATGGATGTGGCGAGCCCAGCTCGGCCACTGCTCGACTCGTTCCAGGTGGGCCCAAGCCTCTTCGAGCGAAACCTTGACGGTGAAACGGCGCTCCAACAGACGAACCAAGTTGCCTTTTCGCATCACGTTGCCTCATTTCATCCAGAGCGCGAGGGCAGTTTCACCTTAAGTGCAGTGGCCCCGAAAGCCGTTCGGCTCAGCAACTACCCTGAGCCGCGGGCATCAACCCGCGCGGCCGTGCGGGCTGGTCCGACAACCGTTGCACCAAAAATACGACCTCGCTAAGGCTCGGAAAGAAAGCGAAGAATCTCCGCCATCAAGCGCGCTCCCTGATCCGTCTTGAAGACATACTGCGCGTGGGCCGAACCCTCCAGAATCACCAGCTTCTTCGGTTCCTGGGCAAGCTCAAATTGCTCGCGAATCGCCGGGAGCCGCAGCACGCCCCCTCCGCTGAAGTCCTCGCGTGTGAGGATGAATAGCTTGCGACCCGTCAGCAGCTCGGGGCTGTCAACCGTCGTCGCCAGCAGCACGATCCTGTCAATCTCGCCCGGAGCGGCAACGGCCGCCCCTGCCGCCGCCCAGCCCCCAAAGCTGGCCCCAACGACCGAAACCGTCTTCGCTCCCGTTCGGCGCAGGTAATCAACCGCCGCCAGTACATCAAAGTGAACCCCATCGCCGCCAGATCCGACTCCGGTGCCGCCGCGCGACAGGCCGCGACCGCGGAAGTCGATCGCAACGACACGGAACCCCTGTTTTGCCAATTCGTGCGCTTGCGAGGCCCAGCTCTCTTTGTTGAACCGTCCACCGTGGGCCAATACGACCGCGCGTTCGTAATCACCGTAAACGTCCGCATGAACGACACCCCCGTCCTGAGTCGGGAAGGAGACGCGCCGGGGGCCGACGCATCCGGCCAGAACAACAGAAACCAAGGTTAAGAAACATCCAATAGAAACCAGGTGCATGCCGACTCATCCTGCCCGATGAAGGGGCTGCTAGAACTCTCATAACCCCTGGATCTACTTTCGAGAAGCAGGGCATTTTCCGCAACCCGAACCGAATAGCGTACGGAATTCCATTTACCCGGATCGACCAAAAGGCTACACTGGCAACCAGACTGGGGGCAGATTCAGGGGACGAATTCACAAGAGGAATCCGGCGCCAAACAGCCCATTCAGGGGAATCATCATGCAACATCGATCGCGCTTATTTAGACCGCTCGTGCAAAGCCCATCTGCAAATCCCGAGCCGCGGGCTTCAGCCCGCGCGGCCTCCCGACGCTCGATCCGACCACAACCTGGCCGCAACATTCTCGTCGCGCGTGCCCTTTCAACGGTATTGATCCTCTGTCTCAACGCTGTTGCCGGCCAACCCAGTGCATGGGCGACAGGCGGAAACTTGACGGTAACCAGTGTTCAACCAGTT
>CAZYXP010000195.1:0-6667 GCA_964651325.1 uncultured Phycisphaeraceae bacterium
GTCACCTCTGCGATTAAGTGGCACCCCAACCCGCTTCATCTGCAGCGCCGCGACGCGGCGGGCAACTACACCTTCCGACCCATCAATCTCGGCGGTACGTCGCCGCTGGCGGTCATGCCCGACATCGAATTCGGTCAGATCAATGGCGACGGCTGGCTCGACATTGTGGTGCTCTCCAAGGCCACCGGAGCCGTAACGCTTTGCCCGACCGTACCGCCGCGCGAAATCAGCAGCCTTGAAGGCGAAATCGCCGTCCTATTCAGCCCCGGCAGCGCTGCGCTCATCCCCGACGGCGATCAATGGACGCAAATGATCCTCGTCAACCCCATGATCCGCTGCAGACGCGGGACGTCTGGTGAGTTCTGGATCCACAACCAGTACCCCGGCGTCGAGGACGTAGACTTCATCGAGGGGCAGACTTATCCGGAACTCAACGGTTTCACCGCGTTGGCGGTCGGCAATATCGATGGCGTGCCCGGAGATGAAATCGTAGTCGCGCTGAATACCGGTGAGTGCGCGGAGCTGGGTCAAGAACCGGCCATCACCACCGTCGACCTATGGTTGAACCCCGGTCCTGGTCTGGCGGAAATGCCCAACCAATGGGGGGCGCCGTTCTTCTCGTCCGACCCTGCCGTCGATGCCTCATGCCCGGGAACTCATGTTGCGCATCCGCCGGGAACAGCCGGCCAGGCCTATTCCTCGTTCCTTCGCGTACCGATCTCGCTGATCCTTGAAGTCCCCCAGATTCGTGATGTCGAATTGCTCGACGTCGACAGTGATGGCGATTTGGACGTCATTGCGGCAACCAGCAACTCGATTAGCCGAAACGTCCGTTGGGTTCGAAATCCTTTCATTCCCCACCAAACAGGCGGTCCGAGCGGTCTCGCGGCGGTTCAGAACGGTTTCAGCGACGGTTGGCGATTCATCGCGTCCGATTGGGAGACTCGTCCTGTCGGACAGGTCGACACCGGCGCCGATGACATCACGCTTTCGGATATGGACGGGGACGGTTCCACTGACGTAGTCGTGCGGTCATCCGCCGGCGTTGTGCAATGGTTCCGCCAGCCGAACATCATCACGCGCGAGCCCGAGTTCCCACCGAGCGACCCAGTACCGAACCGGTTCAACTTTCCCTGGGAGGTTTATACGCTCACCGAATTCGGCGAGAATCAACGGCCCGAGGGCGTCGGAATCGGCGATCTAACCGGTGACGGCCAGGTCGAGCTTGTCATCGCGGCGGAGGGTGCCGCCTTCTGGTACGACGGCACAGCGGGCGCTTCCATCTTCGATCCATGGGCACCCAACACGATCATCCAGGACACCGTGGAGGATGCCTCCGCAGGTACCGCGGCCGGCACGGCGGGAACCACGGTTGCTACGGGCACAGCCGCGCCCGGCACAGGATTCGGCGTGGAAACAACGGACGTAACCACTGTGATCAACAACCTATTGGTGATCGATCTAGATGCGGATGGTCGACCGGATATCGTCGGAACACTGGACCGCCGCAGCGGACCCGGACTAAGTGACGATCGTCTCGTGTGGTATCGCAACACGAGAACCGACGATGACGTGCCCGCGCCGTAGCGGGCGGCACTGAGCATAGCGTAGCACCCTACGGCCCCCCATGCCTTCGCGCCAGCGAAGGGTGGGCGACGCCGCTGACGGCTGATCGCCAAGGGTTACCCAAGCCCAAGCCCCTGGCTCGCGCGCCTCGCGCGCACACGTCGCCGCGCAAGCTAAAGCCTGCGGCTCAGCACAACCCGAGCCGCGGGCTTTAGCCCACGCGGCGCCCAGGAGTTCTGAAGCGTTGAACACGGTAGCGCGCTACACATGACCGGCATCAGCTCGAATGGCTGATAGCTGACAGCTGACAGCTCTTCCCCCCCCGCCGCTCAATCCCGTTGCGGATGAAACACGGCGAATGCCGTTACGATCAGCCCGATCGACATCAACATGACGATCGGGCGCGTTTCCTCGTCGCAGAAGATCCGGTCGTAATCCAAAGCCGGCAAGAACGCGACCGCCCGCCGCACAACCGCGGGGGGCGCAACAGGGGTAGGCCTGAACATGTCGCCAGCTTCCTTCGGCACGGTCACTGCGGCTACGGGGATGCTCCTCATACCCTTGCGGCGGTAGCCGAGATCACGCTGAGCCAGCCGCGCCACCGCCCCCGGATCACTGCAAAGCGCGTCCAAATGCGCCTGGGCCTCTTCGATTTCCCGGTTCAAGTCGGCAAGCTTGTGCTGTTCAACCTGCGCTGCCCGATCCAGTACCTGATATTTTCGCCACTCCGGCAAGAGTACGCACGGGATTAGCGCGGCCAAGGCCATGCTTGTCAGCAGCAAGAAAACCAGCGCGGCCCCGCGATCCGGCGTCGGATTTCCCTCGTTGGCTGAATGAAAACGAACCCGAGTCAAAAATCTAGCACCTCCGCACCGCCGCGCCATACACGGCCGCGGAGCCCAGGTGTTCTTCGATGCAGAGCAGGCGATTGTATTTCGCGATTCGATCGCTGCGGCAAAGACTGCCCGTCTTGATCTGGCCCGCGTTGGTCGCCACTGCCAGATCGGCGATGGTCGAATCTTCCGTCTCGCCGCTGCGATGACTGATAACCGCCGTCCAGCCGTTTCGGACCGCCATCTGAATCGCCGCGAGCGTCTCGGTCAGCGTTCCGATCTGATTCACCTTGATGAGGATGGAATTGGCCGCCCGCATCTCAATAGCCTTAGACAGCCGCTTGGTGTTGGTTACGAGCAAATCGTCCGCCACCAGTTGAATCTTATCGCCAAGAGCCGCATTGAGCTTCTTCCAACCGTCCCAATCGTTCTCGTCGAGCCCGTCCTCAAGGCTGCAAATCGGGTATTTCTCGCACCATTTGGACCAGTAGGCAATCATCTCGTCCGACGAAACACCCCGATCCGGCGCGGATTTGAAAAATCGGTACTCGCCCTTGTTCTTATCGAACATTTCCGAAGTCGCGGGATCCAGGGCGATTTCGACATCCTCACCCAACCGATACCCAGCCTTCTCCACGGCCACACTGATAAGCTCCAGCGCCTCTTCGTTGGACTTGAGATTCGGGGCAAACCCGCCCTCGTCGCCCACCGCGGTGTTGTAGCCGCGATCCGAGAGTACGCCTCGAAGGGCATGAAAACACTCGACGCCCATGCGAAGGCCTTCGCGAAACGAGTCCGCCCCCCATGGCTGAATCATGAATTCCTGGAAATCCACGTTGTTGTCGGCGTGTCGACCGCCGTTGAGAATATTCATCATCGGTACTGGCAGAACGTGGGCAGCGGGGCCGCCCAGGTAGCGAAAAAGCGGCAAACCGCACGCCTCGGCGGCCGCCCTGGCCGTCGCAAGCGAAACGGCCAGCATCGCGTTGGCCCCCACTTTGGCCTTGTTGGGTGTGCCGTCGGCTTCGATCATCGCTTCGTCGATGATTTCCTGGTCGGTCGCGTCCAATCCGAGGACAGCCTCCGCCAGCATCGTTTCCACGTGTTGCACCGCATTAAGCACGCCCTTGCCGCCGTACCGCTTGGGATCACCATCGCGCAGCTCGACCGCTTCATATTCGCCCGTGGATGCCCCCGATGGCACAATTGCCTCGCCCACGCTTTCGTCTTCGAGCACGACGGATGCCCCCACCGTCGGGTTTCCTCGAGAATCCAGCAGTTCGCGCGCCTCGATGTGTACGATCGTCGTTGAACCCATCATATTCTCCCATTTTGGCGTCAATCCACGCCGGTCACCATATCGACCATAGCTGAACCACTGCTCCACCCGACCCCTTGGCAATATCGGCCGCGCAATGCCACGATCTTCGACCTTTGACTTTCGATGCTCCGGTCCAATACCCATTTCCCGCTCGCGTGTTACTATAGTACCCTACAGCCGAGTTCTCCAAGGCCGCGGCCACCGCCGCATCGCCCGACGTGGCTGGAACAACAGCGCAGGAAGCTGTTCGACTTGAATTCTTGAAACGTTCGCACCTGGCCGTAACGATGCTCATCGCAAGAGAAGGTTTTCGGGAAATCCTGTTTTCGACGCTCGTGCTGGCGGCGTTTGGATTCGGTGCGTACTGGCTCTTCCCCCCCTTGGCGGCCCCCTTCGCGCTGGTATGGATCTGGGTTATTGCGTTTTTTCGCGATCCGTTTCGACGCCCCCGGCTGAGCGCCGGAGATTTGTGCGCTCCGGCCGACGGAACCGTCACGGAAATCACGCGGATCGACGAGTATGGCCCCCTCAATGGACCGGCGATACGCATTGGGCTGTTCCTAAGCATCTTCAACGTGCATATCAATCGTGCGTCGTGCAGCGGGCGAGTCCGATCGCTGGCCTACCGGGCCGGAGAATTCCTGGATGCGCGTCATCCAGAATCCGGGCGCCGCAATGAACAGAATGTCCTGCTGATCGATCCGGAGCCTCCCATGCCTGGTCCGGTAGAAATTCGCCAAGTGGCGGGCATGGTCGCCCGAAGAATCATCTGTCACGCCCGCGCGAAGGGATCGCTAGTCGCGGGGGAGCGGTTCGGCATGATCAAGTTCGGCTCGCGAACGGAGCTGGTCATCCCGGCCATCGAGGGCACTTCGGTTGAGGTGCAAATCGGCGACAAGGTTAAGGCGGGTATCACCGTTTTGGCGCGACAACCGCTGACATCGGATCGCGAGCCCGAACCCGAGGTTTCCGCCCAAACACAGGCCTCGGCCTCCTCGTAGGCCTCCTCGTAGGCATCGTACCATGAGAATTGCAGGCAGTGCCCCTAGAAATCGCAGAAGGCGTCGGCGTCGGCAAATGAAGTCGCTGGCGTTCCTGCCATCGATCATCACCCTGTGCAACCTGACTTGCGGATTCGCGGCCGTCCACTTCGCAATCCGTGCCATGTATGAATTGGGACGCGGCGAGGTGGTCTACGGGACGACAGACCAACCGATCCGATTGATCGAGTTGATGTTGCCGTCGTTTCTGTCACTCGGAGGCGGGCTGGTCGTCCTCGGGATGGTGTTTGATGCCTTTGACGGCCTTATCGCCCGCATGACGCGAAGTACGACCGATTTCGGCGGGCAGTTGGACAGCCTGGCCGACATCGTCACCTTTGGCGTCGCCCCGGCCACGCTGATGGTCGCGTTCATGACCACGCAGCTGGCCAACGAAGCCATTCTGCCATCGCCGATCAGCACGCACGTGCTCGGCCGTTTCTCGTGGGTTTGCGCCGCGCTTTATGTGGCCTTTACCGCGATCAGACTGGCTCGCTACAACGTAGAGCATGCCCGCGCCGACTTCGACCCTCGCGCGTTCCGCGGGCTTCCCAGCCCCGGAGCGGGAGCGATCGTCGTGGCCCTCATTATCTTTCAAGACCAGGAAGTCGGACAACCGCTGCGTCCGTTCATCGTCTACGCACTGCCCATCGTCGCCCTGTTGACGGCGTTTCTCATGGTCAGTCGCTTGCCGTACAAGCGGTTTCATCGCGCGCTGCTGCTTGGCAATCAACCCTTCGGACAATTTCTCGGATGCGTAGCGTTGCTGGCCTTGTTCTGGCTCTACAAAGCGCCGACCCTGCTGTTTGTGGTGCTCTGGTATTGGGCCAGCGGACCGATTCACTGGCTCACCGAACTGATTCGTAGCAAACGCGGCGATCTGCAGTCGCCAGCATCATCCACGGTCCAGCAATCCGACGCCCAACAGGGACGCCCCAGAAACAGCGCATAACCCGCGAGCCTCGCCCCATATGCCAAGGGCAGCAGCCTACAATGCCCCGCGAAGCACGCACCGCCCATTGTACGGGTTGAACTCGACGGCTTGGTCTGGGATGATCGACGCGTAGTCGTCTAGCGACGATCCATGCTTTTTTTTCGAGCCCTAGGGAGTGAGACATTGGTTGAAGGAAACGACACCCCGGTACGCGCGCGATTCGCCCCGTCGCCCACGGGCTACCTGCACATCGGCGGCGCGCGAACGGTGCTGTTCAACTGGCTTGTTGCTCGAAAATCGGGTGGAACCTTCGTCCTGCGCATCGAGGACACCGACCGCACACGACACATCGAGGATTCCGTCGAGAAAATCCGCGCGGACCTTCGGTGGCTGGGCATGAATTGGGACGAAGGACCGGACATCGGCGGCGAATTCGGGCCCTACGTTCAGAGTGAGCGGTTGGACATCTACAACGAGCACATCGACCGACTCCTGACCAGCGGCCACGCATACTATGCCTTTGAGACCCCGGCCGAGCTTGACGCGATGCGCAAAGAGGCCACGGCGGCCAAGCGCAACATCAGCTATCAACGACCCGATCCACTACCGACAATCCAACAGGGACAAGCCGCCAAGGACGCAGGCAAGCCACCGGTCGTACGATTCAAAATGTCTGGCGAGGACATCACCGTTCACGACGATATTCTCGGTAACGTGACCCTCGCCGCGGATCAGCTAGAGGATTTCGTGATCCAAAAATCCGACGGCTTCCCAACGTATCATCTCGCATGCGTCGTCGACGACGAACTCATGGCCATCACGCATGTGCTGCGCGGCCAAGAACACCTGATGAACACGCCCAAGCACATCGCGATGCAACGGGCCTTCGGTTTTGGCACGCCCCGCTACGCCCATCTTCCCGTGATCTTCAACATGGACGGCAGCAAGATGAGCAAACGCGATAAAGAGAAGG
>CAZYXP010000196.1:0-6632 GCA_964651325.1 uncultured Phycisphaeraceae bacterium
GCGGCGCTACGCTTGCCCCCGGCTACTTTAGCGCAGGCCTTCAGCCTGCCATCACCGCCGCCGATTGGGGCACGCACGCGATCCGCACGGCCGCGCGGGCTAAAGCCCGCGGCTCAGGATGAAGGCCCCGCGGCTCAGGATGAAGGCCCCTCTTGTGATCGTATCGACCAATCGTCTTGTGGTCGTATCGACCAATCGTGACCGAATTCGACATCGTTCCGAGTTGTCGGCGGCGTTTGTTCCTGTTAGCTTCGTTTTGCCGTTATCGGTCCGAATTGCGTACCTGAATCGATCTCTATCGGGAAGGGCCGGCCCTGGGGGATCCGGAGAATTCTGATGCTGAAACTTGTTGCCCATGCGCTGACTCTTTGCTTTGTTGTGGCAATGGTCTCGCGCGTCTCTGCGGAGGCGGAGACGTTTAGCCCGGAGCATGTCGCCAAGCTGCGCAGCGTTCGCTCGGCGAGTATATCGCCGGACGGTACGCACGTCGCCTATCTGCTTGGCGTACCGAGGGCGCCTTTTGAGGGCGATAACGGCGGCGCGTTCAGCGAGCTGCATGTTGTGGACCTAGAGGGCAGGAGCCGCCCGTTTGTGACCGGTTCGGTCAACGCGTCATCGGTCCATTGGACGGTGGATGGGAAAGGCATTTCGTTTCGGGCGAAGCGCGGCGACGACGAGCATACCTGCCTCTACGTGATTCCTATCGATGGCGGCGAGGCCCGCAATGTGCTTTCGCACGATACGTCGATCAGCGCGTATGCGTGGAGCCCCGATGGCAAGCGCGTCGCCTTCATCGCCAAGGACGAAGAGGACAAGGACCTCAAGAAACTCAAAGACAAGGGCTTCGACGCAGAGATTTACGAAGAGCAATTCCGCCCGGTTCGGGTTTGGATCGCCGTGCCGGACGATGACGAAGATGAACCGCGTTCGTTGGATTTGGATGGATTTCCGTCGGAGCTACACTGGAGCCCCTCGGGCGATCGGCTTGTCGTGGCGTTGGCGCCGACGCCGCTGGTCGATGATCGGTATATGTTCCGCAAGCTCCAAGTCGTGGATGCCGAGACCGGAGCGGTGCTGGCTCGGATTAACAACCCCGGAAAACTCGGCGCGGTGCGCTTCAGCCCGGACGGGCAGTACCTAGCGATGATCTCGGCCGAGGATCTCAACGATCCGGCCGCCGGGCGGATCATGGTGGTTTCCGCCGACGGGGGCGAGCTTACGGATGTGCTTCCAGACTACCTGGGACATGTGCGGTCCATCGAGTGGCAAAACAATGACACGATCATGTTCCTCGGCGACGAGGGCGTGTTTACCTCGTTCGGTGAAGTCGGGAAAGACGGCACCGGCCGCAAGACCCATCTGAAGGCCGGAACCATGGTCTTGGCAGGTCTTTCGCTTTCCAAGGAGGGCCAGCGAGCGGCGATGGTGTCGCAGTCTGCGATGCACCCTTCCGAGGTGTTTGTGATGGCCCGCGGAGAGGCCGAGCCCAAGCGCCTAACCGACAGCAACCCGTGGCTTAAGACGATGCGCTTGGCCAAGCAGGAAGTGATCACGTTTTCCGCTCGGGATGGGTTGGAGCTTCAGGGTATCCTTGTCCGGCCGCTCGACGAGGAGGCCGGGGCGCGCTATCCGCTGATTCTGACGGTTCACGGCGGCCCGGAGGCCAACGAGCACAACGGGTGGCAGACGTATTACAGCAAGCTGGGGCAGGTTGCGGCCGCGCGGGGGTTTGCCGTGTTTTATCCGAACTATCGAGGGAGCACAGGCCGGGGCGTCGCGTTTTCCAAGATGGGTCAGGCCGACTACGCGGGCGGCGAATTCAACGATTTGGTCGATGCGGTGGACTACCTGGTGAAGACGGGGCTGGTGGATCGAGCCAAGGTCGGCGTCACCGGGGGGAGCTACGGGGGATTCGCGACGGCGTGGTGCAGCACGTATTTTTCGGAGCACTTCGCGGCCGGCTGTATGTTCGTGGGCATCAGCGACCACATCTCCAAGAGCGGCACAACGGACATTCCCGAGGAGATGTTTCTGGTGCACTCGCGCACGCGGCCGTGGGATGCGTGGCAGTTTTTCCTAGAGCGCAGCCCGATTTACCACGCGACCAAGGGGCGGACGCCGCTGCTTATCTTGCACGGCAAGAACGATCCGCGCGTCCACCCGAGCCAGTCGATGGAGCTTTACCGTCATTTGAAAACGCTGGGCAAGGCGCCCGTTCGGCTGGTGTTCTATCCCGGAGAGGGGCACGGAAACCGCAAAGCGGCCGGCAGATACGACTACAACTTGCGCACGCTCCGATGGTTTGAGCACTATCTGAAGGGCGCAGGCGGTGATCCGCCGCCGTATGATCTGGAATATCCCCTAGACAAGAAAGATGATGACGATGAGGCCAAGCAGAAGGACTCGACCGAGTAGATCGGCCCCCCCGGCGAGCGCCAATGAAGCTAAATGGGCCCACCAGGACTCGAACCTGGGACCTCGTCGTTATCAGCGACGCGCTCTAGCCAACTGAGCTATGAGCCCCTACCGCGCCGCCCAATCCGAATCTTATCCCCATCCCGCTAGCGGGCGGGGGATGACTCTCACGGCAGACTGCGGGACGACAATGTAGCGGGCAGGGTGGACTTGTCAACACGCCTCGGGCGTTCTTACGTGTTGGCGGTCGGATGCGGGGCCGCGATTGCCTACCTGGCGCCGCTGGAAGCGGTTATTTACTGCTTCCAGCGGCACCAAGCTCGCATCTTCCATTGATGGGCCGCGCCTGTGATCGATGCGGGGAGGGAGTCCGCCCATTGCGTCTTCGCAAGAACTCAGCGCCTTCGCCACAGGACCCAGCGCGTTCATCGGCCCCAGCGCGTTCACCAGGATTCAGGCGGGGCCTGCGCTAGAATTCAATCGACCAGAGGATTTTCGTGGCGAAATCTGGCGTTTCTTCGCGGCCATCCACCCCAATATCAAACGCCACTTTGATCGTCTGCGTTTCCGACAGCTCGTAGGCGGCACCTAATTCGACGACATGGTTGTTGCTGTGGCCATACTCTTCGCTGCTGGTGATGAGGTAGTTCACCGTGAGGACCATGTTTTCCGTGCACTTGCAGTCAGCACCGAATCCTGTTCCCCATTGGAAGTGTCGCCTGTTCTCGTCCTCGTCTCCTCGCCCGCCGTTGGCTGATTCGACATACCCTTCCAAGTGGCCGCGGAGCTTGCCAATCAACTCTTTGGTGAAGTTGAAGTGGACCTCGCCGTCCACGCCTGACGATCCCTCGCCGGTCGGCACGCGCATCTCCGCCCAGACGGCAAACGCAGGCATCGTTTCAGTCTCACGCATGATCTGATTGAAGAGGATAACCGCAAGGTCGCCGGCCCCCTGATCGCCGCCGTCCCCAAGATTGATGGGAAGCCCCTCCAACTCAAGGAACATGCTATCGCTGATGCCGTATTTCAGGCTTCCGGCAATGCTGATGTCGTCATCGCCGCCCGCGCCGGTCGCCCACTCCGTGGCGAATTCCAACTCCCACTCTCCCTGGGATAGGTTGGCATTGGCTTCGCGTACGTTAAAGAAATCGCTAAGCTCGTGGTATTCGCCCAGCTTCGTCGTGCGCTCTTCGACGGTTGTGCTTTCCGAAACGACTTCTTCATCCTGGCTCTCGTCTTGCCACGTAGCCAGCGAAAAATTTACCGGCGTAGTTGCGATTGCGGTAGGCGCCGCCGGTGCCGCGCCGGTCGCTAGTGACACTGTCGAAGCCATCACGAGTCCGACGATCATCATCGATGTTTGATAACGCGTACGAAGCATTTGCATACTCCTCCCTCAAAGGGTCACCCTGAACCACGCCGGCATTCGGCATAGCTCGGGCGCCAACCAAGAATTCCACTCGCTGCTTTCCCTCCACGCCAATCGGTCGGGATTGTACTTCCGCTCCAGTCAATGCCAACAGGAAATCGGGCTTGGTCACGAGATTTGCCGATTTCGTGCTTCTATGTGACCCAAATCTCCTATATCCGCATTCTGAGGCGACAAGAGTTTGCCTAATTCGCTTTTTGGGCGCCCCATTTTCATGGGACCTATCGAATGGAGTTTTCGGACAGGGCGCTTCAGGCGAGTTTCTCATGGATCCAAGCCGTCGCCCGCTCGAGCGCAGCGGCGATGCCGGTTGGATCATTCCCGCCGCCCTGCGCCATGTCGGGGCGTCCGCCGCCCTTGCCGCCTACCAGTGGCGCGACCTCCTTGATCAAATCACCGGCGCGCATCCCCTTGGCCACGACGGTCTTGCTCATCCCGGCGATCAGGGTCACGCGGCCGGCACTGGCAGTGGCGAGCAGCACCGCCGAGGCGTCGGTCTTGTTGCGAACCCAATCAACGGCTCCGCGTAGGGCATCGGGCCGGGCCTCGGGAACTTCGCCGACGACAATCGTTACACCGCCAACCACTTTGGCGGCCGCCAGTAGCGACGCCATGACGTCCTTGACCGCATCGGCGGATTCGGCAGCCGAGGCTTTCTCTCGCGCCTTGGCGGACCTCTGTAACTCGTCGAAGATCGTTTTCAGGGCGTGCTTTGCGCGGATCGCGATCGCCGATTCGCTCGCGCGGCGCTGCAGGTCAGCCAGCGACTCGGCGAACGTGTCTTTTTCCTGGGCTTCCGCGTTCGGCTCGGCGTGTTGGGCCAGCGCTTTGGCTTGCGTGATTAGCTGCTCGCCCAGCGCTAACGCGCGGACCGCGGCGTCGCCCGAAACGCCCACAACGCGTCGAATGCCCTTGGCTACGCCTTCCTCGGCGATGAGTACAAATCCCTTGGCCTTGGGCTTTGGTTGAATGTCGGACGTTTGTTGAACGTGCGTGCCGCCGCAGAATTCGACGGAATGCTTCATCCAATCCGGGTTCTTCGGGTTGCCGAGCAACGTAGCGGGGTCGCTGGAATCCTCGTTTCCTATGGGTACGCCGATCGATACGACGCGGACGCGGTCGGGATACTTTTCACCAAAAACGGCCCGAAGTGTGTTGATCTCGCGGGCCTTGGCCTGATCGACCTCTTTGGTGTAGACCCGCAGGTCGGATTCGATTTGCTCGTTGCAAAGGTCTTCGATGCGCGCCACTTCCTCGTCGGCAAGCGGTTTCCCGTGCGAGAAATCAAACCGAGTTTTCTCGGGATCGACCAGCGACCCCTTCTGTTGAACGTGGTCTCCCAACACCTCCCGCAAGGCCCAATTCAGAATGTGGGTGGAGGTGTGGTTCTTCCGGGTGGGGACGCGGGATGGGGCCACTTCAATCTCCACGTCGCCATCTGGCTCCAAGTAGCCCTTTTCCAACCGCCCGATGTGGAGCACGGCGTTTTCGATCTTTTGCGTGTCGATAACCTTGAAACTACCGGTTGCCGCTCGGATGGATCCGCAATCCCCGACTTGCCCGCCCTGCTCGGCGTAGAAGCACGTTTCGGCAAGGACGATGGCATGATCGCCCAAGTCATCAAGACGTTTGGCGAGCAATCCCTCGGCCGGATCAAAGAAACCGCGAAAACGGGTGGTCAGCCTAGCCGTCTCATGTTTGTGCGAATCAGTCGTCGGTTCTGGGCGCAGGCTCGCGCGTGCCGTTACAGAAGCGGATGCCATCAGCGTGGCCGACGCTTGCATGGATTTTCCGCTTGTTTGAGCCAACCGCCGCGCCGCTTCCATGCGCCGTTCGTACTCACCGATGTCGATGGTCAGCCCCTCTTCGTCCGCCATCAGTTGGGTTAAGTCGATGGTGAATCCGTAGGTGTCGTGCAGCTTGAAGGCGGCCTCTCCGCTGATCTTGCCCCGGTGATTCCTACGAGCGACGTCGGCCTCATCGCGGTAGAGCTTTAACCCTCGATCGATGGTCGCAAAGAACGATTGCTCCTCGTCGCGGACGATTTCGGCGACGTGCTCAATGTTCTTGCCTCCGTGGTTGCCGCGGAGTTCGGGGAAGGCATCGCCCATGTTGTCCACGACCGGCTGAACCAGATCGCACAGAAACGGCTCTTGGAGATCGAAGTATTGGCGACCGTAGCGCACCGCGCGGCGCAGGATGCGGCGGAGGACGTAGCCGCGACCCTCGTTGCTGGGAAAGGCGCCGTCGGTCAGAGCGAAGGTCAGGCAGCGGATGTGGTCGGCGACGACGCGGTAGGCGACGTCGATCATGATCTGGTCGTGTGGACTGTCCGGTGCGGTGTCCGCACGGGTTGAAGCCCGCGGCTCGGAGGAAGGAGCCCGCTCGGCGTCGGTGGGTAGCGTGCCCGTGTACGCCGGGGCGTTGGTGCGTTTTTGGATGGCGTCGAAGATCGGGGTGAAGACGTCGGTGTCGTAGTTGCTCACCGAGCCCAGTCGATCCTGCTCCATGCCTTGTAGCACGGCCGTGACGCGCTCGAAGCCCATGCCGGTGTCGACGTGCTGAGCGGGCAGCGGCGACAGGCTACCGTCGGGGGCTCGATTAAACTGGATGAAGACCAGATTCCATAGCTCGATGACGCGGGCGTCGTCTCCGTTGACCAAGGCCGCGCCAGATTTATCGGGCGTAAGATCGATGTGAAGCTCGCTGCAAGGGCCGCAGGGTCCGGTATCACCCATCTCCCAGAAATTGTCCTTCTTATTGCCGGGGTGGATGTGCGTCGGATCGA
>CAZYXP010000197.1:0-6631 GCA_964651325.1 uncultured Phycisphaeraceae bacterium
CCGGACGCCGGGGGGCGCGGCGTCGGCGGCACAATGCTGCGCCACACCGAATCCGGCGACGCGGTCCATGCGGCGATTTGCACGCGCGGCGAGGTGGCACGATTCGGCCGCGAGCAAATCGAGCGTGTACAGGGGGAAGCCCGCGAGGTTCACGCGTTCTTGGGGTTGGCCGGCTCGCACTTCCTCGATCTACCCGCGGCCATGCTGGATACCGTCCCCGGCGTCGATTTGAACGGCGCGTTGGCGGGTGTGTTTGAGAAGGTGCGGCCGGACATCGTCTACGTCCCGCATATCGGAGACGTCCACCGCGATCATCAACTGGTGTTCCAGGCGGGCATGGTTTGCAGCCGTCCTGTCGGCGACGCGCATCCTTCGCGCATATTGGCATACGAGACGGTTTCGGAAACGGATTGGTACGCGGCGCCCATGACCCCGGCCTTCGTTCCGAACGTGTTTGTGGACATCACGGCCCACGTCGAGCGTAAGCTGGAGGCGATGTCCATGTACGCCTCGCAGGTTCGCGCGGCGCCCGACCAGCGATCCACCGAAGCATTGCGTGCGCTTAGCGTGACCCGGGGCCATTCGATGAACCTGCACCATGCGGAAGCGTTCATGCTGGTGCGGGAAGTGCTGCGCTGACTACTTCCTTCTCTTTCCGCGGATTGAACGCCAACGGATGGACCGCGCCACCGGTCCTATTCGATGATGCCACAACCGCTGGGCACCAACGCGTTGGTGTCGTTGGCATTGGGATTCTGAGCGGGGAGTTTGAGTAGCCGCAGCCTGTCTAGTGGAATGTTGTTTAGCTCGGGGAAGTCCAGATCCGGCAGCACCCCCTCATACGGATTCCCCTGCGTGCTTTTCGGGTCAAGGGCCTCAACCGAGACCCCCGAAGAGCCGTCATCAAAAAGGATCATTCCATATTCCTGGAGCGCTTTGGCGATGGTTTTTTCGTACGCGGTGAGCCCCAACGCGTCGAGGTCCACGCTCGGATCAAGTTGAAGCCGCGCCCCCTCGGGGAGCGCCCACCGGTTGGTCGCTACGCCATCGCTTTCCGTGGCGGGCGGAACCGGGCCACCGGCCGCCACACCGGGATAAGAAAACCCGAGGGCGTGGTTGATTTGGCCCTGGTCAAGCTCATCGGGCCATATCAGACCGGCCAGCGTGGCGAACCCAGAGCCTCGCGCTGAGAACCCCTTTTCGTAGATGCCCTGACTGTCCAGGCTTATGCTGTTGGCCCAGCTTGCGACCCACCGTCCATTTTCAAAACGCGCTTGGAAGAAATCGTATTCGCAGCGCGTTTCGAGGTTCAGGATAATCATCTGGTTGTCCTGATCGGCAGCGTCGCCGCAGACGCCGAAGGGAATCGGGTTATCGGCCCCATCGACATCCTCGGCCGGCTCGGCAAAATCAGGGATCGGTACTCCTTTGAGCATTCCCACGCCGGCGTACTCTTGACCACATGCGAGCACGACATCCGATCTAGGCGTCATCGAGTCGGCAAAATACACCGGCGCGGAAAACTGCTTGAACTCAATCACGAACCCGGATGCGGCGACTGCTTGCGCGATCAGGTTGACATAATTGGTGGAATTCGGATCGATTTCCGCGTCGGCGGGAATCTTTTGGTTCAGTGGGCTATCGTCAGAATAGGGCCGTACGTCTTCAAAGGCGGGAAGCGAGTTAGGCTTTTCCAGCTGAGGCGATCCATTGCCATTTGCGTTGCCGCAGTCGGCCGGGCAACTCGCCGGTGTCTCGCCGGGGTCACACGTCGCATCGCCACAATTCGGTTCTACCGCATCATTGGTGGCTACGTCGCACGCGTTTAGGACGACGACGAAGGTGCAGGCCAACGCCGCTGGGATTACGTTTCTGATTTTCACGATGGTCGCACATCCTTTCGCGTTTGATTTCCATGGCGTTATTCGCTGCTAAACGTATGCGAATTCCAGGATGGTCGCCAGGAGGCGAATGGTCTGATTGCAACCTCAGAGTGTTTCCAGGCCAGCGCGGTACGGAGTGATGGGCTTAGAGCTTGAGGTACGCGCCAGATGGGCCGAATTCATCGCGACTAGAGGAGGGGTCCGAAAAAGGGGAGCGGAAAAGAGGGGTGGAGCAGTACAAAGGGGGGCGGAATGGCGGCCTCGAGCATCTTGCCCCTAAGCTGCCTCCGCACCCCCTCTGTCCCCCCAAATCCACCTCTCCCCCAATTCAGATCATCGATTACGCAGCGGCTCCCCCCCGGGTGCTGCGTACCGATATTCCCCTCCGGTCCAAGTGGGCCTCTCCGATCAACGTCCGAAAAGCGAGAAAGGTCGGGGCCAGGCTACGGCAGCCATGAGCCGTTTGGATGGCTCCGCGAGCCTCTCGCGCCATGCCATGCCTCAGTCCCGCAACATGCCGGCCCGCCCACAAATACTGGGGTGGAGCGGGCAAGCCGCGACGAATCGTGGTATGATGCCGCGACGACTGAGGAACAGCGCTTCTGTTCACCTGTAGAAACGTAACTTCCCGCAAAACAGGACAGCCTTTTTTCCGGTCGTAACGATTCTGTTGGGTAGGAGCGGCTTTCGTTCTCGTGCAGCCATGGTTGGGAGACTGTGGGGTGGTCGCGCGGGCTGAAGCCTGCAGCTGTGGGAAGTAGCGTAAGGGGGCTGTCGAAGAGGCGGGCTATCGAGCAAAGCGAACCGGCAATCGAATTGGCGACACCATGGCCGACACTCGAAAACTAGACGAGCATACCACCGACGCCCCGCTCCCGGCGATCTACAATGAGCTGCACTCGCTTGCAGGGCTTTACCTGCGGCGCCAGCGACCGGGCCACACCCTTCAACCCACCGCCTTGGTGCATGAAGTCTACATGCGGCTGATCAAAGGGGATTACGACAAGAAGATCGAGAAGCAGGATTTGCTGCGGTTGGCGGCCAAGGCGATGCGCAACGTTCTGGTCGATCACGCGCGTCGAAAGACGGCACAGAAACGCAGCAGCGGCGGCAAACGCGTCCCCTTGGACGCCGAAGCTGCGTTGTATGAAGAGCAGGCGTTGGATTTGATCGCGTTGGATGATGCCATGAAGCGGCTCAACGAAATGGAGCCTCGCTGGAGCACGATCATCGAGATGCGTTTTTTTGGCGGTTGCAGCGAGGAAGAAATCGGTGTGATGCTCGGAGTTTCATCGCGAACGATTCGTCGCCAATGGCGTATGGCCCGGGCGTGGTTGCGCCATGAAATCGAAGGAGGGCTAGAAGATGAGGGGTAAATCATGGGAGCAGGTCAAGGAGATTTTGGAACAGAGCTTCGACGTGGAGCCGCGAGAGCGATCCGCGTTCCTCGATCGTGCTTGTGGCGATAATGTCGAGCTGCGCAAACAGGTAGAGGGACTCCTCGAATCCGATAAGCAAACCACGCCATTTCTAGATCCGCCATCCCGCGGCGCGGCGTTTGAGATTCTCGCAGATGTGCTCGATGACGCACCGATGCCGGCTGAGGTGGGGCGATACCGGCTCATCCGGATGGTGGGGTCCGGCGGCATGGGGGCCGTCTATGCGGCGGTTCGCAGCGATGGCGAATTCGATCGGGAGGTGGCCGTCAAGGTCATCAGGCCCGGCATGGCGACCGACGACATCCTGCGCCGCTTCCGCCAGGAACGGCAGACGCTCGCGAATTTGGATCATCCCAACATTGCGAAACTGCTTGACGGCGGCGCGGCCGCCAACCGCTCGCCCTACCTCGTGATGGAGTACATCGACGGCAAGCCGATCCACCGCTATTGCGACGAGCATCACATCCCCATCGATCAGCGTCTGATGATGTTTCGCGATGCGTGTTCGGCGGTTCAGCATGCCCATCGCCACCTGATTGTGCACCGTGATTTGAAGCCGGGCAACATATTGGTCACTGAGGAGGGTGTTTGCAAGCTGGTTGATTTCGGTATTGCCACTATCTTGTCCGGCGAGCCAGGCCAACGGCATGACACGGTTACCGAGGCGTCCCGCAGGATCATGACGCCTCAATACGCTAGCCCTGAGCAGATTCAAGGCCAACGGATTACTACATGCAGCGACGTGTATTCCCTCGGCGTCATCCTGTATGAGCTGCTCACCGGGCACAAGCCGTATCGGATCGACGGACGCGATCGTGACGCAATGGAGCGGACGATTTGCGACATCGATCCCGATATGCCCAGCTCGGCTGTGCGCCAGACGTATGAGATCGAGAACGGTGAGGGAGGCCGCACGAGTATTACCCCCGCGTCGGTGAGTTTGATTCGCAATACCCAACCGGAGCGGTTGCACCGGCTGCTCAAAGGCGATTTGGACACGATCGTGCTCACTGCCATGCACAAGAACCCCGACCGGCGCTATACCTCGGTGGAGCAATTCTCAGACGACATCGGCCGGTATCTGCAGGGGCTGCCCATCGGCGCTCGGCGCGACACGGTTTCCTACCGGATAGGCAAGTTCGTCCGCCGTCATAAGGTCGGCGTGGCGGCGGCGGTGCTGCTCGTGTTGTCCATTACGGCCGGGGCGATCGGAACCTCGGTGGGGCTGGTCCGGACCGCAGCGGCGTTGGCTCGCGCTGAGGCCCAGACTGAAAAAGCGACCGTGGAGCGGCGCAAAGCGGAACGCGTGATCGTCTTCCTGCAACACATGCTTTCCGCCGCGGATCCGCTTCAAGAACGCAGGGAGGTCACGGTTCGCGAGTTGATCGACCACACCGCGCGCCGTATAGACACGGAGCTCGCCAACGAGCCTGAAATTCGGGCGGCCGTACACCACACGCTGGGAATCACCTACGCCAGCCTCGGGAGTTTTCGCGTGGCTGAAGAGCAGTTACGCTCGGCCGTCCGAATCCGCGAGCAGGTCTTCGGCCCCAAGGACCAGCACACAGCATCGAGCTACAACGCCCTCGGCGGCATCCTTCACGAACGGGGCGACAACGACGAAGCCAAGGAATACCTCTTGCGTGCCAAGGGGATTCTGACGGAATTGGGGCTTGAGGGTCAAGTCGCATCCGTTGGCGTCGACAGCAACCTCGGCAAGTTGTATCACGATCTTGGCGAGCTTCAGAAGGCGGAGGACATCTTCGTCCAATTACTCGAGGTTTGCGTTGCAGGGTTTGGGGAATCGCACCCCAACACGCTGAATGCCATGAACGACTTGGCAGCGGTGTATTCTGATTTGGGACGCCTGGCCGACAGCGAACGGTCTTACCGTGATCTCATTGAACGCAGCGAAAAGGAACTGGGTCCAGATAGCCCCTGGACGCTAAGCTACAAGAACAATCTGGGCGTACTACTCGTTCGGCTGGGGCGGTTCGACGAGGCGGAACCCATTTGCCGCGACACGCTGGACGTCAGTCGGCGCGTCTTAGGCGAGACGCATCCTCAGACGATGATCGCGATGAGCAACCTGGCGTCCACGTTGGACAACCTGGGCGTTACCGAAGAGGCGGAGTCGTTGTACTTGAGTGTGCTTTCGGGGCGTTTGGCCCTTTTGGGTGAGGGTCATCCGGAGACCATTACGGTGCAGGCCAACCTTGGGTTGTTGTACCGTGGGCAGGGGCGGTTTGGCGAGGCGGAACCGCTCTTGGCCAAGGCGTTGGAGCACGCGATCATCACGCTGGGCGAGAAGCACTCCCAAACGCTCGACGCCATGAACAACCTGGCCTTGCTGTACACCGACACCGGCAAACTTGACAAGGCGGAGATGCTCTTGCTCACCGCGATTGACACAAGCACCGAGCTACTCGGGGCTGAACACGCGGACACGCTAGACTACTTGCACAATTTGGGTCTGCTCTACACCAAGCAAGATCGCTTCGAAGAGGCGGAAGGCGTCCAGCTTCGGCTGCTGGCATCGCAGACGGCCTCGTTGGGCGCGGAGCACCCGCGCGTGCTGGCTACGACCAGCAATCTTGCGATGCTCTATTTCAAACAAGACCGGTTCGCCGAGGCCCGTGATCTCCTCGGGCCCGCGGTCGATGTTTACAGGAAGACGGTAGGCGAATCCGATCCCAACACGCTGATCGCAATGAACAATCTTGCCCGAGCGCTGTCGGCGCTCGGCGCCACGGAAGACGCGCTGGCGTTGTTCCAAGACGTGGTGGACCATGCCGCCGAGATTTTGCCCCAGCAGCACTGGCTTCTTGCCGTGTTTCGTGGCTACTTCGGTGAGTGCTTGATGACCAAGCCGGATTTTCCCGCCGCCGAACCCATGCTTCTATCGGCGCACGAAGCGCTTGCGGCGTCGCTGGGGGCCGATCACGAACGGGCCGTGCGCGTGGCCGATCACCTGATCCAACTTTATGAGCAGTGGGGCAAGCCCGAGCAGGCATCGCAGTGGCGAGATCGCGGGCAACCGCAAGAGCGGGGTGAATCGCAGCCTCACGAGTAGCCGGGCGGTATCCGTCATGGGGCCAACACCGCCGTAGTGGAATCACCTTGGCTACGGGCGGGGACCGTCGGATGCGTGACACCTCGGGCGTAGTTCTTTCTTGCAGCCTGAATGGCTGCGCTACAGTAGCCGTGGGTCCGCTCCGGGCGGACCCACGGTCATCCACAATCTACTCCATTCGACCCTGGAGGGGTCGGCTTGGGATCATGCCGTACACGCGAATCGGATTGAGACGC
>CAZYXP010000198.1:0-3439 GCA_964651325.1 uncultured Phycisphaeraceae bacterium
ACCTTGTGCAGGAATTCCCACGCGTTTTGGTCCGCGATGTTGCCAACGCCGAGGGGATCCACCGGAGAACCAAGATTGATGTTCAGGCCGTCAAAGCCATGACAGATAAAGCACGACGCGCCGCCGGCGTAGAGCGCCTCGCCGGAAACGACGTCGCCGGTGAACCGGCCGCCGGCGTCGATGAAGCTGTTGGTATCAAGCAGGAGCGTTTGTAGAAACTCGACCAGATCGGCGATGTCCGCATCCGCAAGCCCAATCGTCGCGAACCCATGCCCGTTGACCGTCGTTCCGGAAGTGCCGTCGCCGTTGGGGTTCTTGATGATGTCGAACATTTCTTGCGGGGTCATCGTCGAGCCGAAAACGCCGGGAATCCCAGTGAAATGGGTCGAGCCCGACGCATACGCGCCGTCTGCGCCTTTGTAATCCCAACCGTGGCATTCCTTGCATCGAAACGTCGTGTTGCCCGACTGCTGGCCAACCGGCGGATAGAGCGGATGCTCGCCCGTGGGCGGCGGCACACCCTGAGTAGCCCACCATCTGTCGTACAGCTTGCCGCCGCGGACCGCATTCACTCCTGGCGGGGGCGGCGCGACCGGAAAATGTTCCTGGGCGAATCGCCCGATGTCGGCCGCGCCCTGGTCCATACCGTCGCCGTTGATCAGCCAGCTCGGCATCGCGCCCGTGGAGGCCGTGCCGATGCGAATCTTGTGAAGCAACTCCCAAGGATTCTGCACGGCGATCGTGCCGATCCACTGCGGGTCGGCTGGCGTGCCGAAGTTGATGGCCGTGCCCGAGAAGCCGTGACAGTTCACGCAATGGCCGGCGTCTCCTACGTTGTTGTAATTGAGGAACCCCTGAATGGGATCGCCGAGGAACTGATCTGTCGCATCGATGAACGTGTCGGTGTCGATCACCCAGTCTTGGAGAAACGAGACAATGTCCGTCACGTCCTGGTCCACAAGACCAAGATTGCCAAAGTCGTGTCCGTTGACCGTCGTTCCGCCCGTGCCGTCGCCATTGGGATTCTTAATGATGTCGAACATTTCGGTCGGCGTCATCGTGGAACCGAATACGCCGGGGATTCCTGTGAAATGCGCCGAGCCCGGGCCGTAGGCGCCGTCTGCGCCTTTGTAATCCCACCCGTGGCACTCCTTGCAGCGGAAGGTCGCGGTGCCGGATTGCTGGCCGACCGGCGGATAAAGGGGATGCTCGCCAATGGGCACATCCGCGAAGTTCACCACCCACCATTTGTCGTACATCCGACCACCGAGCCGTCTTTGGTCGTCCGTTTGAGCAAAGGTGGCGCTAGCCATGGCGCCCAAACCCAAAACGGAAAGCCCCACAAAAAACGCGCGCTTAGAAATCACACGACGAATTGATCGACGAGCCATGAACTTCTTCTCCCTCGAACAGAGGCGCGCCGGCAAGCACCCATGCCACACGCGCGAATACGCCTTCAGGCCCCACCGGGAAAACGTACCCTGACCAGCTAGGACCAATGATCCCAGCGCCCCCGAGATAGCCCGCATTGTAACGTCCGAGGTCGCCCATGTCCACGACCACCTACCCAAGCCCACATTTCCGGGGTCCGCGACCCGTTCGGTGGGATAGGGCGCCGACTCAGAGCAGCCGGCGTTGGCCCGTGGACCCTGGGACCAGCAACCTGCCGATTGGCATGTGTACTTACTTCCAAGCCGTTCATGCCGATCGGGAGATCTGCGGTTCTAATCTAGGTCCGAAAATACCCAGCCCTTCTTGCAAATACCAGCGTTCCGACCGTCAACGTCAGCAACGTCATCCACGCCAAGCCCCATTGCGACACGGCCGGGATGGGCAACCCGGCCCCGACGGCCGCGGACGGATCGAGGACAAACAACCCACGATCCAGATCGCTGACAATAACCGTCCCGCTTGGGAAGAACGGATAACAGCTCCATGCACCGTCAAACGCGGGAGAATCGTCTTCCGGGTACGTGTCAAACCAGCCGACCTGCGTCGGTTGGACCGGGTCAATGCGGGCATCAAAAATCCGCAGCCCGGTGTGGTAATTGGCTTCGAACACAAATCCGTTGTGGACGTAGAGGTTGTGATCGATCGACGCGAGCCCTGACGTAAAATCGCCGAGCACGATCGGATTCTGCAGGTCGGAAATGTCCATCACCGTCGTCCTGGGGATGGAGTCCAACTCGTCGTCCACGTACAGGTAGTGCAAATCCTCGGTCCAGGTCTGATGGCAATAAGACACGTTCAGGTAGGGCGTACGCGAGAGCAAGATCGGGTTGAGGGGGTCGGTCACGTCAACGATATCGACTCCCAAGCTCGTACTGGATCCGAACATGATGCGGTGGCCCGCGAACGGCCCCGAAGGTACGGTCACAATCTGGGAATCGTGCTCGTAGGCATTGGCCCACGCGCCTATTTCTACCGGGTTGAGCGGATCCGCCAGATCGAAGATGACGGTGGTGGCCGTGCCTCCGTTTGAGCCGCACGTGTAAAGCTGTCCGCCCACCGGATCCACCGCGATATTGTGGCTTCGACTCGGCGCGGCGATCGTCCGCACCAACGTGACGATATGGTTATCAATCTGGGACATGTCCATGACCTGAATGCCCGTGCCCGCTTGCTCCGTGACGGCGTACGCCACATCCTGATAGACCGCAATGTCGCCCCACAGGCTGGCGGCATGCGTGACCGTCGCGAACCAGTCCGCATTCGCCGGGTCGGTGATTTCCACAAACGCCACTTTGTCGCTTAGCCCCATCAGCGCGTATTCCCGCCCCGAAGGCGAAACATAACCCCAGCAATCGTTGCCGGACGCCGCCCCGAACGTGGCCAGATCGATGTGGCTCTTCAGCACGACATTCTCGGCGGAAAACTGCCGCCCCCACGCTGCCCCGCTGTTCATCCCGAGCACGCAGCACGCCGCCACCGCGACAACCGCGCCCCATTTGTGCCCTGATTCCACGCTTAACCCTTTCGAAACGGAATTATCCCTGGCCTGACTCGCCCCATCGCCGCTTTGGCCACACAGCCTCTTTAGCCATGCAGCCCAATCGGGACTGGCGTCCGGCGCCACATTGCGACCCTGTATTCAGACATACCTACCAACACCACAACTTCCGGCTGCCGCCGGTCGCCGAGAATTCGCTATTTTTCCGCCCCGACTACCAGACTGCCGACAAATACATCTCCCTCCGCGTGGAGGACGACGCGGCCTTGCTTGTCCGTACAGAGAATCGAAAACCGATCAGGCCGGTCCGTTCCGTTGCCGTCGAAGATCGTGACTTTGATAGACACCGGCGTGTCATGCAACGCCCCGGTTCCCGAGAATTCGGCAGTTCTTCGACCGAACGTGGCCTTCGTGATGTTGCTTGCGCGAACGATGTCATGGGGATACAAATGGTGGTCTTCGGCGGCAAAGAGCAGCGACCCGCTCGGC
>CAZYXP010000198.1:3539-5108 GCA_964651325.1 uncultured Phycisphaeraceae bacterium
TCTCAGCGCAGGCGGCTTGATGAGTTTCTGGTGGACAACCGGGAGCTTGAGGCCCTGACCGCGCGGCTTGAGACCTTCAATCTCTTTCGCGTCTTGAAGATTGAACGGACCGAGATCCGCCACAGCAACGTCCTGGCCTGGCTACTTGATCCTTCCGGTACGCACGGCTTGGGCCCAAACTTTCTACGCCGGTTCCTTTCGCGAACCTTGCTCGACAACGAAATGCCGAAAGGTGTCCCCACTCCCGCCGAAGTAGAATTGATGAACCTGGCTGGCGTTGAAGTGCGACGAGAATGGAAACACATTGATGCGCTTGTGCGCGATCGTGACAACGACTGGTGCATGCTCATCGAGAACAAGATTGACAGTCGCGAATCCAAGGACCAGCTTACACGTTACATGGACGCCGTCCGTGCGGAATGGCCGGGAATACGGGTCGTCCCTGTGCTCTTGACGCTCGAGGGCGACGAACCATCGAAGGAAGCCAAAAACCTGGGATACATACCCGTAAGTCATTCTGAAGTCCTTGAAGTGGCCGAGCAGATCATTGATCAGCAACACTCCCGAATCCCGGCGGACGCGGCCACCTTCCTCAACCATTACCTTGACGTGCTTCGGAGAATCACGATGCAGGATGAAGAAGTCGTAAAACTCTGCAAGGCCATCTACCGCAAGCATCGCGAGGCAATAAACCTCATCACCGAATACGGAACGGCTTTCGGGGTACTGGATGCCTGCGCAGAGGAAATCCCCAAGCTGATCGAATGCGAGTTGGTGAAACGCCATGGCCGACTCTGGTTTCTTCCCAAGGAAATGGCCGTGTCCATACCTGACGGCGTGAAAAGCTGGCAACACTTGAAGCGTCCGTTCCCCATAATGTGCTGGTTCACGTACCTCAAGAAACAAGGAAAGCTGAAATTGGCGATGGAGGTCGGGCCAGTCTCCCACTATCCTCTTCGCTATGAACTGCTCAAAGAGCTCGGCGCTGCCGGTTTCGACTTCAAGGAGAGTGCGTACAAGGAGGGAACAAAATTCACGCAGATACTGAGCAAGAAAGAAAAGCTCCAAACCGACGAGAACGGCGACCTCGATACGTCCCCCGACTACATCGCTGACATCACGAAGAAGCTCTGGACCGGGCTATGGAAGGAAGGGCAGAAGGTCGTAAAGGTGCTCCAGGAGTTTGACTGGGCATCGTGATTTGGTAGCGATGGCGCGGTGCCGCGCGCCTACCAACCAAGTGTTCCTGCAAGTGAACAATCCGGTTTCGGGCGGGTCAACGACAAGATGCCGGTCTCATGGCACCCACGGCCGCTGCCAGACCATTCCTTCCTCCAGCCTGAAAGGCTGAACTACAGTAGCCGGGGTCCGCTCCTGGCGGCCCCCCGGTCACGGCACAACCCATTCCATTCGACCCTGAAAGGGTCGGCTAAGCGCCACGTTGCACACACCGCATAAGAAAGACGACCCCTTCAGGGTCGGGCGGTTGGGACGTCCGATCCGGGGGCGGCGCTACGCTTGCCCCCGGCTACTTTAGCGCAGGCTTTCAGCCTGCCATCGCCGCCAGCC
>CAZYXP010000198.1:5208-6592 GCA_964651325.1 uncultured Phycisphaeraceae bacterium
ACGCTTGCCCCCGGCTACTTTAGCGCAGGCTTTCAGCCTGCCATCGCCGCCAGCCAGCAATCGCCGCCGAACCTGTCATGCACGTCCGGATGGGCGTGGCCATCTCCTGTGGCAGCATCGTTCCAGGCCATGCCGTGGGGCGTGCTCAGCCCCCCGTAGGGGGCCCTGAACTCAGAAAGGAGCCGCCCTACCCTCGGCGTGCCGCAATGCCTGGCCACACCCCCCTGATGCACGCCCAGGCGCCCAGATGCCCCTCGCGACCAATGTTGCCGAATATAAGTCGATCCCGTCTAATACCTGCGTGGATGCTATTAACACTAGCGGGCTTTGCAAGGATTACGGCACGGTGCGGGTGCTGCATGAGGTGAGTTTGCGCGTACCCGAAGGTTCGCTGTTCGGTTTTCTCGGCCCCAATGGCGCGGGGAAGACTACCACGATCCGCATTCTGCTGGGGCTGCTCCGCGCTACGGCCGGGCAGGCCACGGTCTTGGAACGGGATGTATGGCGGGCGGGGTCGCTGTTGCGCCGCGATACGGGCTACCTGCCGGGCGATCTCCGGCTCTATCCACAACTCACCGGCCGGCAAACGCTGGATTTCTTGGATGCCATCCGGGGCAGCCGATCGGCCGAGTCGATCCAGCGTCTGGCCCGGCGGTTTGATTTGGACCTTGACAAGAAGGTGCGCGAATACTCGCGCGGCATGAAGCAGAAGCTCGGGCTCATGCAGGCCATGATGCACCGACCCAAGCTGCTGATTCTGGATGAACCCACGATCGCGCTCGATCCACTCGTGCGCGAGTTGCTCTTTGGAGCGCTGCGCGACATCGCGAAGCAGGGCAGCACGGTTGTGTTCTCGAGCCACACGCTGAGCGAAGTGGATCAGCTTTGCGATTGGGTGGCGATTCTGCGTCGCGGCAAGCTGATCGAGCAGGCCGAAACATCGTCGCTCCGCGCCCGCAGCGTGCGGCGCGTGGAGCTGGCTTTCAAGCCGGGCGTGTCGCGACCAGCATCACTGCCTGCCGGATTGATCGTCAAACATCAAGATGACCACCGCATGATCGCGAGCCATCGAGGCGACGTCGGGCCACTGCTCGATTGGATTCGCCAGTGCCCCGTCGCCGACGTTGCGATTGAAAAACCGAGCCTGGAAGACTTGTTCATGACCTATTATGCCGACGATGGGATCGCGGACGTGAGAACAGACGCGAGCGAAACAACGAGCGAGGACACGCCATGAGTTTCGCGCTGGTCTGCAAGACGTGGCGAGATTTTCGTGTGCTGTGGCTGATCCTTGTGGCGGCGATCATTCTGCTCGAGACCGTGTTTGTCGGCGTCATCTCCAATTTCGCCAAGGAATTCGAATACATGCAGCGCCAGATGCCGA
>CAZYXP010000199.1:0-6444 GCA_964651325.1 uncultured Phycisphaeraceae bacterium
TGCGTGGGCGGCTTCTGTGATCCGGGCACGCCGCCTTGCGTGGCGCCCGCCCTCTGCGACGAAGCCGGCGATCGCTGCGTAGATTGCCTGGAAGACGCGGATTGCGATAACGGCGTGTATTGCGACGGAGCCGAAGTCTGCCTCGACGGCGTCTGCAACGACGGTGTGCCGCCCTGCCCCGCGGATCAACTCTGCGATGAAGCCAACGATCGCTGTGTCGATTGCCTGACGGCCGCCGACTGTGACGACGGACAGTATTGCAACGGCGGCGAATCGTGCCTCGACGGAACATGTACGCCGGGTGCCCCCCCTTGCCCCGGCAGCATTTGCGATGAGGGTAGCGATACCTGTGTTCAGTGCACAACCAACGCTCATTGCGATGATGGAGCCTACTGCAACGGCAGTGAGACCTGCAGCGGGGGCGCGTGCGTTGGAGGCACGCCACCGTGCGGCATCGACGGCCTCTGCGATGAAGCCACGGATCGCTGCGTGGATTGCCTGATCGACGCCGACTGTGACGATGGACTCTTTTGCACCGGCCTCGAGACCTGCTTGGACGGCGCCTGTGTCATGGGAACCGCACCATGTGTTGCCCCTGATATTTGTGATGAAACCACGGATCGCTGCGTTGAGTGTCTGACCGACGGCGATTGCGACGATCAGCTGTACTGCAACGGAGCGGAGACGTGCACGAATTCCACGTGCCGACCCGGCAACCCGCCGTGCCCGAGCGGCGTCACTTGCGTCGAAACAGACGATCGCTGTGCCGAATGCGAAACCGACGCCGATTGCGATAACGGACTCTTCTGTGACGGCGTGGAAACGTGCGACAACTTCACGTGTACGCCCGGCACGGAGCCCTGCAGCCCCAAGATTGTCTGTGACGAAACGATGGACCGCTGCGGCGAATGCGAAATCGACGCCGAATGCGACGATGGCATTTTCTGCAACGGTGCTGAGCGGTGCCTCGGCTTGATGTGCGGCCCGGGCATTCCGCCCTGCGACAATCCGGACAACTGCGACGAGGCAAACGAAGATTGCGGCGGATGCCTAACGGACGCCGATTGCGACGACACGCTCTTCTGCAATGGATCCGAAACCTGCCTCGATGGTCGGTGCCAGCCAGGGGCCTTCCCTTGCCCGAAGGGCCAGGGATGCGCCGAGGAGTCCGACATGTGCGTCCCCTGCATGACCGACGCGGCATGCGATGACGGGCAATTCTGCAACGGACTGGAAATCTGCTTCGACGGCGTGTGCCTGCCCGGCGACTTGCCCTGTCCGGCCGGTCAGAGCTGCGACGAATTCGACGATGCCTGCGTGCCCTGTGCCGGCGATGCGGAATGCAACGACGGGCTCTTCTGCAACGGCGAAGAGACCTGCGTCGCGGGAGCGTGCACGCCGGGTTCGCCGCCCTGTGCTCCCGACCAGATTTGCGACGAAGCCATCGACCAGTGCAAAACGACTGCCGGATCCGGCAAGGGCGATTTTCCTGGTCAGACGACCGCCGACGCTACTTCGGGACCAAGAACCTCGTCCAGAGCATGCGGCTTCGGATCAAGTGTGGGATTCCTGTTCACCGCGCTGGCCATGATGGCGCTGCGTTTTCAAGCCCCAGGGCGAAGGCGACGGACAGAAAGCCTGGGCTCCGCCAGGGACGCCTGATCGAGTACCGGCGGCCTAGTCGATTGGCGGCCCACCTCCTCTTGGCCGTGAGGAGTTCGATGGTGGCGACCGACTGAACGACTTAGGACGCGAACCGAGAAAAATGGGGCGGCGGTGCTTCAATTCCTCCCTGGAAGTGCCGTCGCCCCGATCTCGTTCGCCCCGACCCGCCGCGGGATGCCCCGCTCCCGCGCACGAACCAACACCTTACAGGTTGACATGGATTCCTACGAAATCGGATGTTTGTATCTTGGATCATGCTCGAACTAGGGGCTACAATTAAGCGGGTTGCCCTCGACGGCAAAAAACAGGACCGAACGCTTCGATTGGCCAACGGACATCAGCGGAAAAAATCGGATATGGAAAAGACAGCGCCCCAAGCGAAAGAGAAAATAAAAAGCAACCTTGCGTGGGTGTTTCGGGAGTGGATCAGACCGATCCTGGTCGTGGTGTTCGTCGCGTGCTCGCTCCGATCCGCCGTCGCCGATTGGAATGATGTCCCGACGGGATCCATGAAGCCCACCATCCTCGAAGGGGACCGCATTCTGGTCAACAAACTTGCATACGACCTGCGCATCCCCTTTACCCACATCCGGCTCGCGCGCTGGGAGTCGCCGGCCCGCGGCGAAATCGTTGTATTCTTCTCGCCGGATCAAGGCATTCGCATGGTCAAGCGCGTCGTCGGCGTCCCCGGCGACAGCGTGGAACTGCGCGAAAACCACCTGCTGATCAACGGCCGGCCGGCCGGCTACGGCCCGCTCGACCCGATCCTAATCGGCGAGTCGATCAACGAGTTACTCAAACAGACGCATTACCTCGCCGAAGAATCTGTTGATGGGGATGCCCATCCCATCATGTTGACGCCCGGACGCGGGGTGCGGCGTTCCTTCGCGCCGATCATCGTGCCCGAGGATCAATACTTCCTCATGGGCGACAATCGCGACAATTCGAGGGATTCGCGATGGTTCGGCTTCGTGCCGCAACGGCTGATCGTGGGGAGATCGTCCCGCGTAGCCTTGTCTCTCGATCCCAGTCACGGTCGCCTACCCCGCTGGGACCGCTTCTTTCACAGGCTCCCGTAACCTGGGGCAGCATGCGTGGCCCGTTGCCAGCACGTCGTGCGTTGCCTGTTTTCGCGCCCCATGACCGCGCGCCTTGCGCGCGAGCGAACCGCGCTTGATGAAATCGTGGTGTTTGTTGGTCCGTGATCCGTCGATAGCACCGATTGTATGCAAGGCTCCAGCCTGGAGAGGCGCCGAGCGGTTACCACGACGTTGTTGCCTATCGGCTAAAGGAGAAGGATCATGAATCGAAATGCCGTTACGATCCGTCAGAGGATCATCATCGTGGCGCTGTCGCTTGTGCTCTCGCTATACGGCAGTCGCGTGCATGCCGCCGACCCTGCTCCAATACCTAAAAGCGCCGTGCCGACCAAGAAGGTTGGCCAGCCCAAGCCCGACGCCAAACAGGCGAGCCAGCCTCTGACCGACGCAACCAAGACCTCTAAAACCGCAGAGCAAAGCCCCACCGCAATCGCCGCTCCATCGACTCTGAAATCGCAACCCCCCTCCCAGCCGGCCTCGACTGCTAAGGCGGTAGGTCGCGTTCGCGCCCGCGTCCGCGTAACCGTTGAGCATTCGGTGACCGTGGTGCGGCACGACGTCAAGCGGCAAGCCAATCTTCAAGCCAATGCGCCACAGGCTGAAGTCAGTGAGCATGATGCCCCTGAGGTTGTTGAGTACGTTGAAGTGATCGACGTCGAGCGGGTGCTCGCGCCCCCGGCAACGCGGAACACTCCATCCGGGCGCGCCTCACGACAAGCGGCCACGCCTCGAAGCTGGTCGATCCATGGAAACCCGGCATGGGCCTACCATCCACCTTCGCTGCGTTATCAACCCAAGCCCAGCAAACGCTATCAGCCGCGCCGCGATTGGACCTATCACCCGGCAGCGTCGCGAAAATACAAATCCAAGCGATCCAGGTCATACCAGAGGCGATAACGCCCCATACGGCAGGTGCAATGCCGACTCGCCGTCATCGGTTCGGCCCACGCCACCCCGACCATCGAACAAACGCAGAGCGTCAGACGGCGGGTGGGTCGGTCGCAGGCGGGGCGTTGGGCGGCCATCCGGGCTCGCCATTCAAATTGGCTGGCCATCGCTTCGCGGCATCCCCCATTCAGACAATCACTTACAACAAAGTGTCGCCGCACACACCAACCTCGCACGTCAGCAAGCTCGGCCATGGATGTTTGCCCGACCTCCGTCGGACGAAGCATGCAACCGCCCTGGGCCCACCACAAAAAGCGGGCACCTGGCGGCCAAGGCCACCAGATGCCCTGCGCGATCGAGGCTCACCCCGATAGGCGGCACCGCCAATCGGCCTTAGAACCGACAGGGCGATGCCAACGCTTCGGCATTATTCCAAAACCGATAGACGATCAGATCATCGGCACTCATTCTTATTGAGCCTGCATATCCCGGAGCAGCATTGCTCGTTCGCCGTGCAAAACGCCTTCTTCGGCAGACACGAGCAAGCCGGATCCGCGTCGCAGTCGGCGTCATTGCAATCGGTAGACCCGTCGCAATCGTTATCCGAACCGTCGGTACAATTGGTTTCACTTGCTGGCGGAGCGCCGCAGTCTGCTGCACAGTTGCACTGATCCTCGTTTGGATCGCAAATCGAGTCGCCGCAGAATGGGACCACGCAAGTCGGGTCACTAGCACAGTCGGCATCGTTGCAATCGGTGAACCCGTCGCAATCGTTATCCGCGCCGTCCGTGCAATTCGTCTCCGAAAGCGGCGGAGTGCCGCAATCGGCTGCGCAGTTGCACTGATCCTCGTTCGGGTCGCAAAACGCGTCGCCGCAGAATGGGACCACGCAAGTCGGGTCACTAGCACAGTCGGCATCATTGCAATCGGCAAGTCCATCGCAATCGTTGTCTACGCCGTCCGTGCAGCTCGTTTCCAACGCCGGCGCCGCGCCGCAATCGGCAGCGCAATTGCACTGATCTTCACCCGGATCGCAGAACCCATCACCGCAGAAAGCCGGCGGACCGCAATCAGCGGCGCAGTTGGCGTTGGTCTCGCTGCCCTCACAGATCCCGTCACCGCAGCACGACGCCGTGCCCGGCACATCGATGCATTGGAATCCGCCCGCGGTGCATCGCGAATCGGCGCACGAAACGGGGTTGTCCCCATCTCCTCCGTCGCCGCAGCAGAACGGCCCCTGCTCGGTACCTGCGCAGTCCTGGGGGCATCGTTTGCAGTTCTCGCGGTCAAACGCCTCGCAGATGCCATTGCCGCAACTCGGATTCACCGCCGTGCCGGCGAAACAATCTCCCGGGCACGTGTTGCAGTTCTCACCCGATTCGCACGTTCCATTGCCGCAGCAAGGGGAAGTCGCCGTGTTCGTACATCCCGACACCGCGTCACAAACGTCCGTGGTGCAGGCGTTGCCATCGTTGCATTGCCCGCTATCGGGCGTGTTGCTGCAGGTGCCCAGCGGATCGACGCATGCATCCATCGTACACGCGACGCCGTCGTTGCAGTTGATCGCCGTGCCCGACTGGCACACGCCCGCCGCACAGGTCTCCGCTCCGTTGCAGGCCAGCCCGTCATCGCAATCGGCGTTGATGCTGCATCCGGGGGCCGGTGCCACCAATTGAAGCGAGCCGACCACATCGATGCGTCCAAAACCATAAGCGACGTCGAACCCGACCGGTCCCAAGTCGACGGCCCCATCACGGATGATCTGGCGCACCTGAGCCGGCGTCAGCGATGGATCAGCGCTCAGGATCAGCGCCGCAAGACCCGCAACCGCCGGCGAGGCCATGCTCGTGCCGCACTTGCTTATGATGCCGCCGCCGCCAACCGTGTTGTTGGCGGAAAAAATATCGCACCCCGGCGCGGCCACATCGATCATGGGGCTCTGATTGCTGAAGCACACGATGTCATCCGCAAACGGCCCCGAGTCGATGCATGTACCCCAGTTGAAGACGGACGAGGGGGTTTCGCAGGTCGGGAAAGTCGCGTCATACGTCGCGCCCACCGCAATCACATCGGAACCACATGCGGGCGAGGCCACAGCGTTACCGAAGGATTCGTTGCCCGAAGCCGCCACAACCACCACGCCATTGGCCACGGCGTTGTTGGATGCCACAGCCCAGGCATGCGTGCAAGGGCCGGTGAACTGGCCGGTCCCGATACTCAAGTTGATGACGTCCGCACGGCCGCCCGTCGGCGATTGGTCCGCGCAGTGATCGATCCCCGCAATAATGTCCGACGACAACCCACCGCCAAAGGAATTCAAAATCTTCGCGCCGATCAGCGTCGCGTTTGGCGCAACCCCCTGAAACGGCTCCGGGCCGGACCCACAGGCGAAATCAACGTTGAGCCCTGTGCCGCCCACGGCGATTCCCGCTACGTGACTGCCGTGACCGTTGTCGTCATCGGGGTTGGAATCGTTGTTGGCAAAGTCAAAGCTGGCAGCCGCGTCGATGCGGCTGGCGTACATGGTGTGATCCATGTCGATGCCCGTGTCCGCAATACACACGCGAACGCCCGCCCCGGTCGCCGAAAGGCCCGCGGCAGCGATCTGAGTCTGCAAACCGTTAATCAGTGGCACCGCATCGTTCAGCTTGATCAGATTGGGGTAGTAGACGTCCTCTTCGACCTCGTTTACGCCGGGCATCTGCCGTAGTGCTGCAACATCCGATTCGGGAATGTCGCGAAGGCTGATCACGTTGGGCAATACGTCTCCGTATTCATACTTGACCAGCGA
>CAZYXP010000200.1:0-6428 GCA_964651325.1 uncultured Phycisphaeraceae bacterium
TGCAGCAGCGCGAAAGGCGTATCGTCAGTAAGGTGTACGCCAAATCGGAGGATGGACGTCATAGGGGTGCGAATTTCGTGGCTCATGTTGGCCAGGAAATCGCTCTTGGCTAGGTTGGCGGACTCGGCGGCCGCCGTAGCCCGTTGCTCGCGTGCTTTGGCCATCAAGAGCTCTTCGTTCTTTGCGTTCAAGCGCATCAACTGCATCCATTCCGCCGTGACGTCGGTGATCGTGACAAGAGCAAGCGCAGGCTGTTCCATAATCCGACGCACTTGCGTGCTTTGGACCATGAAGCCCTCTGTCCCCCCCGTACACACCTTGACAGGCAGAAAATGGCCATGCAATGCGGGCGAGAAGATGGCTGAGGTGCCGTCGGTGAACACCTGCTTGATTCGTGATGCGTAGCGTTCTTCCGCCAGACAAGGAAACAGGCTCAGCAGAGACGTTCCCACGGCGCTGTTGCGGTCGATGCACGTCCAGTCTTCGAGTGTTCGATTCCACGAGACGATCACATAGTCATCAGAAAGAATGCACACGCCCATTGGCAGTACATCAAGCAGCGTCTGAGACGGGACAGGAGGATCGTTCACAGGGCCCATGCTCTATCCTAAGTGGCAAGCGATTCGAGTGCGTCGATCAGCACCTGCACCGAGCCCACATCAAAGACAATGAGCAACGAACCCTGGACGCTCCGTTCGGCGACGGCGAACCGCGTGTTGGCCAGCAGCACGTCACGATGCTCATTGTGATCGGAGCCTGAGGAGCTTAGACTCAGCAGCAAATTCGCGTTGGATTTAAACTTAGGCACGCCGTACAAGAGTTTCGCGCTCATCAGATTTGAGAGCGACCCAAGCACGCCGTTGAGGATGATGTTGCCGACCTCTTCAAGGATGCCTTGTTGAAGGATGTCAAGCGTTGTCGCTGTGTGCGTGTCTCCGTGAAGAAGCTGCGCAAGTGTTATGGCATCGTCTTCAGACAATACGATCGCGGCGCTTCCCGCTATGGTGCCATTGAATGCTTGAGTGATTGACGTGATCGGACCGCCCCCAGCGACGGAAACCTGTTTGCAAGCGCCGGCGTACGCGCAAAACGTGACAGATGGCACATTGAGCAAGACCGTCGCTCCAACCATTTCGCTCAGGCAAGAGGCCGCCCGACCAATGCCGATGTTGACCGCCTCTGCAATGGCGTCTTCGTGATATTGAGAGAGTCTCATTGGTCGCCCTCTTCACATACAAGCATCGCTTGCTCTACCGCCTCGATGAGGGCGTTGGCCTTCACGGGTTTGTTGAGAAACGCGCTGATGCCAAGTGCCTCACATTCCGCCCGGCGACTCTCCTGAATGTCCGCCGAAGCCACGACGATCGGCAACTCCCTGTTCTTCGCGCGGAAGGTGCGCAAGAACTCCACGCCATCCATCTCCGGCATCAGCATGTCCAAGACGATGCAATCGGGCGCCGACTCTTGCGCGGCGGCGAGTCCCTCTACTCCGTTGGCCGCCTCCGTTACCTCGTGCCCACCGTCGTGAAGCGCCCGAGAGTTTAGGGCTCTGCTAAATGCCGAGTCATCGATTACCAGAATAGTTGACATTGGTTTCGCCCACGTCTTTCCTTAATGCCCGCCCCACGTCTAAGAAAGTTCGATGTGCGCTGTTCCCGTCGCGATGCGGCACCCAAAGCGTATCGCACTCCCGTTTCGCATACCGATAGCCAGCTTCGAACGAACTTGAGAAGCTGACTCCACGCATGTCCATCGACACAAAAAGGCTCCGCCGCCAATTCCCATCGGCGGTTGACGGTTCCGATATCGTGGATTGCTTTTTGTGGCGATCGGCTTCTTGCGGCACCCCCTTGCGCCAGGGCCAGTACCCGCTTGCATCCGATAATCCCGTTGAACCTGGGAGTCTTCGTTGAATCCCGCGCGACAACTCGCTTGCTATTCTCTTGGTCGAGGTCGCGTACTTGAGTCGTACCGCAAGTGTTCGATTGCGCGCGCCCATGTCTTTTTCTCCTACGCCAAGAATGACCCCGCCCTAGCCTCCATGATTAAGGTGGGTTAAGCCTCCGTATGGACCAATGTCCCCATGAAATCCTAATGACAGGGGCGCCCAAGAGCCGAATATGGTACCGTCGGACGGCTTGGTTGCCCGCCTACGGCATCGGATGCCAGGTGGATAAACCGCTCCTCAAGTCTGCATAGGAGAATGTAACGATGAAACTGGATCGATCTGCTTGGCAGATAGTAGTGGTCGCCGCGCTTTGGTCTGTGCTTGCTTCTAATGCGCTTGGCGCGACCAACTTATCTTTGCGAGGCACATCGGGTTCTGTCTCCGCAGCGTCGTCGCAAATCCTGGCCTTGGCTTGGAATCAAGAGGAAGAGGAATCCTCGCAGACGACGACGGAGTCCGAGACGCTCACCCTGCGGTCCGATGCGCGGCATCCTCAGTGGGTGTTGGATCTTGAATCCAAGATGTGGCCCGGTTTTCTCACGGGCCTTTCCGGCTACGAAGACTTCGTCATGCCGGTCGGGCAGTTCACGGTCTTCGAGGATCCGTTTATCACAACCGATCTGCGTTTGATGTATGTCTATCACGATATTCCGGATCGATCCGTGTTACGCGGCGGTCAAGTTCAACTGATCGCGGCTCAAATCAGAGTGGCCCTCACGGAACGGCTGGCGTTTATCGCGACCAAGGACGGCTACAGTTGGGTTGATTCCGGCATCACCCCCTCCGGCGACGGATTCAACGATATTGCGGCGGGCCTCAAGTACGCTTTCTACAGCAATCCTGAGGAGCATTTTCTGGTAACAGGCGGGATCCGCTGGGAATGGAGTAACGGCTCGTCTGATGCCCTTCAGGGCGGCGCCCAGGAGCTGAGCCCGTTCATCAGCATGGCTAAGGCTTGGGACAAGCTTCATTTCATCGGTGCCGTAAGCGGCCGCATTCCCACCAATCGCCACAAGGGCAACTACAGCCTGGTTTGGAATCTGCATCTCGATTACGAGCTAACGGAAACGTTTCGCCCGCTCATTGAGTTCCACGGAATTCACTGGCTGAGCAACGGCGGCGTCCTTCCCATCAGCAACGATTATTTGGATGTGGGCAGCCTGGGGGCGTCCGAAGCCCGAGGGCATGATTTCTTCTCCGCCGGCATTGGGTTCCGTTGGCAGTTGATGGACAAAGTCTCACTCGGTGTGACCTGGGAATTCCCTCTGGAGACCCCGGCGGAAAACCTTCAGCAGAATCGTGTGACCGTCAATACCGTGATCAGCTTCTAGCCAGTGGGCCAAGGCGCTTCGGCGGCGCGGTGGCACTTTTCAGGCAAACGCCTTTGTCTGCGCGAAACCGCCCGCAAGTTTTTGGGAGTCTCTTTCATGAAAATGCGCATGTACAGGTGGGCTGTTATCGGCTCGACGGGGATTTTGTTGGGATTCCTGCCCGGTTGTGTGGAACAGTGGGTGCTCAATCTCGCGACCCCGTTTCTGCTGTCGGGCATTTGAGCCGGAGCGCCGGGGCCGGGCGGGCGTCGCTGCCGCTTTTTCGCTCGGACGAATGACCGATGAATGATTAGGGCTGTAGAGATTCGCGGCATGCGGATCCGCCTCGGCCCAACATGGGAGATAACATGAATCGCTGGCTAAGAATCGCAACTTGCCTCTCGACGGGGGCGTGCCTGCTACAACTAGGCGGCTGTCTGTCCGATGTTTTCTTCATCCTCGGACCGATTTTTCTATAGCCGCCACGCCGCGTAGCACAGCGGCCCTCCGCTGTGAAGCCCAGGCGCAGCCGGGTAGCGCAGAGCACATCTACCCGCCACTGGCACCTCCGACACACTGGCTCCTGTTGGCTGACCGTAGGACAACGGCGCCATGACGCTGCGGCGCTCGCCGGTGGATGAACGTCTCCCCCGAGCCGCGGGCTTCAGCCCGCGCGGCCTCCCGGACCCGCACACGTTCGACTTGCGAACCCGTTAACTCTTTGCCCCGTCCACCGCGTTTATGGCCTTGTCTGCGATGTCTGTTCGATAAATCGCCCCGTCGAAATGCACCCCCTTCATAGCATCGTAGGCCCGCTCCTTCGCGTCGGCGATGTCCTCGCCCAGCGCCGTGACCCCAAGCACGCGCCCGCCCGTAGAGATCACGTGGTCCTCAATCAGGCCTGTCCCTGCGTGGAAAACCTGCACATCCTTAAGCCCGGCCACGCGATCCAGCCCGCTGATCACTTTGTGCTTTGCGTACACGCCCGGGTATCCCTCGCTGGCCATCACGACGCACACCGCCGGCTCCGGTTTCCATCGAATCTCCGTCTCATCGAGCCGCCCTTCCACGCAGGCACTGAGCAGCTCAAACAGGTCACAATCAAGGCGCATCATGATGGCCTGAATCTCGGGATCCCCGAATCGGCAGTTGAACTCCAACACCTTGGGCCCGGCCGCGGTCACCATCACGCCCGCGTAGAGCACGCCGCAATAGGGTGACCCCTCGTTTCGCATCGCGTCGACAATCGGCACAAGCACCTCTCGCTCGATCGTGGCCATGATCTCCGGCGTCGCCAGCGGCGCGGGGCTGTACGCCCCCATCCCGCCGGTGTTTGGGCCGGTATCGCCATCACCGACGGCCTTGTGGTCCTGAGCGGTTTCGAGCACCAGAATCGTTGAACCGCTCACCAGCGCCAGCACCGAGAGCTCTTCCCCTTTGAGCAACTCTTCGATCAACACGGTATCGCCGGCATCGCCAAACGCCCGCTCCACCATCATCTGCTCGAGCACCCCCAACGCATCCGCTGGATCGTGGCAAACGCTGACGCCCTTTCCAGCGGCCAGCCCGCACGCCTTCACGACCAGCCCCGTATCGCGCGTTGCCACGTAGTCTCGCGCATCCTCATACCGCTTGTACACGCGGGCCTCGCCCGTGGGCACATTGGCGATTTTCATCAGCCGCTTCGCGTAGGCCTTGTCGCCCTCAATCCGCGCGGCCGAGGCGCTGGGTCCAAAAACCTTGATGCCCGCCTGCTCCAGACGATCCACCAGCCCGGCGCAAAGCGGCGCCTCTGGCCCCACAACCACCAAATCCACCGCTCGCTCTGTGGCAAGCCCGACGAGCCCATCCAGGTCTTCCGCGCCGACATCCACGTTCTCAGCCAGCGCGGCCGTCCCGGGATTCCCGGGCGCACAGAGTATTTTGGACACGCTAGGCGATCGGGAAAAACCCCACACGAGCGCGTGCTCCCGCCCGCCGCCGCCAACGATTAGAACCTGCATAAAACGATTTCCCTCGCAGATTCGGGCAATCGGCCAGACCGCCCTCAACCTCTGATCCAAGTCTTCAAAACAGCCAATCCCAAGCCAACGTGGGCGAGAGTTGCCGTGATTCTAGGTAGTCCCGCGTAGGCTGTCATCCGAGAAACCACGGCCTGTTCAGAAACCACTGGACCTCCGGAACATTGAGCGTGATCGCCCGGACCAGCGACACGACTCTTGTCGCGGCTCCTATCGCCCATCGACCAAGCCATACTCCTGAGCCGCAGGCTTCAGCCCACGCGGCTACGCGGCGATCGCCAAGCAGAGATGCTACACGATCAATGCAACGGCTCTAGGCGGCGTTCCATGCGGTTCTGGTGGAGCCGAGGCAGGTACCGGCAGGCAGAGCCGCCTCCGACGCGCCCGTGCGGAGTGTTCACCACCAAGCCGCGAAGACACCAAGAAGACAAGAGGTAGGAAGGACGAACGAAGCGCGGGCCCCATTTGCTCGCCGATCCGGGTCCCGTTTAAAGCCGATTACATGCCGATTGCCAAACCCGCAGTCGGGCGAACCCTACCAGTTCATAACGGCAAGAAGAGCCGGCCGAAAGGACGCGCACACCTCCGAGCAGTCGGGCGAGCCCCTGCGGTCCCTACTGCAGAACACTCCTGCAGAAAACGCCGGCCGAAAGGACGCCTTCACCGGCGGTTTGCGGAAGGCCCCCTTCTGCGCAGGCTCCATCCCAGCCAAGCCGGTCAATCCCTGATCGTCAGCCGCCCAACAAATCCAAAAACAACCGAAACGATGGCTTGACGGGCTCAATGGCCCAGCGTATTGTTCGCAACCCCTGATGCGGGGTAGAGCAGTTGGCAGCTCGTCGGGCTCATAACCCGGAGGTCGCAGGTTCGAGTCCTGCCCCCGCTATCGTAATCCCTTTTCGTTTAAGCATTTACGAAAAGTTCATTCGTTGCTCTATACGCTTTTCAGGCCGCTCTGGCGGCCCGAATTGTCGGGTGATGCAAATCCGCACGCGCGGGGGTGCGATCGTAGCGAACCACGCCGGTGGGTGGCGAAGGGCGACGCCGCATGAAAACCATCGTCGGCGTTGTCATCCGGCCGATTCGCTCCCAGCATCATCGTCATCGCCGTCACCACCGGCTCGCTTCAGTTCGTGCAGGGTCCTGCCT
>CAZYXP010000201.1:0-6403 GCA_964651325.1 uncultured Phycisphaeraceae bacterium
AGGACCATCATCAGCTCGCTTCGGCGCTCGAACTTGACCGCATCGGGCGGAAGGGCTTTGACCAGATCCTTGACGAAATCGTTGTCCAAGACCTCGCGCGGCATGAGAACCTTGAAGTGCAGCGGCGCGCCGATGGCGTCGCCCTCAGTCGCCTTCTTTCTGCCCTCGATCGTCCCATCTTCGTTGATGACGATCTCTTCTATCTGCTGATTCTCAACAAGCGTATAGAACTGGCTAATCGAATAGGTTTGCGACGCCTGCATCGAATCGCTGAGCAGCGCGACCAGCAGGATGGCCAGCCCCAAGAGTACAAGCCAACTCACAAGATTGCGGGAATTCTTCAGATTCGGCCCGGGCGGCCCCTTGCCCTTCGGACCCGAGCCTTGTTTTGGATCTTGTCCGTTTTCGTCAGCCATTTCGCGTTGCCCGCCTGTTGAAGTTTCCGTTACCCATCAAAACACCGACCTTACACATGATTCTAGTCGAGCTACCACGCAACTTCCATGGACTCGACCATCCGTTCCGCCATGCCGTCCAAAGCTCGAGTCATCGCATCGGACAAGGTCTCACCTACCGGGGGGATGTAGCTTGTCTGATAGATGAATCTCGGATGTTCGACGATCAACTTCCCCGATCTCAAGTCCTCGAGCCGGTAGCGGACCACCACCGTAGAGCCGATTTCCCGAGGTCGCCCCGTATCCGTTTCATCACCAAACGTCCGGTTGTCAACCTGCAATATTTCACCCGTCAATAGCGCATCCGCCCTGCGCCGGGCAGCGATCCGGTACGGGGTGTCCATCTCAATCCGCTTGCTAATCGCTTCGGTCAGGCGGAATTCCAACTCGCGTCGAAACTCCTTGGAATGGAACATTTTGACATGAACGGTCTGGATATCGTCCGAAAACGGCCGTGAGCTGGAATACGCGCACCCCGACACCGTCGCCACTAGAGGCAGGCACAAGACCCAGCCACGATTCAATTTCAAGCTTTTCACGGCTAGAGAAACCTCTCACCAATGCGTTAGCAACCTCAGATACTGACCGCTCCCGCCCGAATCCAGCAGTCCAACACCAATGCCCGAGACCGCGGCTCAAGCCGCTCCAATAAGCTCCAGCCTCGATCGCGCCTTGCTGGAAGCGACCGACGCCGGCCAATTCGCAACCACCGACCGATAATAGAAGATCGCCGAATTCAGGTGGTCGGTCCGCTCATAGTAACGCCCGGTCTGGAATTCCTTCTCCGCCCGTTGCTCGCCGATGCCGTCCAAAACCAAACCCACGCCCTCCCGCTGGGCGGCACCAGGGTATCGGTTGCGGTATTCGGTGTAGCGTTCCTCCGCCTCGATGAGCGCGGCCGCGTCGTACGCTACCCCGCCGAAACTGGCCAGGGCCGACTCCGCCGTCCGCGAGAGCGCATGTTGGTGGTACCGACTCCTTGGGAATTCCTTCAAGAGTCGTGCGTAGTCCAATTCAGCAAGGGCGTGGTCGCCCTTTTTGAACTGATAGTCTGCCTTGGTCTTGATCGCCGCAACGGCAAGCGGTTGATCCGGATAATCGATCGACATGTCATCCAAGATGCCGTACGCGGTGTCTTCCCCCGACAGTATCTTCATGCCCAGCCATTTGCGTTTGACACCGCTCAGATAGGCCTCCGCCACGATGAATTCAAGCCGCAACGCCTCGGATGTCAGAGCCATGCCGCCGAACTCACCGAGGAACGCGACCAAGACGGCGTGCGCCTTATCGAACCTCCGTTGCCCGATCAGCGCCTCGGCTCGAGCCAGCAAGACGTCAGGATAATGCCGATCCGTCTCAGAGTATTCCTTGACCCATCGGTCGAGCTTGGATAACGCCTTGCGATACTTCGCGCCGACAATCAGCAGCCGGGCCACGTACAAATCGCCTTCGGCCGTTCCGATCGGTGGTGGGATGGATTCGATCCAGCTCTTGGCCGTCGCGTCGTACGTCAGCGAATGCGTGCGCATGGTGTCCCCATCGTCACCGACAGCATGAGCCGCATGCGGAAAGACTGTGCCCGCAAAAACGGGAATCAGGCAAAAAGCAAACAAGCGAACGCACTGCATCGCTGGCTCCCAAGTCCACTATACGTTGGGCCGGGCTTCGCGCAAAAAAGAGAAGCCCGCAGGATAATCCACGGCCCGAATTGTACCCACAAAGCCGCAGATTACGCAATGTTTCCCATCACACGAAGCCCCGTACCGCGATGGAGCGCCGAGCTGCTCGTCGGCTCTGGACGCCCTTCAGGCCCCCGGGGGCTAGCCCGACGTCATCCATCGCCGAGCAGCCGCTGGCTGGCCCCGACATCTCTGAGCGCGTGTAACCATGCCGTTCGCAATACAGGCCCGGAATCTTTGAATCGACGGTCGGTATGATTGTCAGGCTCCGGCACGGCGGGTACCCTGCCAAGCCATGAAACTGAAGCAGACTGCCTATTTCAACACAAGAGAAACAACCGGTTGGGGCATCATCCTCGTGTTCCTCCTGCCCGTTACCATCGGCTCCGGCTGCGTCCACGGCCCCAAAAAACGGTTCAAACCGGCCTGGTTTGCCTCGCAACGCGACGTGGCCGCTTATCTTGATATGGCGCTCGGCCATCAAGACGCCGACATCCGACGTGCGGCCATCGTTCAAATCGGAAAAACGCGCCACGGCGGCAGCGCAGTGGCGATGGACGCGATGTCCCTGATAGCACGGTCCGATCAAAATACATCCGTTCGGTGTGCGGCCATTCGCGTCCTGGCGCGACATCCGGGGCGTACGGCCACGAACACGATGCTGGCCTTGCTGACATCTCAAAAGAAACAGGCACACACGACACCGGCAGGCGCCGGTGTTCGCCGCGCAGCGATGAGGACGCTTTCCCGCTTCTCATCCCAATTGCTTTTCGAGGGCGAGGCAGAAACGGCCGTTCGGGAGACGGGCGTTGATCATGTGCTCCACGACGAATCGCGAGCGGTGCGAATCTGGGCGGCGTCCCTGCTGGCACATCATCCGCACATCGATACCGCCCGAGCCCTGATCGATGCGCTTGGGCAATCCGATTTTGCTGTAGTTTACGAGGCCGATCGTTCGTTGAGCTACCTGACGGGCCAAGCGTTCGACTGTGAACCAAGTCGGTGGCGCGCGTGGCTGGAAACGACGAAGGAACCATTTGAGCAGGGACGCGCGATGCGCGAGCGGCAAAAACCTAAGAAGCAGCCATGGTGGCGGTGGAAACGCGGATAGCGCGGCGTTTACGGCGCTTGCGGCGTGGTGAGCGGACATGGCGGCCGGCTGAACCCCACCGACAACAAACGTTGTTCGGAGATTTGCGGAGCCGGGCAGCCGCGCCGGCTGAAGTCCTCTGCTCCGCGGCGCATCGAGTATGGCTCGGCCTCCTACGGAACCGAGCATAAGCTTGCAGGGGTCGAACAGGACGATTCCCACACAAAGCCAAAGGAAGAACACTCTTGAGAGCCGTTGTTCTCGACAAAAGCCTGCAGTTCCGCAAGGACCACGCCCCACCGCAGCCGCTGGCTGGCGAGTGCCTGGTGCGGGTCCATCTGGCGGGCATCTGCTCCACCGATCTCCAGCTTGTAAACGGCTACCTGGGTTTCCGAGGCATCTTGGGTCACGAAATGGTCGGCAGCGTCGCCGAAGGCCCTGCGGAGTGGTGTGGCAAGCGCGTGGCCTGCGAGATCAACTGCGTCTGCGGCAAGTGCGCCGCGTGCCTGGCCGGACTTTCCAATCATTGCGCCCAGCGCACGGTCATGGGCATTGTGAATCGAGACGGATGCTTCGCGGATTTTGTGGCCGTGCCGATCGCCAACCTGCATGAAATCCCCGACGCCGTCGCCGACGAGGAAGCGGTTTTTGTCGAGCCGCTCGCCGCGGCGTACCAGGTTTTGGCCCAATGCAGAATCACGCCGAAGATGAGCGTGAGTGTGATCGGCCCGGGCAAGCTGGGGGTGCTCGTAGCGCAAGTACTGGCCGCCACGGGCTGCCAGATTAATGTCATCGGCACCAACCCGCACAGGCTTCTCCACTGCGAAAAGAAGGGCATTCAGGGCATTCACGTCGATCAGCTAAGCCGACGCAAGGATCGCGACGTCGTCGTCGAGTGTTCCGGATCGCCGGAAGGGTTGAAGCTCGCGATGGGCCTGGTCCGTCCGCGCGGCACCATTGTGCTCAAGAGCACGTTCGCCGAAGGCGGCAAGCTGAATCTGGCCCCGATTGTCATTGACGAGGTCACGCTGCTGGGCAGCCGCTGCGGGCCGTTTCCCGAGGCCATCGCCGCGTTGGAGCGCGGCGCGGTCGAGGTGCGATCCATGATCTCCAAGGTGTTTCCCCTCGAGAAAACGCAAGAGGCATTCGAGGCCGCCGCGTCGCCCGACCGGTTCAAGGTGCTCTTCGATTTGAGCCAAAAGTAGAGCTGTGGCCCTTCTTGAATGGCGAAACTGAAGGCCCCACGCTTTGGCGACGACCCTGAGCCGCGGGCTTCAGCCCGCGCGGCGGTGCGGTCTTGCGCCATGAGCACGGTGCGTGAAGCGCCGCCGCGCTAGCGAAATCGATCGATGGCGAACGCGCTGACCGAAGCGATTTGCAGGAAGCAGGCCAGAAGCAAACGAGGCGTCGCCGCTGCCGGGGCCTCATCGAACAGAGCCATCGTCCCCCATAGTGCCACCACGATGGCAAGCATTTGCATCAGCGCTGCAACCAATCGGATCAGAGAGAAATCGTCCTGACGCCGAGAGCGATGCGTCCGCTCCAATGATTCGTGGATTCGATCCAACGCTTGAATCGCCCGATCCCCCGCAACGCCGCCGCCCACCTGTCGCGGCGCGGCGCTGCTGCGTTTGCCGGCCGGCCCCAGCACGGCATCGGCGGCTTCGCCCAAATCCGTAACGACATGCGTCGCGACGAAATCGCCCACTGCGCGATCCCCGTTTTGGTTGGTGAGGTACACGGTCTTGCATCCCGCACGCGTCCCCGCCTGCACATCGCCGGGGGAATCGCCGATCATCCAAGATCGCTTCAGATCGACGTTTAGCTCTCGCGCGGCTTGGAGCAACATGCCCGGCTTGGGTTTGCGCAGCTCGCTATCACGCCGGTATTTTCGAACGGTCGCAGCCGAACCGTCCAGGTAGGGACAGTAGTACGCGCCGTCGAGGCTCACGCCCTCCGCCGAGAGCAACTCCTCGAATCGCGCGTGAATGTTTTCGAGATCCGTCTCGTCAAACATGCCCCGCGCGATGCCCGATTGATTCGACGCCACCACCACCAGATACCCCGCTTGGGCAAAACGATGAATCGCCTCAGCGCTACCAGGAAGCAGATCAACTTCACTGGGATCCGCGATGTAGCCGGAGTCTGTGATGATCGTTCCGTCGCGATCGAGGAAAACGGCTTTGCTCTTCATGGCTTGTCTTCCCTACCCCAACGCCTCAATCAGCGCTTGCCGAAGTAGAGGCAGCAACATCTCGTGATGCCCGACAACCTCGTGCCCATGCCCCGGGGCAACCGGCCGCGTGATGACGTTCTGAGACGGACGATAATGGCGAATCATATCAAAGTTCGCGGTGTGCATGGCGTCCAGATCGGCCCCGAGATTCCGCGCCACCGAAACCGCCTTGAGAAACACCTCCGGAAGCAGCACGGCCGAGCCTACGTTGAGCCAGACGCCGCCCGCACCACTATCTGATCCATCAGCGGCCCCAAGATCGGAAACAATGTCGCAGATCAGACGGAAGTCTCGCATCGACGCCTCGCCCAACGCTGCCGCGTCCATGCCACGAGACATGTGGATCGTATCCGTCCCCAGCGCCACGTGAACCGTAATGGGAATCGAGGCACGATGCGCGGCGGCGAAAACGCTCGCATCGACATATCGGACGTCTTGCTCGACCAGCAAACGCCCTACGCTCGATCCCAACCCATCGGACGCCTCGACCGCATTGGCCACGGCCGCATCGAAGAAAGACATCGTCTCCGCCACCATGCCGAACGAACCGTCTCGAATCGTGTCGGCCACCTCTTCGCTCGTCTCGCCGAGCGTCGCCAACTCCATATCGTGGATCGCGCACGCCCCGTTGCAAGCCAGCGCTTTGATGATGCCGCGCTGAATCAGATCGATCAGAATCGGGCCGCAACCCACCTTGAGGACATGAGCCCCGAACGCGAGTACCACCGGGCGATCCGCGCGGACCGCCGCGACCACCGCATCCACCACGGCCCCAAACGCCGCGGCACCAAAGTAGTTGGGAAAGGAGTTCAGCAGCTCAGCCGCGGTCGCGCCCACACCGGGCAAACCGCCGGCCGCGCCAACGGTCGCTTTGTGGCGCCGCTGCCGCACGCTGTAGGTCTTCACCTGCTCCAGATCGATCGGTTGGTACGCTCGCGTCACC
>CAZYXP010000202.1:0-6393 GCA_964651325.1 uncultured Phycisphaeraceae bacterium
GCGGGATGCGCGTCGCGCTGACCACGCTGAATGGCGGGCGCATCGGCATCGCCTCCCAGGCGCTGGGCATCGCCGAAGCCAGCCTTTACGAGGCCACCAAGTATGCGGGGACGCGCGTGCAGTTCAACCGCCCGATCGGATCCTTTCAGGCGATCCAAAACAAGCTCGCCGACATGGCCATGCGCATCGAAGCCAGCCGATGGCTGATCTACCGCGCCGCCCATTACAAAGACACCGGCCGCGATTACGTGCAGGCGGCGGCCATGGCCAAACTATATGCTTCGGAAACCGCCTCCATGGCGGCAGCCCACGCCGTGCAGGTCATGGGCGGTTCGGGCTACTGCCAAGATTACCCTGTCGAACGCTTCATGCGTGACGCGAAGATTTGCGAAATCTACGAGGGGACGAGCGAAATCCACCGGATCGTGATCGCCCGGTCGCTGGCGAATTGATGGGGCATGATGGGCGCATCGTTGGGGCTTTGGAAACGGGCCGGATTGGAATCGCTGGGAGTTGAATCTTATGAAGCACAACGCCGGAACGACCGTGGCCGTCATCGGCGCCGGAACGATGGGGCGAGGTATTGCCCAGGTGTTCGCACAGTCCGGTTACGGCGTTCGCCTTTTTGATGTCGCCCCATCGGCACTTGACGACGCGAAGCAGCAGATCAAGAGCATGTTGAATCGGGCGGTCAAGAAAGAGCGTATATCTGCTGATGACGCGACGGCCGCGATGGAACGGCTTGTAGCGGTCACCAAACTCAGCGACATCGGCTCCGCCAAGCTGATCATCGAAGCCGCGACCGAAAAGCCAGACATCAAGATCGACATACTCAAGCAGGTACAGGCGCACGTCGCGGACGACGGCATCCTCGCCTCGAACACAAGCAGCATAAGCATTACTCAGCTCGCGGCGCAAACCGACCGACCTGACCGATTCATCGGGATGCATTTTTTCAATCCCGTGCCGGTAATGAAGCTGGTGGAAGTGGTTCGCGGCCTGCAGACGGCGGATGGGACCGTCGAGGAAACCGTCGCCTATGCCCAGAGCGTGGGCAAGACGGCCGTGCCATGCAACGATCATCCGGGCTTCGTCTCTAACCGCGTGCTGATGCCCATGATCAACGAGGCCGTGTTCACGCTTCAGGACGGCGTCGCGACGGCCGAGGCGATCGACCAAATCATGACGTTGGGCATGGCCCATCCAATGGGGCCGCTCGCGCTGGCCGATCTGATCGGTCTTGATGTTTGCCTGTTCATTCTTGAAGTGCTCCATCGGGATCTCGGGGAAGATCGCTATCGCCCCTGCCCGTTGCTGCGCAAAATGGTCCAGGCCGGGCGTCTGGGCCGCAAGAGCAAGCAGGGGTTTTTCCCGTACGACTAGAAGAATCATTCCCCATGAGTGATACTCAGATACGATCGGATGTATGCAGCCCGCCCGCGGGATGGAGTCACCACCATGCGTAAGCAACCCGAAATCGAGCCCTGCACCGCCCCCACGGACGAGAGCCCGACCAACCCGTTTGTCGGGCCGGACGATCTGGGCAGTTTCGATCCGGCTCAGGCGTTGGGAGAGCCCGGCTCGTTTCCTTTTACGCGCGGCCCCCACCGGACGATGTACCGCGAGCGGCTTTGGACCATGCGTCAGTTCGCCGGGTTCGGCACGGCCGCGGACACCAATGAGCGGTTCAAGTTCCTGCTGGGCAAAGGCCAGACGGGGCTGAGCACGGCATTTGACCTCCCCACATTGATGGGTCGCGATAGCGATGATCCTTTGGCGCTTGGCGAAGTGGGCCGATGCGGCGTCGCGGTGTCTTCGCTGTCGGACATGCGCCGGCTATTTGAGGGTATTGATCTCGGCTCGGTCTCGACGAGCATGACGATCAACGCGCCCGCGGCGATTTTGCTGGCGTTTTACATCGCAGTGGCTCAGGAGAACGGCGTCCCGCTCGATCAACTTCGCGGCACGCTCCAAAACGACATCCTCAAAGAATTCCACGCGCAGAACGAGTATGTGTTCCCGCCGCTGCCTTCGACCAAGCTCGTCATCGACACGATTGAATACGGTACGAATCACATGCCGCTGTGGAACACCGTCAGCGTGAGCGGCTACCACATTCGTGAAGCCGGCGCCTCGGCGGCCGAGGAACTGGCGTTTACGTTGGCCGACGGCATCGCCTACATGCAGGGCTCCATCGAGCGCGGCCTCGACGTGGACGCCGTGGCCGCTCGGCTCAGCTTCTTTTTCGACATGCACAACGATTTTTTCGAGGAAATCGCCAAGCTGCGGGCCGCGCGGCGCATCTGGGCACACGTCATGCGCGATCGCTTCAAAGCCAAGAATCAACGGAGCTGGCTGCTTCGAACGCATTGCCAAACCGCCGGCGTGACACTGACCGAGCAGCAACCGATCAACAACGTCGTGCGGGTGGCACTCCAGGCCATGGCGGGTGTGCTCGGAGGAACGCAGAGCCTCCACACAAACAGCATGGATGAAACGCTCGCCTTGCCCACCGAGCAGGCGGCCAAGGTGGCCCTCCGCACGCAACAGATCATCGCGCATGAATCCAACGTCACGCAAACCGTCGATCCGCTGGCCGGAAGCTATTTCGTCGAGAAGATGACCAACGAGATCGAAGCCAAGGCCCATGCCATCATCGACCGGATCGATGCCATGGGCGGCGTGTTGGCGGCCATCGACCGCGGCTATTTCCGACGGACCATCGCGGAATCGGCCCACGCCCAGCAATTGGCCCTCGACAGCGGCGAAACCAAGATCGTCGGCGTGACGGACTTTATCGATGAGGAATCCCACGATTTGGAACTGCTTACCATCACCAACGACACCGAAAACGAACAGGTAACGCGGCTCAAGAAGCTCAAAGCCACGCGAAATAGCGAAAAGCATGCCGTAGCGATCAAGCGCATTGCCGACGACGCCCGCGCGGATCGGAACATGATGCCGGCGCTGATCGCCGGAGCCAAGGCCGACGCCACGGTGGGCGAGATGGTGGAGGCCTTGAAAACGGTCTTTGGCGCGTACGACGGCGGTCCTGAATGGTAGCGACTTGGGGGGCGGTTCCGCCGCCGGGCTCCAATTTGATCGGGAGAGTTTTCCTTGCCCACAGAATCCAAGAATCCACGCATTCTGCTTGCCAAGATCGGGCTAGACGGCCACGATCGAGGGGTCAAAGTCCTGGCACGTTCGTTCCGCGACGCGGGGTTCGAGGTCATCTACACCGGACTCTGGCAGACGTGCGAATCGACCATGTTTGCCGCCATGCAGGAGGACGTCGATGTGGTAGGCGTCAGCCTGCTCTCCGCGGCCCACATGACTGTCATGCCGGAGATGCTGCGGATCCGCAAGGCGCTTGGCGTGGAGGCCATTCCGGTCGTCCTCGGTGGCATCGTCCCGGAAACCGATTACGCCGCGCTTCGCGAAATGGGTGTGGCCGCGGTGTTCAATCCCGGTTCGCCGATGGACACCATCGTGGAAAAAATGCGTGAGCTGACCGGGGGACGGAAACGATTGTCCTTGGATGAAGCCAAACGGGGGTATGGACAGCGCGATCCGCGTGCGCTGGCGACCTTGATTTCCGCCGTGATGAACGGCGAAGCGGCCGAGGGGCTGGGCGCCAAGCAAACCAACACGAAGATCATCGGTGTCACGGGAAGCCCCGGCGTCGGCAAGAGTTCTTTTATTGCGCGGCTGGGCCGGCAACTTCGCGATCGAGGCAAAACGGTGGCGGTCGTCGCGGTCGATCCATCCAGCCCGGTGACCGGCGGAGCGCTGCTCGGGGATCGGCTTCGCATGATGTCGGCCAAGCCCGACGAGGGCTTCTTTGTACGCAGCCTTTCGTCCGGCCCCGTTCAAGGCGGGCTCGGCCCCCATTGCCGGGAGATTGTCGATCTGCTGCGTGGATTCGGATTTGATTTCGTGCTGGTGGAAACCGTGGGCGCCGGTCAGGCGGACGTGGCCATCCGCGACTTGGCCGATGAGGTTGTCCTGCTGCTCATGCCCGATAGCGGTGATTCGGTTCAATTCTCCAAGGCCGGGATTATGGAGATTGCCGGTTGCTTCGTGCTCAACAAGTGCGATCTGCCGGGAGCAGACGCCACCAATGCGCAGCTGCTCAGCGCGGTGGCCGATCACCGCCCCATCTGGAAAGTCAGCACCATCCGCGACGAGGGCTTTGACGCCGTCACGGATTGGGCGCTGGGGTTGGGCTAGGTCGACGTGGCTAGGTCGTTTTTCGAGGGGCTAGTCGATCGGCTCAATGAGGGACTGCACGCGATCGAGTGCCAACCCCCCGTCTGCTACATCTACAATCCACTTGATTACGCGCGGGCGCCGTTCCTGCAATACTGCCGGAAATACGCCCGACGCAGCGGCCAGGTGATGCTGCTCGGCATGAATCCCGGGCCTTGGGGCATGGCGCAAACGGGCGTGCCATTCGGGGCCGTCGCGATGGTGCGGGATTGGCTGAAGATCAACGCCGCCGTCGGCAAACCGACGCGTGAGCACCCCAAACGGCCGGTCGAAGGGCTCGAATGCGTCCGCAATGAGGTCAGCGGAAGCCGCCTTTGGGGCTGGGCACAAGCCACATTCAAGACACCCGAGGCGTTTTTCTCGCGCTTCTTCGTCTACAACTATTGCCCGCTGCTGTTTCTTGAAGATACCGGTCGCAACCGAACGCCGGACAAACTGCCCTCCGACCAGCGGGATACCATCTTTCGAGTATGCGACGCATCCCTGCGCGAATTGGTGGCGCACATGAATCCCCAGCGCGTCGTCGGCGTGGGCACGTTCGCTCAAAAGCGAGCGATGGCCGCCCTTGGCGACTGCGAACTGCCCATCGAGCGCATCTTGCACCCCTCTCCAGCCAGCCCCGCGGCCAATCGCAATTGGGCGGGCACGGTAACCGGGCAACTGCAAGCGATGGATGTCGAAATCCCGGCTGAATGTGGAACGAATACTGAAGATTGAGGGTCGAGAACGGGTGGCCCATCCGCGCGTGCCATACTTGATTTAGGCTTGTGAAGATTCCGCGCGTGCGTTGAGAATCAAGGTGGCGACGACCAGCAGCAAGCTGGTCATGATGACCAAACCCCAATCGGACAGCGCGGGGATGGCCACGTCGCCTACCTGAAGCGTGGCCTGTCCGAACGTGATGTTTGTGGGATTGACGTCACCTACGCCGCATACGGCCGTACCGTAGACCATCGAATCGGACGGCAGGGCTTGAACCGTCGCCACGCCCGCCGCATCCGCGGAGAGCTGAATCACGGCAAGGCGAGCCCACTGCGGGGCTACCCCGATCTGATCCGTACACTGAGAGAGATGCGAGCCACTTAGATCGTCGATCACGCCGGCGGCGTTGTCGATGATCCCATGCGTCAATTCCGAAAAGAGCACGGTAGGAGTCACGCCTGTGACGCTTAGATTCGAAGTGAATGCCACGTCGACGGAGACCGACGAAAGCCCACTCGAATCGACCGTCTGGGCCCAGACCTCAACCACCGGAATCGACCCAGGCAACCAACCGGTCTCGGGCGTCGGCAGCGCAGCCGTCTGATCGCCCGGCCCGGCGGCGCTGCGCGGGATCAACGCGACCGACACCAATCCCCCTCCGGCTTGGGCGAACGGCGTCCATGCCATAGCCATTATCACAGCCGCCATCAGCGCGCCCATGCCGATTCGCGCATCCCTCCGACGATTCCGCACGCTCATACCACACTCCTTTGGCGTCCCCGCCGTCCATATTTGCCGTTCACCCAGCGCCTATCGTCTACGACTGCCACACTGCGCCTGTACGGGTTCAAAAGGATGGCCTCATATCCGCACCCCGACCGTAAGGGACTGTCGGTGGCCAAGTCGGCCTCGCCGCTTCCTTACGGGCGCGGTTCGGATCAGAACGCGCCAAGCCTGAATCATGGCGCTACGGCTGATCCTTACGACCGCCTCCAGGCCTGTGCAGCGACGGTCGCGGCGGCGGTGTCACCGTGATCTCCAATCCCGAAAATGCGATGTCGCCCGGGGCCACGTTCCCGAACTGCCCCACCACGGAAACGCCATGGACGACGCCCGCGGGAGCCAGTTCAACGATTGCGGTTCCCGGCTGTCGGGCCGCCGCGCGCAAGGTCGCCACGCGTACCCACATGCCGTTTATGCCCAGCGCCGACTCGCCCAGGCTAGCCAAACCGCCGATTGCGGTTACCTGCCCCGAAGCCTGATCGATCAAACCGCCCGCAATCGCCGAGAACAGATCGCCGGGCACGACACTGGCGGCCGCGATCAGCGTGGGGTCGTACGTCAAATCGGCAAATACCGCGGCAAGGCCGTCGAATTCACCCGACGATGCGACGCCGCGGCTGGCCCATACTTCGATGAAAA
>CAZYXP010000203.1:0-6359 GCA_964651325.1 uncultured Phycisphaeraceae bacterium
ACCAGCACAAGCACACCCACCGCGATGCAGTAGATCGAGAAATAATGCAGCCGTCCGCGGTTGACCGTGTCGATCAGGAATCGTAGCGCCGCGATTCCGGCAATGAAAGCCGCGATCGCGCCCACCAGAATCGGCCCCATGTGAATCCCTTCCAAGGCGTCGGCGGGCAGTTGTACGGTATCAAGGAGTTTCTTGGCCGTAGCGCCGACAATGGCCGGGACGGCGATCAGGAAGCTGAACTGGGCCGCCCAGCGGCGCCGCAGGCCGCAGACCATCGCCACGCTAATCGTGGATCCGCTTCGAGACAGACCAGGAAGAATGGCGGCGGCTTGAGCGATTCCGATCGAAATGGCGTGATGCCATTTCATGGCACGCCAGCCGCGCCTGCCTCGGGGCATGAAACGGACCGCAATCAGCAGCAGCCCCGTCAGAATCAACGCGCCGCCGATCTGCGGCGGGTTGGAAAATCCCGATTCAAAAAAAGACTGAAACGGCAAGCCGATAGCGCCGGTGATTGCGGTCGCGGCGAGCACGTGGATGACGACGCGCCAAGCGTAGTGGCGCGGCGAAGCTGGTTGTGTTCGTTCCACGTTTAGTCGCCGCGCGAATCCGCGCATCGCCCCGGCAAACCCGATGAGCACGGCCGCCAGCGTTCCCAAGTGTGCGAAGATGTTGAACAGCAGCATGGCCGGCGTGCCGGCGTCTAGGCGCATGATCTTTTCGGCCAAGGCCAGGTGGCCGCTGCTGCTTACCGGCAGGAATTCGGTGATCCCCTGCAACACCCCCAGGATCAGGGCCTGGCCGTAACCCAAGTCGCTCACAACGGCGCACTTTCGTCGAGAAGATGACGGGCGCGAAACAGGTATTGAAGCGAGGAGGCAACGGTGATGATCACGGTCGCCCAGACGAGCCCAGTCTTGATCGTGTCCGCGACCGCACTGGCGATCCATCGACCCTCGCCCACGATCAGCAGAAGAATGGCCGGCGCGGCGATGCTTTGCATCCACATTTTCAGTTTGCCGTACACCGACGCGCCAAAAGCCTGCCCCGTTGATTCGCTGAACCCCCGGAGCCCGGTCACCAACAACTCACGCCCCACGATGACAATCACCATCCACGCCTTGATGCCGGTCACGTTTACCCCGGAAGCATCCACGAACCCGGGGCCGACAAAAAGGACGAACGTGCCGCACACCAAGACCTTGTCGACAAGCGGATCAAGGACGCGGCCCAGCGCGGTGACCTGGCCGTACTTCCGCGCGATGTACCCGTCGAGAAAATCCGTCCCGGCGGCCACGACGAACAGGATGATACATATCTCCAGCAGCCAGAGCTTGGGCGCCCGATGCGCATATTGGGAGAGGAGCGAGAAGAAAATGATGGCCAGAACCAAGCGGGCTAGGGTTATTTGATTCGGTAGGTTAAGGACGCGCATTAGTTCTTTAGCACAGGCAAGGCCACTTTTGCCGGCCGAGCGATCAGGTCGTAGCCCGCTCGGCCTACCACGCGCGCCGTGATTATGTCGCCCGGTTGCGCGTCAATGTCTTGCAGGAACGTCTGGCTGTCAACGGTTGGCGCTTGCCCTTCGTGGCGGCCCACAAGCAATCCCGTTTCATCGGGCCCATCGACCAGCACGTCGATCGTCTGCCCCACGCGCGACTCGGCCAGCGAAAAAGCAACGTCTTGCTGCAACGACATCAGATGGTCGTAACGCTGCTGTTGGATTGGCTCGGGAATTTGCTGTTTCATGCGGCCGGCCGGCGTATCCATCTCGCGGGAGTATGTAAACACACCCAGGGCATCGAACTTGAAATCCTCGACGAACCGGCAAAGCTCCTCAAAATGTTCGTCGGTCTCGCCGGGGAACCCTACGATCATGGTGGTGCGCATGGTCAAGCCCGGAATCTGCTCGCGTAGTTTGTCGAGCAATCGCAGCGTCTGGTCCCGATTGATTTGCCGATGCATCGCCTTGAGCATCGAGTCGCTGATGTGCTGCAACGGCATGTCGATGTACTTGCATACGCGCGGCGTTTGGGCGATGGCCTCAATGATCGCGTCGGTCATCACGCTCGGATAGACATACATCAAGCGAATCCAGGTCAGCCCGTCCACCGCGCCGAGCAGGCGAAGCAAGCCGGCCAGATCGGTGTCGTAGGGATGATCGCCCAGGCCGTAGCTCGTCGTGTCTTGGCCGATGAGGTGAAGCTCCACGGCTCCGTCTGCAACGAGTTCCTTGGCCTCCGCGAGCACCGCCTGCGGCGGTTTGCAATGCATGGGTCCGCGAATCGCGGGAATCGTACAAAACGTGCACTTCTGGTCGCACCCTTCGCTGATCCGCAAGTAGGCGAAATGTCGCGGCGTCAGCCGAAGACGCGCCGTATCCAGCTGCGTAAACGAGTGGTAGTCGCTCAGGAAAACGTCCGGCTCGCGATGGGGGCGCGAAGGGCTGACGCCCACGACTGCCGCAACAATGTCGTCGCGATTGTTCACTCCGACCAGGGCGTCTACGCCCTCAAGACGCTCGAGAATGGCCCCTTGATCCCGTTGGACCAGGCAACCGGCCACCACAATGCGCTTGAGCGAGCCATCCCGCTTTTGCCGAATCGCGTCGGTGATGACCCCGTCGGATTCGTCTCGCGAGGCCCCCAGAAATCCGCACGTGTTGACTACGAGGACATCGGCCTGATCCTCCGGCGTCAAGATGCAGCCCGCTTCGGCCAACTGGCCAAGCATCTTCTCCGAATCAACCAGATTCTTGGCGCAGCCCAAAGACACAAACGCAACCTTGGTGCCATCCGTCATCACGCATCCGATCCCATCACCAAACCATTCATGCGCAAGAGTTTAGCAAAAGACTCGGCGGGCGAAAGAGCGGGAGGCACTGTGATGCGTTTCCCAAGTCCATATTGTACATGGGGGAGCCGATGATCGCGTGGTCGCAAGGAGATCTGAACGCCAACCGGTACGGACGCCCGAGCAAGGGGGCTCGGATCGACGGCGAGCGTGACTGCCGGTGGGGCATCGGCGTCGGCTCTCCCACCTCCAAACAAGGAGGCGGCGTACCCGCTGACGGCTGACGGCTGACAGCTATCCTTCCCGCGTCAATCAGAGGTGTTCCGTCGCGGTCAAGAAATCCGTCGCATATTGTTCTCGCTCAAGGTCGGCCATGATTCTCTCCAGGATGCCCAGCCGGGTTCTGGCGAGTTCTCGGACCACCTCAAAACGAAAAGATTCATTCAACCTAGCCGTCCAGAAATCGTATTCGGTGCGTCGCCTCCAACGATCGATCACCGCCTGGATCGCAAAGCCGTCCAGCAGCCCCAGGCGAAGCATCTGGCAGAGCGACGCGATGCTGAATTCATCGAGGCTGCTAGCGTCGGACACGATCTTACCCTCGATCAAATCCTTTCCTCGATCCCCTAACGAACAAATCGTATTCGAAGCGATTCGGATCGATTCTGTCGGCAATTCACCCGTAAGATGCTCCTGAAGAGCCGCGGCGCTGGCTTCGTAGTGGCCATCCTGAATGGGGCGAATAAGCACTTCGCTAAGCGGCAATCCATCCCGTGTGACGCGCTGAACCCAGGCGGCGTTGTGGAAAAGCGCGGCCGCTTCCACGGCGCCGGCGTCAGGATTGAATCGGAGAACCTCTGGAAGGCTTGCAATCCGCGTCGCCGTGCGGGCGACCCGCGCGGAGTGCTCCCACAGGTATGAATCAGGCCGCCCATCAGGTCGAGCTAGCGTCAGCACCGACCTGGCCCGTTCCCATATATTGTCGCTCATCGTCACCGGGTGCTTCCACTCCCGACCTGAAACCCGCTAGGCGGGTCAGTTCTTCCTTCCACCTCATCCTGTGCGACGCCGCCGGCCGGCCCGCGTTGTCGCCCTCAATCGACATTCGCAAGCAATCGCACAACCACCATTTCCGGCCTAGGAGGAGGTTAGCGCTACCTTCTGGCGCTGCGTTGCTCGCGGCCCGCGGGAAGCCGCGTTGACTTCCCGCTTTGTCTGCGGGACATGGGTCGGTAATGCACGTTACCGGACCTATCGCCCGATTCTAACAACAAGCGCGGCGACAACGCCAGAAAAAAAAGGAGAATTGGGTGTGAATAACGGACTAGGTATAATCTTCATGTACTGGTAGGGGGCTCTTCATGTCCTGGTAGGGGGCGTAGTGGGGGGCGTCAGGCCGGTCGTAGTGAACCACTAATCCAGCAATTCGTAATGGAAATTCCGCTTGCGCGCATTCCAGCCGGCCAGTTCGATGCATCTACGGATTTCTTGCTCGCTCAAGCTGAATGTTGTCCCCGCCGCGGAAACGACGTTTTCCTCCATCATGACCGAACCCATGTCGTTTGCCCCAAAGAACAGGGCTAGTTGCCCGATTTTCACGCCCTGAGTAACCCAACTCGCCTGCACGTTGGGGATGTTGTCGAGATAGATACGGGCCAAGGCGCACATTTTCAGGTATTCGAACCCGTCGGCCAGGACGAGATGCTTTCCATCCGGAACGCGCCTCACGCCATCGGGAAGCGGGGGGGCTTGGCCCAGAGGCGTGTCGCCCGGCTGGAACGGCCAGCAAATAAACGCGGTAAAGCCGCCGGTCTCATCCTGCAAATCGCGAATCCGACGGAGATGCTCCACCCGCTCAGCCAGGGATTCGATGTGGCCGAACATCATCGTAATGCTGGTTTTCATCCCGATCCCGTGCGCGGCGCGCATCACATCGAGGTATTCATCGGTGTTCGTTTTACCCTGTGCAATCTTCTTGCGCACGCGATCGACCAGTATCTCGGCGCCGCCGCCCGGCATGCTATCGAGCCCGGCGTCCTGGAGGCGTAGCAGCACATCCTGGATGGTCATATTGAAAATCAGGTGAAACGCGTGAATTTCCGGCGGGCTGAAGCCGTGAATATGAATGGCGGGGTAATGCGTCTTGATAAACCGCATCAAGTCGAGGTACCACTCAAACGGAAGCTGTTCGGCCGGGACGAGACCGCCCTGGAGCAGGACTTGCGTTCCGCCGATTTGAATCAGCTCTTCGATCTTTTCACCGATTTGCTCAAACGAAAGCACGTACCCGTCCGGCAGATCTTTGCGACCCGTATCCACGCCGGGGACGTCCGCCTTGAATCCACAGAAGATGCACTTGGCCGTGCAGAAGTTGGCGTAGTTGATGTTTCGGTCTACGACGTAGGTCCGATAGCCTTCCGGATGAAGCTGCATCGTCCGCGCATGAGCGAGCCGGCCGAGCTCGTGCAACGTGCCGTCGAGGTACATGGCCGTTACGCCTGAATCGTCGATCCGTGAATAGGCGGGTTCGGTCTCGCGTGTCTGCAGGGTTGTGGGATTAGCGACGCTCATGCGAACAAGAGCTCCTTTTCGGCTGGAATCAAACCGTAGTCCTTCGCCAATTGGAAAAACCGCTCCATGCCCTCGCGTTGCCGGGAGCCAAGCGTGAATTTGAGTCGCGACGTGAGGTATCGGGTGGCCACGCGAACGGGAAATCCGAGCCCAGGCCCGTAGTCCGCGGCGATCATCTCTGCGACTTGCACCCCGGCATCGCGCGCGTGGGACAATTTTCCGGCAACCACTTGAACATCAATCGCCGCCGGCGCCGCCCACACCGCAAACACGAAGGGAAGCCCCGTGAGCGATTTCCAGGCGGATCCTAGATCCGTCTCCGTTTCAAACTCCAGCAGATCGTTGTTGACGACCTTATCGCCGATCAGCAAGATCGCTTCGCATTCATCTCGCGGTGTTGTGGGCTCTAGCGGGAGGATTTCCAGATCCGTTCCGTACGCCGCCTTCCACAATACGTTGGCCAACAACACGGAGGTGTGCGAGTCGCCGTCAACGTGAAGCCGGCGGATCGTCTCCGGTTGCGCACGGGAGAACACCCGTACCGTAAGCGTTTCTCCATCACAGCCGATGCAGGCGTTGGATACGATTTGCCAGTTTCGATCGCAGCGAACCAAATCGACCACGGGCACCAGCGCGACATCGACGCGATCCTCGTCCAGCAGCGTCGCCAGCCGAGCCGGCACGTCAAAGGTCATCTCGACCTGTGGATCGCCGTCCAATCCCTCGACCAGGGGTCGCGAATTCAAATACGAGACGACGCCCAGACGCCATATCGCGTGCTCTTGAGTTTCAGGCGGTGTCACCCATCGCTCCTGTTTGAAGACTTCGTTGGAACCAGTTCAGATTATACGACTCGCGCGGCGTCTGGCAAAATGCCCCATCAGAGCCGCTGGCGCAAGCCTGCGGACTATGCCGGGCGGGAGGTCACCAGGCTTGCGCCAGGTGCTTTGACTCAGGTCCGCTGGCGCGCTTGCGGAACGCCGGATGCGGAGGTC
>CAZYXP010000204.1:0-6345 GCA_964651325.1 uncultured Phycisphaeraceae bacterium
CATACGTTTTCTCAAGAGCGAGCTTCATATTCTGCGTCACCGGTCCCGTTATCAGCAACCCGTCCGCATGCCGCGGCGACGCGACGAATTGCACGCCGAATCGACCCAGATCGAACACGATGGTGTTCAGGACGTTCACGTCCGACTCGCATCCGTTACAGCCCCCAGCGCTGACCTGTCGCAGCTTGAGTGAGCGGCCAAAGAGTTTTCGTGATTTATCGTCCAGTTCTTTGGCCAGGCGCAGTTTATTTTCAACGACTAAGTCCGCTCGCTGGCGCACTGCCAGTCGATGATCCTGAGAATAGCGAATCGCCCCTTCCGGGCAGGCTTCGATGCAATCCGTACAAAACAGGCACGCGCCAAGATCGATCCGTGCCTTTCCATCGTGCAGGGAGATTGCATCTGTCGGACAAGCCTCTGCACACGCGCGACAATCCGCGGGGCACTTGGAGGAATCGAGGACCGGACGACCTCGAAATCGATCTGACAGGTCAACCGCGCCTTTCGGGTAGGCCAATGTTCTGTGTCCCTGTCGAAGTCTCGAAAGCGTGGTCTTAAGCATGTCCCGTTCTCTTTAGAGGTCGTGTCCGCAGTAGGAAAGGTTGAAGCTCTTGTTGCATACCGGAAAATCTGAAATTTCCTGCTCGCGAAGTGCCATAGCCAACCCCATCCAATTATGAAACGACGGGTCAACGATCTTGTAGGTTGTGAATCGCCCTTCGTTGTCGGTTATCGCCAGGTGACAAATCTCGCCACGCCAGCCTTCTACGAGAGACACCGCCACCGTATTTGCAGCAAGCGGCGTGAGGGGTTTGCGAATTTCACCTTGGGGGAGGGATTCCAATCGGTCCAAGACAAACTGAGCTGATCGTTGTATTTCCAGCCAACGAACCTGAGTACGGGCAAACACATCTCCCGTCCCGCAGTTGGCGACGTGTATTTGAGCGAAGCGATACACGCCAAAGGGGTAGTCGACTCGGACATCCCGCTCGATACCACATGCTCGTGCCGCAGGACCGACAATCCCCAAAGATTCAGCGGTTTCTCTTGAAACTTTGCCCGTGCCTTCGAAACGCCCCATCACCGAGGGCGTCTCCCACAGTAGATTGACGGCTTCATTGACATCACCCAGTGCCAATCGGAGGCGCTGGGCCATCTGTTTTCCACGCTCGATATCGACATCGAAAACCGTGCCGCCGGGACGTACCAAGCTACGACCAAACCGGCTTCCACACATCAGGGCGGTCAGGTTCAGGAAGTCGCCCCGCAGGCGACCACAATACGAGGATGTCGGCTGATATCCGATATCACCGGCTAGCGCACCCATGTCTCCGGTATGATTGGCCATCCGCTCCAACTCCAACGCGACGCCCCTCAAAGAATCAGCGCGTGCGGAGGGTTCAACCCCTGCCAGTGATTCGGCAATCATGGCATAGGCCGTGGTGTGACCGATAGTTGTATCTCCCGACAGCGTCTCCATGTAGTGGACTGTACGTTTGTTCGGCCCCCCGACCAACGCACGTTCGACGCCGCGATGTTGATATCCCAGCGAGATTTCCAGATGCTTGACTCGTTCACCGTGACATTGGAATCGGAAATGTCCAGGCTCGATGATGCCCGCGTGAACCGGACCCACCGCTACCTCATGCACCTCTTCGCCATTCACGCGGTAGAAATCGGTCACGCCAACTTGCCCCTCTGTGAAGCGGATCGGCTTGAGCCAGGGATGCCCCTCGGGAATGACGCCTGTCTGCTCCCATATCTCTCGTTCGAACCAGTGAGCCTGCGGACAATCCGGTGTGAGCGCCGGGTATCTGTTTGATACATCGCTGCAAGCAAGGGAGAGCGTACCGAAACCATTGGCGATGACAGCCCACAGTCGCACACCGTGCTCCCGTGGCACTCCAAAAAATGATGCAATTCGTCCGCCGCGATCAATCTTATCGATGACGGCGCTGCGAAACTCGTCGATGTGAAAAACAGGCACATCTTGAACGGAGACATGGCGACCGTTGTGAATGGATATCATGGCGTCCCCTCCAATGTTCGTGCCGCCTGTTCAAACATGGCCATAAGTTGAGGTGGGACATACAGCCCCAGCAGCAGCACACCTGCTCCCAGAATCGCCGGAGGAATGATCGCAAGTGCCCGTTCTTTTTCATGGGTGGGCGTCAACGTCTCGCATGGCCCCTGCGCCATGCGAAGGAATGCGCCAGCCATGCCGATAAATGCGAGAGCAAGCAAGATCAAATACACGACCATGATGAAAACATGACCTTGGACCACCGATGCGCGCAGGATTGCAAACTCGCTCAAGAATGTACCGAATGGGGGCGATCCGGTGATTGCGAGGAAACCGGCCACCCACAGAATGCCGCTGAGCGGAATCCTGCGAAGCATACCCTGGACCTGATTCACTGATTTGGTTTTATAGACTGCCACGATGTTTCCCGCCACGAGAAAGAGCATGCCCTTGGTGAGTGAATGATTGACCGCGTGGAATAATGCGGCAGATGTACCCGCACCGCCCAAGCCGATGCCGACAGACAGTATTCCCATATGCTCGACGCTGGAATAGGCCAGCATCCGCTTGAAATCTATAGGGCGCAGCAGAAAGATTGCCGCAACCAGCATGGAAAGAATTCCGAAGCCCAGTAGAAGCCCGCGCGCGAAGTCACCCAGCCCGGCCGAGATGCAGATCTGAAGCCCACGAAAGATACCCAGGAATGCACAGTTGAGCAGAGCGCCGGATAGGAGCGCAGACACCGGCGACGGGGCCTCACTGTGAGCATCCGGAAGCCAGGTGTGCAGGGGTGCCAGCCCCATCTTTGTGCCGTAGCCAACCAGGAGCAGGAGAAATGCCACCTTCACCCACACCGAATTCAGCGTCCCGCCTGCCGCAACCAAGTCTTTCACGACAAGGAGCAATGTCTCGCCGTCGGCAGCCGCCAGAGCAAGGCAGAACGTGCCCATCAGGGCCAGGGCGATGCCGACCGAGCAAATGAGCAAGTATTTCCAAGTCGCTTCCAGGGATCGCGCGTTCCGGTGAAAGTAGATCAGCGGTGCACTGGACAGAGTTGTAGCTTCAATAGCAATCCATAGAAGACCCATGTGTTGGCAGGTCGTGGCCAAAGTCATGGCGGAGAGGAAAACGAGCAGGCACCCGATATACACGCGATCCGATTCATGACCCCCTTCTTGATCCGCCTGACGCAAGTATCCGATTCCGTACACCGATGCAGCCAGGAATAGGAGGCTGGTCAATGCGAGAAAAAGTAACCCGGGTGCGTCCAGACCGAGCCAGCCTGAAAGTACAGGTGGAGGCGGAGCGACCAGGCAGGTGACGGTCAGAAGGGTGTGCCCTATCGCTGCTAAAACCCACAATCCACGACGGAACGAGCGTCCGGGCAGGACAAAGGCCAGGATTCCGGCGACAAATGGCAGGCCAATGAGCGCGAGTATCATAGGACAGTGTCCTTCGCAGTCGCAACATCCTTCAGTTTGTTCAAGCGGTCGACATCGATGTGATCGAACTCACGGCTGATGTGAAATATGGCGATGCCCATCACAAAAACGCCCACGATCAAGTCCAGGAGAACACCCATCTCGACGATCAAAGGCTGGCTCCGGACGAACATGATTCCGAAGACAAAAATTCCGTTTTCCAGAACGAGATAACCCAGTACCTGCATGATGGCCTTGCGACGACTGATGATTAGAAAAAGTCCGCAGAAAAGGCCGAAGAAAGAGGTTGACATGGCCAACGCTGAGGAAGCGTGATGTGGCAGGGGCAACTTCGACGTTATCCAGAAAGAAGCGGCCAGCATAGCAACTCCCATCAGAATGGATGCTCCGAAACCGATAAAGGGTTCCACCTCTCGATGAACATCGGCCTTGCGTCTTGCCCTGAGCAAGAGCCATGGCAGAAGAATCCCCTTGATGACGCATGTAGCGGAAACCAATAACCAGACGCTCAATCCGACGTCGCTGTGTATCACCAGCGGCAAGAAGCTCAGGGCTGCTCCCTGAATGGCAAGGAGGCGAATGCAGAATACGATCCGGCTGGAACCGAGCACCATGAGCATTGTCAGCAGAACCAGGATCAAACTAGGTTCAAGAAATCGGTTCAAGACCATACCCCCAGAATGATCGCGACCAGAGAAAAGCACGTGGCCCCAAGCAGAAGACTGGGCACGTTGACCAGGCGCAACCGCGCCATGCACGATTCAACTACGCCCACGGCCATGGCTAGTACAATCATTCCTGCCGTTGTCAGGCCAAGATTGCCCCAGGCATTTTCTCCGTGGACTGGAAGGGCGATTCCCATCAGCAACGCGCCCAAAACCCAGAGCTTCAATGCCGCCGCATAATGAATGAAGGCGAGGTCAGGGCCCGAGTGGTCGAGCACCATGACTTCATGGATCATGGTCAGTTCGAGGTGCGTGTTGGGATCGTCAACCGGGATTCGGGAGTTCTCCGCAAGGAAAACAACGAACAGTGCGGCGGAAACCAGCGCGAGCGGCGCGGGCGTCGCGATCCACGACGAAAAACCAAGACCGGCGAACATTTCGGAAAGAGAAAGGCTGCCGGTTTCATGGGCGATCGCGGCGAGTCCCAAAAGCAGAGCCGGTTCCGCCAGCGCCGAGAACGTGACTTCCCGGCTCGCACCCATACCCTCGAAACTCGATCCCGTATCGAGCGCAGCCAGCACCGTGACAAATCGCATGACCCCCAGCAGATAGGCAAAGAGAACGAGATCGCCGGGGAACGCGATCAGGGCGGCCTTGCCTCCGAAGGGAACCAGTAAGAGTGCAACCAGAACGGCCGCCAGCCCGACGACCGGCCCGGCCCGAAACATCCACGTTGTCGTCCGGCTGTAGACCGCACCTTTGCCAAGAAGCTTCCAGAGATCGAAGTACGGTTGAAGGAGGGGTGGACCATTTCGTCCGGCAAAGAATGCCTTGGTTTGGTTGACGACACTGAGAAGCAGAGGCGCAAGTATTAATCCGGAAAGTATGTTCATGACAGTTTCCAGATCAACAGCACGATCAGAGTCAGCGCGATGTAGAGAATATAGATGTTGATGAGACCGTGCTGCATCACCCGCAGAAACGCCGACACTCGGTTGATGCCGAGAAACACCGGACGATACAACCGATGTCGAGCCACATCGTCCGTGTGCGTTTCAAGTGAAGCCTCTTTGGGAAAAAGCCCACCCGGCAACACCTCCTTTTTCCGGACATGAAGAATAGATTCAAACAGGCTCGTCAGGGGTTGGGCAAATGAAGACGCGGTGTACTGCATCCGAGCCTCCGGTTCGGCGTAACCGCAACCCCAGGTAGCGGAGGAATGGACTTCTCGCCCCCGAAGCAGTGCCCGGCGAAGCAGAGCCACGGCGAGAATCGAGAGAATTAACGCGCCCGCCACCATGCTGACATGCCACAGCAGACCACTTGTCTGGGCCATCTGGAGTGTGACTGATGCTTCGGATAGCGAAGTCACTTGGACGATGACCGGTCCCATCGCCTGAAACAATATAGGCCCGAATAGACCAACCAGAAGACATCCTCCCGCTAAAACCAGCATTGGAAAAATCATGCAACCGGTTGCCTCGCGGGCCTCGTCGGCCTGCTTTGTACGCGGCGCTCCGAGAAAGACAACCCCGAATGCCTTGCAGAAGCAGGCGGTAGCCAGGCCGCCAATCAACGCCAATCCCGCGATGACGACTACCCCCATTCCCGTTTCATATGCACCGAGCTTCACTCCTTCGTACGCCCCGAGATAGATCAGGAATTCGCTGACAAAGCCGTTGAAGGGAGGCAATCCGGAAATCGCCGCAGCCCCGATCAAGAACGTGCCACCTGTCCATGGCATACGCTTGAGCAGCCCGCCAAGGTGATCGATTTCCCGTGTATGCGTCCCGTGAGCCACGGCTCCCGCACCCAGGAAAAGCAGGCCCTTGAACATCGCGTGGTTGACCACGTGCAAAAGGCCGCCTGCAAAACCCAAAATTGCCAGCGCAGGTTGATCGTAGCTGATACCGAGGAGACCGGCACCGATCCCGAGCGCAATGATGCCAATATTCTCCACGCTGTGATACGCCAGAAGACGCTTGAGGTCGTGTTGGGCCAGTGCGAAGAGCACCCCCATCACCCCGGAGGTGAACCCGATGACCACGATCACCCAGCCCCACCATGGCGGTGGGGGGCCGAGAAAAGTCAACGCGCGAAGGAGTCCATAGATGCCTGTCTTGATCATGACACCGGACATCAAAGCGGAGACATGGCTCGGCGCGGCCGGATGTGCTTCAGGGAGCCATACGTGGAATGGCATGAATCCGGCCTT
>CAZYXP010000205.1:0-6324 GCA_964651325.1 uncultured Phycisphaeraceae bacterium
CGAAGTTACAGGCCGTGCGAAGTTACTGCACGACCGGCTCACTTAGGGAGTCAAGAAAACCTTCCAGCTTTCGCGAACGAACGGGGTGCTGAAGCTTGCGAATCGCCTTGGCTTCAACTTGCCGCACGCGTTCTCTGGTGACCTTGAAAATCTTGCCGACCTCTTCGAGCGTATAGGTGTACCCGTCACCGATTCCGTAGCGAAGCTTGATGATCTCCCGCTCTCGATAGGTTAGGGTCTTGAGCACCTCTTCGACGCGATCCCGCAACATACCGCCGCCGGCGGTGTTGGAAGGCGACTCCACGCGATCGTCTTCGATGAAATCACCGAAGTAGGAATCTTCGCTCTCGCCCACGGGACGATCCAGCGAGATCGGGTGGCGCGAGATTTTCAAGACGCGCCGGCACTCGCCGATCGGCATCTTGGCGCGGTGGGCGATTTCATCAATCGTCGGCTCGCGGCCCAGATCCTGAAGCAACGCTTTGCTGATGTTGCGCAGGCGGCTCATCGTTTCGATCATATGCACGGGAATGCGAATCGTGCGCGCGTGGTCCGCGATTGCTCGCGTGATCGCCTGACGAATCCACCAGGTGGCGTACGTGCTGAACTTGTACCCGCGCTTGTACTCATACTTATCAACCGCGCGCATCAATCCAGTGTTGCCCTCCTGGATGATGTCGAGAAAGGCCAAGCCGCGGTTGCGATACTTCTTGGCGATGCTCACGACCAAACGCAGGTTTCCGCCGGAGAGCTTACGCTTGGCATCTTCGTATTCGGAAAAAACACGCTGAATGGATCGAAGCCGATCCCCCAAGGCTGCGGATTTTTCCATGCAAAGCGACTCGATTCCGAAGAGTTCGTCCTTCATCGTGACGAAATCTTCGTCGAGCATCGTGCGACGCTTCTGCTGAGCGGCAATCCGCGACTCGAGCTCTTTCATCTTGTTGTGCAGCCCGCGCAGCCTTTTCATCAGCGGCTGAATACGGCTCGTTCGAAGCGAGAGCTCTTCTAACAGCTTGGAAATCTTGCGGCGCCGACCACGCATCGCCCCGTCGTATTCGCGGCGCGTTGCCGCGGGCACGCGCGAGCCGCTCAAGATCGTCCAAGCCTCGTCGTTTTTGCCCATCAAGTTTCGCGCCGTCGCCAGATTCACGGGAATCCGCATGCTAATCTTCGTCTTGGCCATGTGCTCGGAAGTCGAAATCTTCATGGTCCGATCAAAGGGGAGCCGCCCCTCGTTAACCTGCTGAAGAATTTCCACCGCCAGACCGGAACAATAGTCGCTTTCCAATACCTTCTGGCGAAACGCCATGCGACACAGTTCAATTTTCTTGGCGAGGCGAATCTCTTCCTCACGCGAAAGCAACGGGATTTCACCCATTTGAGTCAGATACATGCGCACCGGATCGTCGATGCGCTTGACCCCGGCATCCTCATCCACGACGGATCTGGCCAACTCACTCGACTGCACAGCATCCTCGGCGGCATCACTGCTGCGAGCGCCTCTCTTTTTTCGCTTGCGTTCATATGATCGGGCGTCGATTTCATCGAGCGTATCGATCTTGGCATCTTCCAAATGCATCAGAATCGTCTCAAGCCGAGAAGGATCGATGGCATCGTCAGGGAGGATTCGATTCATCTCCTCCCAGGTGACGTAGCCTCGCTTCTTTCCCAAGACCATCAATTCATCAACGGCACATTGGATCAAATCCACAGATTGTGTAACCACTTCGCTCATCGTTACTCCAAACTCGTTGCGGGGTTCTGGGGTTCCTGGGCACGACCGCTCGGCGCACCCAACGCCCGACGCAACAAACGCCGAGGCGCAAAATGGCGGTGGCCGCATAGCTCTTCGCGGATCAGATCTTCGCCGATCAGCTCCTTGCGAACCATGCCGCCGTCCGCCTCTTTCAAACCATCCAAACCTGAACTGCCGGCCTCGACGCCGGCGGACCCATAAAGCGCTCGAGCACGTTCATCAAGCTTGGGTGTTCGCGAAAATCGCGAAATGCGCTCTAGCGCGGCTCGAAACGTTGGCTCGAAATTGGCTCTAGCTGAACCGCGGGAGGCCAACGCAGCCACCCGCTCAGCAAATTCTCTATTCAGACTGCGGGCAAGCATGTCCGCCATCGTAAAGGCTCCATACTTGTCAAAAAGATCCCAAGCCGCCTCGGCGATGAGGCGATCACAAGGACTCGCAATTCGGTTAACATCCGGAAGATCCCCTGCCGTCCCCAACAAGCCAGGCTCATTCAGGACGACCTCCAAGAGGCACGTCCAACTCGCTTGCTCCTGATCCCGAGGAATCGGGCTACCCGCGATGCCGTGCTCCGAGGTTCTTGAACCATCGCGCGGCTCGCTTTTGCCAACCACACGCGAACCTCTCCGCTGCAAACCAGCAAGCAATCGATTCACGCCCGCACGGTCCATCTGCAGCAGGTGCGCAACTTGATTGATCATCAAGCCTCGCTGAATGACGTCGATCGCCCTGGCCTGCGTCGCGTCCGCCACAACGCCCATAAAGTCCAAAACCGCCTCCCGACGATTCGCATCGGAATCGCCGCCGCAAAAACGCGATCTCGTCTGATTCCACTTGAATTCTAGCGCGCCAATCGCGCGATTCAATACCGCCTCAAAAGCGCTGGCCGGGTGATTCTGGAGAAACTCGCTCGGATCCTTGCCGTCCGGTATCCTCGCCAGTCTGACCGCCACACAACGGGGCAATGCCACCCTTATGGCGCGATCCGCCGCCGCTTCCCCAGCCTGGTCCGAATCAAAAAGCAGGATCACGTCATCGCTGTAGCGATGAAGCAGATCGACCTGATGTTCCGTCAGCGCGGTCCCTAGCGTGGCGACCGTTTCACCAAAGCCCGCCTGATGGGCGGCCAGGCAGTCCGTATAGCCCTCGACGACGATCGCCCGACCCTTTTCCTTTATAGGACCTCGGGCAAGATGAACACCGAACAAACCTCGCCCCTTATCAAAGAGCGCGGTCTGCCGACTGTTGAGGTATTTGGCTGGATCATCGACGAGTGTACGCCCACCGAACCCGACGACGCGCCCCATCGCATCACGAATCGGAAACACGACGCGATTGCGAAAAGTCGCATAGACGCCGCCGCTATCTCCTTGACGAACCAGATCCGCCGCGATGAGCAGGGGCTCGCTATACCCTGCCGATCGCGCCGCACCCAGAAGGCCATTCGAATCCCCCGTCGCCAACCCGACCTCGAACGTGGCGAGCGCTTCATCCGTAAAGCCGCGCCCTTTCAGATACGCCCGAGCCGCCCGCCCGATAATGTCATCAGCCAAGTTGCCGCGGAAGAACGAAAGCGCCCATTCGTTCACCCGCGCCATATCCGCCCGACTTGCCCGCGGGCCGTCCCGATCGTCGGAGGCCGACTGCCCTACCCGACCGCCTTCCAGCGAACCTCCTTCCTGCGAACCACCTGCATGCGAACCGGCTCGCGCAAGGTCAACCCCCCCGCGGTCGGCGAGAATCTCGAACGCTTCCATGAAAGAAACACGCTCAATCTCCTCAACGAAGGTAAACAGGTCGCCCCCCTTGCCGCAACCAAAACACTTAAACAAACCCATGTCCGGGGTAACCGTAAACGATGGGGTTTTCTCCGTATGAAACGGGCACAACCCAACCCAGCGACGCCCCTTGCGCTGAAGCTTCACCCGCTCCGATGCAACCGACAAAAGATCGACCCGATCAAGAACTTCCCGTTTTTTGCTTTCGAAATCTTGCAACGGAACAATCAATTCCTTGACGTGAAAACCATAGCGAGTTTGGACAATACCCCTGCGGATACTCTAGAAAAACTCACGCCACCAGCACTTGGGCGCATCCACACCGGAAAAGGCGCCCATTTACAAGCCCACGACCCAAGAGAAATCACTGATCACGAGAAAAGTTTGGCAGATGGTTCTGAAATCCCAGCCACCAACAGTATACACCACGTTTCTCGGACGGTCAAATTTCGGACGTTATTTTCTAGCAATTGCCGCTAGGAATTGAAGATCGTGAAGGCAGGTAAACTCTATGGAATAGGGCGTTTTGATGTTGCAGCCGCGCTAACACTTATCAAGAAACAAGCAATGCCCCGGTGGGCCACATCCGCCTCGAAGGAAACAATGCGTATCGATCCAAAGGCGATCGGCCCACATGGATCCTCGAATACCGGTCAAAACAGCTTGCCACCAAGCTCCGGGGCTATCGGTAACCTAGGAAATTGAGGAAGAGGTCGTGCGACAGGATTGGCACGGAAAGTGCCCGGGCAGTCGAGAGGCGATCCGCATAGAGCGACCAGGCCTTCTCCCGGGCAGCTCGCCGCTCCGCCTGTTCGGCCGAGAGGTTGCGCGTGCTACCGGAAAGCGGTCGTTTCGGGGACGCGCCCAAGACCATGAAATCGGTCACGGCCGAAAGCTCTTGGGTCACAACGCCACCCCATTCACGAACCAGCGACTCAATCACCTGAGCGCCGGCGGCGTCTACCTGACCATCCCGATCCAAATCGAACTCGCCGACGACCAGGAATTTCTGAGGTCGATCCCGGTCGTAAACGGGGTTGGCGATCAAATCCCCTTCGAAAACCACCTGACCGCGGCGCCGACGAACGATCTTGCACTCCGCGGAATCCTCAAAAATCGAAGCCACCTCGATTTGAGCCTTCGCTCGACCGTCGGCGGGAATGCCGTTCTCACCGCTATACACGGCAAACTGCATCCCCAGATTCAAACGGTCCTTCTCGCCAAGATCGATGTACACGACATCGTCGCCAGCCACGGCCGTAAGCACGGAACCATCGGCCAATCTAGCCGGCGCGAGCGTATCCGGACCGCGAGTTAAGCCGCCCGACTTCTGCTCCTGCGCCGCCAATCGACCGCGGAGGGCGCCGAGATCTCTTTCAAGCGCTTGGTTCTTCTCTCGCTCGCTCGTGATCTGGCGCGTGCCCTCCTCGCGCGTCTTTTCGATGTCATCCTCGATCGCCGAAATCGCCTCGTCGCGCGCTTTCTGATAAGCGACCCGACTCGCTTCCGATTCGGCAAACCGCGACTCCAGCTTCTTGGCCTTTTCTTCAAACCCCAGCCGTTCGGAATCTAGGCTTTCTTCAAGCGTCCGAACCTCGGTGTCCAGCTTGGCCACCCGATCGCTCAATTCTTCCATACGACCGATATTGCCGGAAAGCGCCGCCGAAAGCAGGTTGGCCGCCTCGAGCAGCGAGAGGTTGGCAACTCGTGTTCCCTCGGGAAGCAGTTGCTCCCGATTGATTTCATCGAAGAACTTATCTCGCTTGGCCCGGACGGTTGAGGGGTCGTCCGCTTCATCGCCGGTCGCGAGCAGGGCCGTCTCACGCCGCGCCCCTTCAAGAATCCCAACCGCAGTCTTACCGCTTCCCGATAAGTTCTGAATCAGTGGAATAGACCGTTGCTCTGAGGTACTGATCAATTGGAGCTTGGCCTGGGTCAGCGTCTTGTTATGGCTGATCAAATCCTCCTGCCCCGTGTACAGAATGATCAAAAAAACCGTCGATGTGAGCCAAAGGGCCGCGAAAACGATCATCCATACCGTGATGGCCCCGGAACTCTGCTGACTTACTCTTGCCATGCCTGTTTACTCTCTCCAGCCCTCGCGGGCGATGATTCAGAGCCGCTGGCGCTAGCCTGCGGACCAATCCAGAGCCGCTGGCGCGAGCCTGCGGACATTTGAGCGGATCACGCGAACCGCCGCTATGCCGCGGGCGCGATCCTGAAGACCGGTCGCGACCGCCGCCCACCGAGTTTGCGCCCGACGATTCGTAACGTGCGGCCTGCCGATTCTGCCACGGACCCATCCGGCCACCCGCCGGCCCAGCCATTCGGCCACAATGCCAACTCACCAGGCAACCCTACCGGCCCACCCCAACTAAGCTACTGGCTCACAAAGCCCGACCCGATCACCTGCACAAACCGTATCTCTGGGGCATTCCGCGTGGTTTTCGTGGCCGCGGCGGGCCGATCCGCCTCCGGTGGGAATCCTGCGGATCCAGCCTACCTGAATCCACACCGAATTGTTGCGCAACCCCCCCGCTCTGTCAAGCAATGTCACAACCAAGCCATTCGCGACGCCAAACCGAACCGCGCCCGTCAGGAAGCGGCTCCCGCCCCCATTTAACTCGCGCCAGACAGGAATCGTCCAGAACGCTCCATTCTCCCCACCCCCGGACTCTCGCTCCCGCCCTAATCACTCCCGCTTTCTTTCCCCTTTCCCCCCCTCTTCCTTCCTTGGTGCCTTCGTGCCTTGGTGGTATTTCCCCTCCAACCCCCTCGGGAGCCCGA
>CAZYXP010000206.1:0-6312 GCA_964651325.1 uncultured Phycisphaeraceae bacterium
CCGGGGCTAGCCCACCAGTTCCGTATAGCGAGCCGCCACAAGCGACGCATGACCTTCTCCGCCCGGCTGAATTTCGCCGATGATCAAACCATCTTTTAGAACCAACACTCTATCGGCAAACGTCGCGCCGGTCGGCTCGTGCGTCACGGCGACGACAGTCTTGCCATGGTCTCGAACCAGCCCGGCAAGCTGGCGCCAGACGGTTTCGGAATGAATCGTGTCCAGATTGCCCGTCGGTTCATCGGCGAGGACCACGAGCGGATCGTTCATCAGCGCGCGGGCAATCGCAACGCGTTGTTGCTCGCCGCCTGACATCGACTGCGGACGATGCTTCTTTCGAGAGGCCAACCCGACGAGCGTCAGCAACGCCTCGGCCCGCTGCGTGGTCTGCTTGATGTCGTTCCCATCCAACTCGGCGGGGAGGGCGATGTTTTCGATCGCTGAAAGCGTAGGGAGGAGGTTGTAGGCCTGAAACACCACGCCGATGCGGCGGCGGCGGAAGAGTGTGCGCTCTTTATCATTAAGGGCGGAAAGGTCGGTTCCGCCGACACGCACGGTCCCGGCAGTCGGTTGATCGAGCCCGGCCAACAGATGCAGCAGGGTACTCTTGCCAGAGCCACTTGCGCCCATGAGTACGACGAGTTCGCCGCGCGCGATGTCTAGCGATACGCCCTTGAGCGCGGCCACGACGCTGCCGGAATCACGAAAGTCCTTGCGAAGGGAAGTCACCTCGACGAGGTTGTTCATAGATTCGCGTTTCGATGCTCTTTAGGCGAGGCGATACCGGAGCGAAGAACGGAAAACGGCGGACGCGAAGCGCGCATCCGCCGTGGCCATTGATTCAAGCTGTATTGATCAACGCATCGCGATACTCAGCCCTGTTGGGGTAGGCCCAGCAGGCTCAGGCCGCAGGCATAACCTTCTTCTTCTTTTCCTTGGGCCCGCGCTTCTTGCGACGTTTGGAAGGACCCGTCTTCTTGGTATCGACTGCCTCGCGCTCGCGACGCTGTGCGGTCGCCTTGGTCTTGGACCGTTCGCGACGCTTCGCCTTCGGCTTCTTTTTCTCAACGCGTGTGGCGCGTTGCCGCTTGACGGCCGGCCCGCGCGACACAGCAGTCGCGGTATTGGTGTCCCCGCGCAACATTGTGAACCAGTATCCACCCATACCCAGTACGAGTACGGCGAGCACGCCCAGCATCGTCTTCTGTTTGTTGTCCATAGCCATGGCGGCTACCTCCTGAATCGCACAAGAACCATATTTTGGCGCCTAAGCCCAGCGACTATCGCCCAGCGCAAACGTCAAGTCAAGGGCCCTCGACCATCGAACGAGCCGTGAACCGTGATTGCGGCAAAGAAAGCGTAGGCGGGGTGCCGCCCGCCATCTTGCTCAAATAGGGCGGAAAAGACCGCTGTGCTGGACAAACGCCCTTACGACGGCCCCGCAAGAACAGGCCAAGCCCGTTGGTCGAAGGAACCGCCAGAGCTAGCCGAAACCGCGACGGATCATCCGTCGGGGCGCTCTCACGAGGCACTCGCACGGTGCACTCGTGCTGGGCAATCCACCAAGGAATTAGACGCCACGATCCACGCACCGGTTCCCTACCATATTTGAGCCAACCGTTGAGAATGCGAAAACAGCCCTCCTGGGGGGCAAGAGGGCGGCTCGAACCATTATTATTGGACCGCAGCGTGATCCTGCGCGGCTGAAGGGCGCCCGGAGCGACTCAGGATGCGGGAGGCACGTCCTTCTTCTTTACCTTCGGGCCTCGCTCTTTGCGGTGTTTTTTGGCGTTGGCCCTGCTGTTTTCGGCTCTATCACGCTCCTTACGGGGCACGATAGCCTTTGGTTTTCTCTCAGGCCGATGCTTTTCCTTCGGCTTCACGTTATCGACGGGTAGCGCGCGTTCGTGCTTCATGCTGGGCCCGCCAGACGCAACCCTCGTAACGTCGGAATGGCCGCCGCCCATCGCGTACCAAAATCCGCCCATGCCCACCATGAGCACGCCCAATCCACCCAGCATTGCCTTCTGCCTACTGTCCGTTGTCATGGCGGTTACCTTTCTCTATCTCATGGAGACCACGTTTCAGCCATTTCCCGGCCAGACCCTTCGGGGCCTCTGCGTGTGCCAATGATCCTTAGACGCCTCAACACAGGGAGGAGTTCCTCAGCAAATACGCAAGAAAATGGGGCGCTGGGTCTCTCGAAATGTGCGGTTGACGGCCCGATTCGATGTGCTACCTTCGCCCGCGCCCCGTTCACAGCCGATATTCACGGAAGAACCGGCTTTGGGCGTTCCATAGCGCCGAGATCGTTTGGAGAGTTCTCCCATGAAAATAGGATTCAGTTCCCAGGCCGCCCCCATGTGGGACTTGCAAACATTGTTTGCTAAGGCGGCTTCTTGCGGGTTTGACGGGATCGAGCTGCGAGGCTTGGGCGGACAGCTTGATTTGCCGATGCTGCCCGAACTGTCGGCTCAGCCCGAGCAAGTCAAGGCGTTGTGTGCCGAACACAAGGTGGAATTGGTTTGCCTCTCGTCTTCCGTGTCGCTGGATTCGAAGGACCGCAAGACACTGGCCCGGCAAGTTGGCGACCTGACCGACTATATCGAGCTTGCTGCTGCATTGGATTGCCCGTTTGTGAAAATCTTCGCTGGCGAGGTCCAGAAGCGAGACCATCTTCGAGGGGCGTGGGCGCGGATCGCCCAGGCGTTGATCCACGTAGCTTCGGTTGCGAGCCGGCATGGCGTAACCGTACTGGTGGAAAACGGCGGTGATCTTCCCGATAGCGCGGCTTTGTGGTTTCTGGTGGACGCCGCGGAATCACCGGCGATTCAGGTGTGCTGGAACCAATGCCACGCGCTCACGGTCGGCGAGCGCCCCACGACGTCTTTGCCGCGACTTGGGACGAAGATCGGCATGGTTCACGTTTGCGATGCGGATTTTGACGATTGCGGGCTTCTTGTCGGGTACAAATCCCTGGGCGAAGGGGACGCCGAGGTCGCCCGACAAGTGGAGCTGCTCAAGGGGTTGGCCTATCAGGGCTACTTGATGTTCGACTGGCCAAAACTCTGGGAGGCTTCACTCCCCCATCCGGATGCCGTGCTTCCGGGCGCGGCTCAGTTCCTTCGGGAACAACTTGACACCAAACAGAATATACTCTCGGCGTACAAGGGCGACAAACGCCCAACGAAGTTTTGCCGACCGGCGCCCGCCGAGAGATAGTCGATCGTCAGGCGTGTCGACCGGGTATCGGTCGCACGACCGAAGCAGGCTGGCGGTGCGCGGTGCCATGTCCCGCAGCGGTTGGAGACTGGGTTGACAAGTCGTCGGACATTCGAGCGCACCGACGATCAACCCGCCGGCCGGTGGTTGTTCATCTCTGTAACGAGCGCGGTCGTTCTGATCGGAGCGTGGTACTTCGGCTGCGGGCTTGTCGGCTGGACGAAGGTTTACGCTTTTGCTTTTGCTTTTCTTTCGCTTTGCTGGTCCGCGGTAGCCGCGGTGGCGCCGCGCGGAACTAGCAGCAACGGACCCGGTTCGCCACTGGCACACTCGGCGCGATTGAGCGCGTTGGTCCTGGCGGTTCCGCCTGTCGTCCTCGCGGCGTTCCTGCTGGCGTGGCATGGCGTTTACGTCGGAACCGCGTTCGTGTTCGGCGATGAATTCCTACGGTCTCGGGTCATCGCACTGGACTCCGCCGGCCACTGGTACCTTGGAGCGGTATGGCTTTCGTGCATGGTATCTCTTCTGTCCACGCGCGATCGACGACTCTTTACATGCCTGATGTGGATCGTTCTGGCGATGGTGCTGTGGGTGATCCTGAGCAAGCCGGTGTTCGAACCCTCGTCGGTCGGCGGACTTCGGCGGACCGGCTTGCTCATGTGGATGATGGTGGGCGGCGCCTTGACGGTCTGGTCGGCGGTGGTCATGGCGAGGTGGCGCAATCGACGGCTTCGATGGCAATGGGCCAACACACACCCCGATCGGCTGATCGATCGTTGCTGGGATTGGCCCGGGTTGGGGTCGAGCGTGGCGGCGATGAATCTCTTGCTGATCATGCTCACATGCTTTCTCTTGGTCGTGCCCGTATCCGTGCCCGAAAACGCTGGGGGTTTCTCGTTCTTGCTGATTTCGGCCGCCGGAATGCTGGCGGCGGCTGCGGGTTTTCTCTTGCTGACGGATGGGTGGAATCGACTGCTTGCGGAAAGCGCGATGGGGCTTGTTTCCTTTGCCATCGCCGCGCTGGCGACCACGGCCCTCCCTTCATATTCCGCCAATCTGTCCGCGCGCTACCCGTCGTTGTTTTGCGCCTTGATGATTGGATTTGGTCTTGCCACCGTGCTTTGGTGTTGGTTGCAAGGCGTATGGGAGCAGCAGCTAGAATGCGGCAGAGCCTGGACGGTGGCGGGGCGCATGATCCCACTCACGCGGCGATTCGCCTTCTTTAATATTGGGTTTGCGCTGGCGTTGGGATCGCTGCTTGCCGTGTGGCCTCGCTTGCGGGGTGTCGCCGCGTCTGACGATACGATGCAATCCATGGCGCTGGGCTTGGGCGCCAATTTATCCGTCTTGTTGATCACGCTCTGGGTGGCGCGCAAGACGCCCGGAGCCACGTTTTACCTGTTGGCCATCTTGGCGGCCCTCTCGTGCCTTGGCTTTGTCCTTGTGCGGGCTCTTCCGTTTAGCACCGGTTTCGGATAGAATCGGTATCCGGCAAACCCACGGAGGCGTTGTGCTTACCTCGCTTCCTGTGGGCTAATCCGAACCGCGCCCGTGAGGAAGCGGCCTAGTCTGGCGCTGGATGACCACGGCGCTCCCGACGGTCGCGGCTGTGAGCCTGCGGGGCGGGGTTCATCCGCCGTCTGAGGATTATCAGGAGTCGAGATTTCATGCGGGCGGTCGTTCAACGAGTCAGCGAAGCGTCAGTGGTAAGCGGTGGCCGAGCATGCGGCGCCACATCGACCGGGCTTCTGATCTACCTCGGCGTGGACCGCGACGACCTCGAAGCGGACGTGCACTATCTCGCGGACAAGATCCGCTACCTGCGCATCTTCTCCGACGAATCCGGCAAGCTGAACCTCGATGTCGTACAGGTGGCCGGCCGAGTTTTGGTGATCAGCGCATTTACCGTGGGCGGAGACGCGCGTCGCGGGCGTCGCCCCTCGTTCGACAAGGCCGCCGACCCGGACCGAGCCGTGGTGTTTTACGAACTGTTCTGCGAGCGACTGGCTGGCCTGGGCGTGCCGGTTCAGCGCGGCTGCTTCGGCGACGACATGCAGGTCCAAAGTGTCAACGCCGGCCCCGTTTGCATCCTTTTGGAATCCCGACGCGCGTTTTAGGTTGAGCTTATGATACAGTATCCTCGCATCGGATGGGCCCCTCGCATCGGTTGGGCAGCAGTGCTTTGGGCGGCGGCCATCATGCTGGGCGCTAGCTGGAGTGGCGGCGCGGTTTGGGCCGACGATCGACCGGTCGCGGCCGAAGCATCAGCGCGTCCGCTGATGTCGCTGCTAGCCGACGAGCTGACCTATTCGATGACACATCTCAAGACCGACGACGGCGTAAAGCCCTATTACCTTTCCTACGCCGTCTACGATGAAACGACCGCAGTGGTTTCCGCAACGTTAGGGGCCATCACGCAAAATGCCCAAACCCGCGATCGCCAACTGACGATCGACGTTCGCGTGGGTGATTACGCACTGGACAACACGCATCAGTTACGCGGCGGCGGGGCGGCGCACGTCTCGGGTAGTGGCAACATCTCGATGCCGCTTACGAACGACCAAACCGCCATCAATCACATTCTGTGGTATCGAACCGACAAGGAATTCAAACGGGCCGCTCGAAGATTCTCGCAGATTCAAACGAATCTCAAAATCAAAGTCGAGGAGGAGGATCAGTCCGACGACTTCAGCAAAGATACGGCCCACGAATACCATGAAGCCCCGGCCGTCCTCGATGTGGATCGCGCGGAGTGGACCCGTCGACTTCGCAAGATTTCGGCCTTGGCGCTGAAGCACCCCCTCATTTATGCGTCGTCTGTTACCCTCGGCACGCTGGCCGGTACGCGCACCATCGTCACCAGCGAAGGCGCTCGGCTCCAAACCGCCCAGACCAGATTCCGCATCACGCTTTCGGCCGCCACCAAAGCCGAGGACGGCATGGAGCTGCAACAATCCGAGACCTTCAACGCCGCGGTTCGCGCGGGCTTGCCCGATGACGCGGAGTTGACGCGGGCGTTTGACGCCGTGATCGCTCAAGTGCTGGCGTTGCGTAAGGCGCCGCTGGCGGAGCCCTACATCGGCCCGGCCA
>CAZYXP010000207.1:0-6250 GCA_964651325.1 uncultured Phycisphaeraceae bacterium
GGCTATTTGGTGGCGTAGCCCTTGGGATGGGTCGGGTGCCACTGCCATGCCGTTTCGATGATGAGCTCGATTTCCAGGTACTTCGGGCTCCAGCCTAGCTCGCTTTTGATCTTGGACGGGTCGGCGTAGAGCTCGGGCGGATCGCCCTCTCGGCGCGGCGTATCTTCGGAGGGAATGTCGCATCCGGTCACGGTTCGAGCCACGTCGATCAGTTCGCGCACGGTCACGCCCAGCCCCGTGCCGACGTTGTAGGCGCGGAAGGTGGCCGACGGCTGGCTCTCGATCGCCAGGCGATGGGCCGTGGCCAGATCCTCGATGTGAATATAATCACGCACGCAGGTGCCGTCGCGGGTGGGGTAGTCGGTACCAAACACTTTGATCAGCGCTCGCTGGCCCAGGGCGACCTGCAAGACCAGGGGGATCAGATGGTATTCCGGATCGCGATCTTCCCCGATCGTGCCGTCGGCCGAGGCCCCGGACGCGTTGAAATATCGTAGCGCGGTCGTGCCCAGGCCCCAGGCTCGGGCCGAATCCTCAAGAACCCATTCAACCGCAAGCTTGGTCCGACCGTAGGGGTTGATCGGATCCTGAGGCAGGCCCTCCGTGATCGGAAGCGTTTCGGGTTCGCCGTAAGTGGCGCAGGTGGAGCTGAAGACCATGCGCAACACGCTATGGCGCTCCATCGCCTCCAGCAGGTTGATCGTGTTGGCGATGTTGTTGCGGTAATACTTCAGCGGCTTAGACACCGATTCGCCGACGTCGAGGTGGGCGGCAAAGTGCATGGCGCCGTCGAATGAGTGGGCCGAAAACGCCCGCTCCAAGGCCTCAGCATCCGAAAGATCCCCGACGATGGTCTCCGCGCGGGGATCGATCGCTTCGGCATGTCCGCCGTCTTGCAAATTGTCGAAGACCACAACCTCATGCCCCGCGCCGATCAATTCGCGTATGCAATGGCTGCCCACGTATCCGGCGCCGCCCGCCACGAATAGCTTCATTCAACCGCTCCTGACTTTATTCGCCTATTCCACAACATCCGCCAACCGCGACACGCTGATCACGAACGACCGCATGACGATCACCTGACGACGATTCACCGCGGTGCCATCAGCATGAGCCTCGGCGAGGTAGCGCTCCTTGCTCGCGTGCCCCTCGCGACAATCGTGCATGTCCGCATCGGTAAGCACAAGGCAACGTTCCGTGAGCTCCGCGAGCGTACCGATGTACACGATCGGAGAATCCGTATCGAGCACGACGGTCTGCTTGATCAATCGCTCGAGCGCACCACTCATGTTGCGTCGTGCCTCCTCGTGGACCCGAATATACACCGATTTTAGCCTGTCCCGAACCCATTTGGATCGCGGCGCAGCGTAACTTCGATCATCCTAACCAAACGATGGTCCCATGGCCATTGAACTCCTAACTACATTGGGAGGCCTTGGGGGCATGACAGTCGGGCGCTGCAGCGCCCCTCAGGGGCGGCACGCTCACTCGCTTGTTTGCTGTGCTCGCTCGACAAAGTGGGTCAACGCAACGTATAATGGTTTTGATTTCGCATAGGACTCGTCGATCACTTTTCAAACCGCCGATGGCCGGGTGGAAATGGTGGACGCGTTGTGCAGCCAGGAGACTTTCTTATGTCGGCGGTCAATGAACGCTATGTGGTCAACCAGGTAGGGGCTCGCGTTGGACTGAGTCCGCCCTACCCGTTTTGAGAGATAATGACCATGCCGATCGACCCCATGCCCACGCTCTCCGCTCGTTGGGAACCGACGACCGCAGGCCGGTTCGGCGCGTTCGGCGGGCGCTTTGTTCCGGAAACTTTGATGAGCGCGGTGATCGAGCTTGGTGAGGCCTACGAGGCCATCCGGAGCGATGCCGCGTTCTGGGCTGATCTTTACGACTATCTCAAGCAATACGTAGGTCGCCCGAGCCCGCTTTACCGCGCGACGCGATTGGGCGAACGGCTGGGCGGACGCCAAGTCTATCTCAAACGTGAAGACTTGAACCACACCGGCGCCCACAAGATCAACAACACGCTGGGGCAAGTCCTGCTCGCCCAACGCCTTGGCAAGACCCGCATCATCGCTGAAACGGGCGCCGGACAGCATGGCGTCGCCACCGCCACGGCCGCCGCGGCCTTCGGATTGGAATGCGTCGTCTACATGGGCGCGGAGGATGTGCGCCGCCAGGCGCTCAATGTCTATCGGATGGAGCTGCTCGGGGCGAGCGTCGTCTCGGTCGAAGACGGGCAGAAAACCTTGAAGGACGCCATCAACGCGGCCATGCGGGATTGGATTGCCTCGAGCGAACAGACTCATTACGCCATCGGAAGCGTGATGGGCCCCCACCCGTACCCTCAGATGGTGCGGGATTTTCAGTCGATCGTCGGCAGGGAAGCCCGAGCGCAAATGCTGGATCAAACCGGGCGGCTGCCGGGCTGTGTGGTGGCCTGCGTGGGCGGCGGGAGCAACGCTGCGGGGATTTTCGCGGGGTTCCTCGATGATGAGGATGTGGAGTTGGTCGGCGTGGAAGCGGCCGGTGAAAACGGGGCCCTCCATCGCCACGCCGCAACGCTCAGCTTCGGCAGGCCGGGCGTGCTCCATGGCATGCACACCTATGTCCTGCAAGATGACGACGGGCAGACCTTGCCCGTGCATTCCGTGTCGGCAGGGTTGGACTACCCCGGCGTGGGACCGGAACACTCATTCTGGAAAGAGCAAGGGCGCGCGCGCTACGAGGCCGTTGCCGACGATGAGGCGCTCGAGGCGTTCCAACTCCTCAGCAAAACCGAAGGGATTATCCCCGCACTGGAAAGCGCCCATGCCCTAGCGTATGTGATTCGGGAAGCAGCGCGATTTGCGCCCGATGAGCCCATCGTGGTGAATCTGTCCGGACGCGGCGACAAGGATGTACGTGAGGTATCCCGACTGCTCGGCCAAACGCCTGGTGCCATCGCGCCTGGGGCTATCGCTCCTTGAACGTTCTTGCCACGAATCCGGTATCCACTTTGCCTTCGATAAAGTCCGGATGCATCAGCACACGCCGAAGGAAGGGCACGGTTGTTTTGATCGGCTCGATCGTCATCTCTTTCAGACATCGTTGCATGCAGGCAATGGCTTCCGGTCGCGTGGGCTGGTGAACGATGACCTTGGCGACCAGCGAGTCGTAGTACGGCGAAACCCGGCCGCCCTCGCTCAAATAGGTGTCAACCCGGACGCCGAATCCGCCGGGCAGCCGCATCTTCTTAATCTGCCCCGCACATGGCCTAAAATCCTCGCTGGGATCCTCGGCATTGATCCGACATTCAATGGAATGACCGCTCAGCTTGACTTGCTTTTGGGCGAAACCGAGCGGCTGGCCGGCGGCTGTCAGGATTTGTGCTTTGATCAGATCGATCCCCGAAACCATCTCGCTGACGGGGTGTTCCACCTGGATGCGTGCATTGACTTCGATGAAATAAAACCGCCCCTTTTCATCGACGATGAACTCGACGGTTCCCGCGCAGCTGTAGCCGGCCGCCTTGGCGAGCTTGACGGCCGCGGCGCATAGATCGCGACGCGTTCGGGGCTCGATGGCCGGGGAGGGTGACTCTTCAATCAACTTCTGATAACGGCGTTGGGTAGAACAATCCCGCTCACCGATGTGTACCACGTGGCCCTGCTGATCGGCAAGCAACTGCACTTCCACATGGCGCGGGTTTTGGATGAATTTTTCGAGGTAGACGTCTTCGTTGTTGAACGCCGCCTTGGCCTCTTGCTTGGCTTGCTTGACGGCTTGAACCACACCGCCCGCCGATTGCACAATGCGCATGCCGCGCCCGCCCCCGCCGGAGGAGGCCTTGATCATGACGGGAAAACCGATGGTTTGGGCAACCGATTCGACATCGTTCTCTTCGTCCAGCAAGCCCTCCGTGCCTGGAACGACGGGCACTTTTGCCTTCTTGGCAATGGCCCGCGCGGTGTTCTTGTCGCCAAGCAGACGCATGGCTTCAGCGCTGGGGCCGATGAATTCTATCTTGCTCGCCCGCACCTTTTCGGCAAACTGGGCGTTTTCAGCGAGGAACCCGTATCCGGGATGAATGGCGTCGGTGCCGGTGATCTCGGCCGCGGCGATGATCCGGTCGCTCTTGAGGTAGCTTTCCAGCGGCGCGCCGGTTCCAATGCACAGCGACCGATCCGCAAGGTCCAAATAGGCGGCACCGCGATCCTCTTCCGAGAAAACGCAGACCGTCTCTATGTTGAGTTCGCGACACGCGCGCAACACACGCAGCGCGATCTCACCTCGATTGGCGACAAGTATTCGTCGAAACATCGAACCGGAACTCACGATCTTAAGCGCTTCCTTGCGCGGACCTCGACATCAACGGAAAGACGCAGGCCGCGCAACGGGCGGCGGATCAAAGCGGGCGAACCTTGAACAAGGCCTGACCAAATTCCACCGCGTCCGCGTTCTTGACAAGAATGCGCTCGACGCGCCCGGCGATCTCCGATTTGATTTCGTTAAAGACCTTCATGGCCTCCAGAATGCACACCACCGTCCCCACCTGAACTTCAGTGCCGATCGCAACAAAGGGCGGCGACTCCGGGTCGGAGGCGGTGTAGAAGGTGCCCACCATGGGCGACGCAATGTCCACGAAATCTTCTTCAGCCTCCTCGACCGAAGGTGTCGTGCCCGCGGCACCGGAAGCCGCGACGGGAGCGGGCACTGGAGCCTGGGCCATCGGCGCCGCGATCAGATTCGCCGCCAGCGGCGCCATCGAGGCGGCGTTGGGCCTACGCAGGTTCACTTCCCGTTCACCGTCGCGCAGAGACACCTCGACCAGATCGTTGGCCACCATCATTTCGATCAGTTGTTTTATCTTATCGACCTCAAGCACGTTCGTTGCTCCAACGTTGCCTGCATCAACCAGCCGACCGTCTCGAACCCGGCTTGTCACACGGGTCTATCGCAAACGGGCCTTGATGACCGAATCGGCTGCGCTCTTACTCAATCGGCTGAGCACGCGACAGCCTCGCTCGGTCACCAGCACATCATCTTCAATACGAACGCCGCCGATGCCGGGCAGATACACGCCCGGCTCTATCGTCACCACGCATCCGGGCTCCAATCCCGAGCCCGACTGCCAAGACACACGGGGCGACTCATGCACATCGAGCCCCAAGCCGTGACCCAGCGCGTGACTAAACTCCTTGGCGTACCCTGCCGCACGGATGGACAATCGCGCCGCAGCGTCCACGTCACACAACCGAGCCCCTCCGCCAACCGCGGCGATCGCCTTGAGCTGCGCCTTCAGCACAACGTTATAGACCTCGCCAATCCTCGGGGGGATGCTACCGACGAACACCATACGGGTCAAATCGCTGCAATACCCCTCAACGCAAGCGCCCCAGTCGAACAGAATAGCGCTGCCCTTCTTCACTTTCCGCCGTCCGGGATGGGCGTGAGGCAAGGCAGCATTGGGCCCCTCCGCCACAATGGTCGGAAAGGCCGGATTCGTCGAGCCCCGACTCTTCATCTCGTATTCCAAGCGGGCGGCCAGCGTTAGCTCCGTATCGCCAATCCGGATCGTCTCGCGCATAGCCAGGAAAGATTCCTGAGCCACGCGGATCGCCTTGCGCATGGATTTCAGTTCGTCGGGATCCTTGAGCCGGCGTAGCCCCGGAAGGATCGGCTGCAAATCTTCGAATTTCGCACCACTACGCTTCCGCTTGAGCGTCCCCATCGAGGCCACCGAAATATGATTCGCCTGAATCCCCACGGGCGACGGGCCCAAATTCTTGATCACGGCCGCGATTTCGTCGTCGAGCGTGCCCTTGCGCATCCAACGCGTAACCCACGGACACTCGCGATTGATCGCCTCGTCGAACCGCCCATCGCTGATCAGATGGACCTGCCGCTGTAGGACCAAGAGGGCTGAATCCTCGCCGGTAAACCCAGTCAGATAGTGGTAGTCGGTTGGGTTCGTAATGAGGGCGGCCGAGAGCTTCTGCAGCTTGAGTCCCTTGCGGAACCGGGCGATTCGGCCGCTCCGCACCGCGGGCACCGTTTTGGGTTTCTTCTTTGCGATCATGTGGGCATCTTGGTACGGCGGCGGGGTTCTGTCAAAACGACCGAGCGATGGGATTTGCCGAGGGGCTTGAAGCCGTCACACGCCAGAGATCAGCCGTAGGCGAAGTTCTGCGTGCTTCGATACTGGGAACAAAACGCCGGAGGTTGTCGCGGGGCCGCTTCCTGACGGGCGCGGTTCGGA
>CAZYXP010000208.1:0-6250 GCA_964651325.1 uncultured Phycisphaeraceae bacterium
CGCGGCACCAAGAACAACGTCATCGCCACGCCCGTCATCCACGATGACAAGGTCTTCCTCTGCGTGGGGCAAGACCCCGAGCACGGCGAGGGCCCGGGCCACCTTTATGCCATCGACGGCACCAAACGTGGCGACATCACCGAAAGCGGCCAAATCTGGCACGTCGGCGGCGATGCGTTCCACCGATCCATGTCCACCGTGGCGATTGCGGATGGATTGCTCTACGCGGCCGACCTCAGCGGATTCCTTTATTGCTTGGATGCGGCGACCGGCAAGCGGCATTGGCGTTACGATGCGATGGCCGCGATATGGGGCTCGCCGTTTGTCGTGGACGGCAAGGTCATGCTGGGCGATGAAGACGGCGAAATCGTCGTGCTCAAGCACGGTAAGACCATGAAGGAGCTATCCACCAACGACATGCGCAATTCGGTCTATACCACCCCCGTCGTCGCCAACGGCATACTGTACATCACCAATCGGCGAGCCCTCTTTGCGATCGAAGCCAAGTGATGGCCGACTCCCTTTCCCAGCGGATCGGCCAGGCCAAGCAGGCCTTGGATGCCCACACTAGAGAGACGGTCTCGTGGCACTTCGACCCAAAGACCGGTTGCCCCTTTTGGCTTGACTACGCCGAGAAACTGGATTGGAGCCCGCGCGACGAAATCCAATGCTACGAGGATCTCGACAAGTTCGATCATTTTCAGGATGAATGGCTGCGCGGCGGGCCGGTGCGACGTTGGGTCCCCAACGCCTACGCCGATCGGCCGGTGTTTGTCTTTGAGACAGGCGGCAGCACAGGGATTCCCAAATCGCGCATCAACGTAGAAGATTTCCGAACCGATTACGAACTGTTCAGCAATACGCTTTCAGACGGCGGCTTCCCCAAGGGAGCGGACTGGCTCATGCTCGGTCCGAGCGGCCCGCGGCGGCTGCGCCTGGCGGTCGAGCACCTCTGCCAGCATCGCGGGGGGATTTGCTACGGCGTCGACATGGACCCGCGATGGGTCGTCAAGCTCATCAAGCGCGGCGAGATGAATGAGATGGCGCAATACCGCGATCATGTGATCGACCAAGGGCTTACCCTGCTGCGGGCCCATGAATCCATTCAATGCGTCTTTACCACCCCCAAGCTGCTCGAAGCGCTCTGCAACAAGGTGTCGCTCAAACAGATCGGCATCAAGGGCGTGTTCTGCGGCGGAACGCAGCTCACCGCGCAGTTTCATCGGTTCGCCCGAGAGGAGTTGCTCGAAGGGACGATCGACTTTGTTCCGACGTACGGCAATACCCTCATGGGCCTGGCGTGCCACAAGCCCTTCACACCTGAGGACAACTACAGCGTGATCTACCACGCACCGCAGCCGCGGGCGATGACCGAGGTCGTCGATCCCGAGGATTCGCGTCGCGTTGTGGATTACGGCCAGGTCGGCCGCGCGCGACTCACCACGCTCACAAAAGAATTCTTCATGCCGCGTTTTCTTGAACGGGATGAAGGCGTGCGCACCCGCCCCTGCGAAGCCTATCCATGGGACGGCATTGGCGACGTCCGCCCCTTCTCCGGCTTCGCAACGCCTGTGATCGAAGGGGTGTACTGATGCTGCACATTCCGATTTTGCGCATGGGCACGCCCTACGAAAGCCTGGATCGGACGCCGCTGGCGCATCACGAAACCGGCGAGCCCATGGCCGAGGTGAGCTGTGCCAATAGCGGGTTGATTGTCCGCGATCTGGCCCGGATCGACGACACCGTTTTGGAGCGGTTTACCGTCACCGAGTTGATCGCGATGTGCCAGAAGGCCGCCGACCTGTTCCTGCACGCTACGCTGCCCGTTGGCGAGGCCGATCAGTCCTTTGATGATTACATGGGGCAGCTTAGCGCCTCGACGGGCATGCCCGCGGCCCATTGCCGCGCCAACGCGAACAAAATTCACCGCGTCCTTAGCGAAATCGATGTTGTGCTGCGCGGCTTGACACGGGGCCTCGATCTGTCCATCCTCGACGAAGGCCACGGTACGCACGCCGGTGGCACGCTCAGCTATTTTCGAGCCGGACGCGTTTTCGGAGCGGTCTTGCCGAGCAACTCCCCCGGTGTTCATGGCCTGTGGATTCCAGCGGTGGCGCTCAAAGCCCCCATCGTGCTCAAGCCCGGCGGGCAAGAGCCCTGGTCGCCGTATCGCATTATTCAGGCCCTGATCGCCGCGGGCATGCCGCCAGGCGCCTTCGGCTTCTATCCCACCGATCACGCCGGCGCCAACGAAATCCTACGCACCGTGGACCGTTCCATGGTTTTTGGCGATGCGACCACCACCCGCGTTTGGCAAAGCGACCCGCGAGTCGAGGTTCACGGGCCGGGATTCAGCAAGATCATCCTCGGCGAAGATTGCGCCGATCGGTGGGAGCAATACGTTGACGTCATTGCCGAGTCGATCGTCGCTAACGGCGGGCGATCCTGCATCAATGCGTCGGGTGTTTGGACGCCGCGCCATGGTCCGGCGCTGGCCGATGCACTTGCCAAACGCCTGGCAGGCATTGGCGCTTTGCCCGCGTCGGATCCGGATGCCAAAGTCGCCGCGTTTGCCAACCCCGCCATGGCCACCCGCATGTCTGAAATCATCGATCACGATCTGAAGTCCGCCGGCGCGACGGACGTCACCGAGGCGCATCGGGGAGCCCCAAGGCTCGCGAGTCTCGGTCGCTGCCGGTATCTGTTGCCGACCGTGATCGCGTGCGGATCGCCCGAACATCCGCTGGCCAATCGAGAGTTTCTGTTTCCCTTTGCGTCGGTGGTTACGTGCCCGTCGGACCAAACGCTGGCCGCCATCGGCCCGACTCTAGTCTGCACCGCCATCACCGAAGACCCCAAAATGATCGCCGATTTGATGCAATGCCCCCACGTCGACCGCCTCAACATCGGCCCGATTCCCACCGTCCGGCTTGCCTGGGATCAGCCGCACGAGGGCAATCTCTTCGAGCATCTCTACCGCCAACGCGCGTTCCAATCCGAGCACGCCGCATGATGGACGCCGCGCTTCCGCTTCCCGAAATCCTATCCGACTCGCCCGTGCGGGTCCTATTTGGCTTCGGCGCTATCTCGGAACTGGGCCGCGAATCGCTGAGAATCGGTGCGACGCGTGTCCTCGTGGTGACCGATCCGGGCATCGAACGGGCCGGGCATCTTGATGCGGCAATTGGGGCGTTGGGCGACGCGAATCTCCCATTCGCGTTATTCGACGGTGTTCAGGAGAATCCGACCACCGAGAATATCGCAGACGGCGTGCGGTTCGCTTCTTGGGGCGCCGTCGATCTCATCATCGGCCTCGGCGGCGGCAGCGCTATGGACTGCGCCAAGGGCATCAATCTCATTTTGACCAACGGCGGCGAAGTGGCCGACTACTGGGGCATCGGCAAGACCACCAAACCGCTGCTTCCGATGATTCTGGCGCCCACCACGGCGGGAACGGGCAGTGAAGCCCAATCCTTCGCCCTGATTACCGACCCCAAGACGCATCAGAAAATGGCCTGCGGCGACCGGCGTCCGCCGGCTGAAGGTGGACTTCGTCCCCATCTGACCATTCTCGATCCCAGGCTTATCAAGACGGTTCCGCGGCATGTGGCCGCCGCCGCTGGCATCGACGCCATCGCCCACGCCATCGAAACCGCCGGGTCCACCGCCCAAACCGAGCACTCGCTGGCGCTGTCAAGAGCGGCTTGGCAACTGCTTGATACCTCGTTCCCGCGCATTTTGGCGGGCGGCCCCAGCGAACAAGACTTTGCCGACATACTGCTCGGCGCGCACCTGGCCGGCGCGGCCATCGAGGAGAGCATGCTCGGAGCCGCCCACGCGTGCGCCAATCCGCTAACCGCTCGGTTCGGCCTGACGCACGGCCTGGCCGTCGGCCTGATGCTTCCCGGCGTGATTCGCTACAACGCAGAGCACGGGAATCAACCGTACGTCGCGCTGGATCCCGATTCCGAGCGCCTGGCCCGCCGGGTGTCGCAACTTCTGGAACTTGGCGGATTGCCTGCGACGTTCGCGGAGGCCGACCGCTGCGCCGGCGCATCCGACCTGATTGATGATCTCGCCCAATCCGCCCACGCCCAATGGACCGCCCAATTTAACCCGGTTCCGATAACTCCGGCCGGCTTCGCCGAAATCTACCGAAGCGCACTCGATTGAGCACCGATGGGGCCAAGCGAACCGAGCTTGGCGCTGGGCAAAGCGGGGTTGACAGGTTGTTACACGCAAAAGACGCGGAAATTCCGCTATACTACGACCGTATTTGAAGCATCCGCGCGACCTCAAAACGCAGATTGAAACGCCCGAATCGTTGGTTTTGGGCGCACCCGAGGCGCAGGCTTCAGCCCGCGCGGCTGTTTCTGTCGGTTGAGCCGCGGGTGTCGTTTGGCGACTTGACGCGGCAGTATGTGACCAAAATCGGAGAAATTCAGCATCGTGGCAAAAGAACTCGACCTCCTCGACGACTCATCCGAAACGGAAGTCGGGAGCTATTTCGTGTCCAACTACCCGCCGTTTTCGGCGTGGTCGGGGGATTGTCTGTCCGAGGCCAAGCGAGCCCTAGCCGTGCCGCCGGGAGCCCCGGATGGGGAATCGGATCGCAAGACCCCGCTCGGCCTCTACCTGCACATTCCATTTTGCCGCAAGCGGTGCACGTTTTGCTACTTCCGCGTCTACACCGACAAGAACGCCGCGGATGTTCGCCGTTATCTGGATGCGCTGGCCACCGAAATAGAGCTGTACAGCCGCCAGCCCGCCACAGCCGGCCGCGATCTTGAATTCGTCTACTTCGGCGGCGGAACGCCCTCGTTTCTGAGCGCCGATCAGCTTGAATCGCTGGTCGAGCGCATCGCCAAGGATTGGACGTGGCAAAACGCCCGCGAGGTTACTTTTGAATGCGAGCCTGGCACGCTGCAAAAAGCCAAGCTTGAGGCCATCCGCCGCATCGGCACCACCCGGCTCAGCCTGGGCGTCGAGCATTTCGACGACGAAGTGCTCGCCCACAACGGCCGGGCGCACAAGTCGGCCGAGGTGTTCAAGGCCTTCGCCTGGGCCCGGGAGGTCGGATTTCCCGAGATCAACATCGATCTGCTCGCAGGCATGGTCGGCGACACGGAAGCCAAGTGGAAGCGCACGGTCGAAGAAGCGCTCAAGCTCGATCCCGACAGCGTGACCATTTATCAGATGGAAATTCCCAGCAACAGCCGGATCGCGGCCGACGTCCGTGGCGGTCGGTCGACCGTGCCGATTGCCGATTGGCCCACCAAGCGGGCGTGGATGGATTACGCCTTCAAGCAGTTTGAGCAGGCGGGCTACCGCGTGTCCAGCGCGTTTACGGCGGTGAAACCAAGGGTCGGCCAGCCTGAAGACACCTTTGTTTATCGCGATTTGGTCTGGCATGGCGCCGACATGATCGGCGCGGGTGTGGCCTCTTTCTCGCACATCGCCGGCGTGCATTTTCAAAATCACGCCGATTGGGACGGCTACGTCGATTCGCTGGACAGCGGCGCGCTTCCGCTCGCCCGGGGGTTCGTGCCCACGCCCCATCAGCGCATGATTCGCGAGTTCATCTTGCAGCTCAAACAAGGGGGTGTCAGGGGCGAGTACTTCCGCCGCAAATTCGGCGTGGAAGTGGCCGAGGTGTTCCAAGAGGCCATGATCTCACTGGTACGCGACGAATTCGCGCTGATAAGTGGCGACGATCTGACGTTGACCCGCGCCGGCTTGCTCCGCGCGGATGGGCTCTTGCCGCGTTTCTACGAGCCGCAATTCCAAAACGGGAAGACGCAATGATTCCCGCGGACGACCCAACCGAAACGCCAATCGCCGCGCGGGAAGCGCTCACCGGGCTCTGCGCGCCGTTTGACGTTGGCAACGACGCGCTGGATGCGGTTGAGTTCGTCGAATCCGCGACGATGCCCGAAGCGTTTCAAGAGCTACTCGCCCACGAGCAGCACATGACTGCCACGCTGAGAGAATACCAAGGCGAGGCCGTCACGTTGCACGTTGTCACTGAGCAACAAAGCGGGGATGTCTATACGCGGCTCATCAAGCTGTGCGCGGGCGCCAGCGATCATGTGGTCGAGGTTGGCGTGATGCGTTTCGATCTTTCGTTCGCCGATCCGGCCGTGCGACGCGCCGTGTTGGACCGCGTGACTCCCTTGGGCGACATCTTAGCGGCGTACGAAGTGATGCGCCGAATAGAGCCTCGATGGTTCCTGCGGCTAGGCGACGCGTT
>CAZYXP010000209.1:0-6204 GCA_964651325.1 uncultured Phycisphaeraceae bacterium
GCTCACCACCGGCGCATGGCTGTTGTGGATACTGACGGCGATGCTGTCCGACACCAACTGGCCGGGGACAGGCTGCAGGGTGTTGTCCTCCTCCAGCAACCATCGGAAGCCGGTAACGGCCGCACCGCTTGGTGTCTGCACGGAAACGGTGAATTGAGCCTGAGCCGTTTGCGCCGTGCCGGCAACCAAAACCAGCGCGGCCAACCAACCGATACGTGTTACAAATCGAACCGGATATCCCTGGGCGGCAGGATTCATACGAACACCATCCTTTCCCGTCTTCTGATGGGCCGCGGCATTGCTGCGGATGTTTCGCACCCGAGCGAAGCGGCCTTTCTGTGCGTTCGCGATTTCCATCGACGCTTGTTCCGGCTTGAACTGTCTCTTGGTTGTCACGATCGTGTTTCCTATCAGCTTCGCGTTTGCGGTTTTACCGGCCGATCGCCGAGCACCGCGAGAAACATGTTGAGTTAGTATTTATCGCGAACGCCGGGGCGCTGCAATAAGCATTTGGCTTAAGAAGTTTTGACTCGACGGCGCGAAGCGTTTTTGCAGCGACGTCGCGCGGTATTCGCCGGATGCGGATGAAAGGCCATCCCGCGATTCGCTGCTAGGGCCTCCCTTCCGACTTCACAAATCGATCGGTCTTGCGCTGCCGACCCATCGATTCCCGGACGTTGGCCGTCGTGATCTGATCTATCCGCCCTGTTGTTGCACATGGTTCTCCCGCGGTAGCACTCGGCGTCGCCGCACGCCGGAATCCGTTGCGCGATGCGGCTTTCGGCGCGTTCGTGATCGCCGTGGCAGCAGATGGGCCAAGGCGTCGCAGGGCGCACGGCTTTCCCGCGCGCTCTCATATCAGGAATGGATCACCGGTCAGGAATCGCCGGAGCTGCTGATCGGCTGGCGCGTTGATCGACCGCCTCTGAATTTATAGTGTCAGCCTATGGCACTTCAAGAGTATCCCAATGGATAGCGACATAGAAAGCACAGAAAAACCATCGCGATAAGCCGAATGCTTATTGCATCGCGCGGACCTCAAGCCTAAAAAGAACATGATCGATAAGCAGATGTCCGACCATGGTTGTTTCGGCTCGCGACGCTCTTAGGACTCTTGGATTCAGGCCTTCAAAACCCTACCAAGAAGGTGCACTCAAGCGCAAGTCAAACTTCGACACGCTGTGTGGCGAGAGGCGGCTGCGGACGTCTACGGAAAGTGACAACCAACACGTTATGAAAGACAGTGGTTTGAACGACGCGTGCGGCCCATGAGATCGCAAAGCAGGCGTAAGCATCGCCGTCGCCCCAAACCGACCACATCGACTGGAGAGAATGAAGATGAACAAACGAATTGTCATGCTCTGCCTCGCATTGATAATGCTCTCAAATAGTGGCTGTCCAAACGCGGACCTGCCTCCAGGCTCGCGAGCGACGCAAGCGGACGCCGACGCGACGGCTCGCTCGACCGTCGGCAAGAATGACACGCCCTATGACAAAATCACACTGGGAGGCGGACTGGTCATTGTTCGCCCCATCGTCCTGAAGGCGCCCAGTGGCCTGGATGTGGCCCCGGCCGACGGCTTGCCGGTGTCCGCCGACATCATTGACCTTGGTAGTGTGTTCGTCACCGAGGTATGGGCACAGCAAGCCGTCCCCGGCCCATTCCCCAATGGTGTTAGCTGCATCTTTGCCGACTTGTCCTTTGATGCGGCAATCACGACCTGCAATTCCGTGACGCTGGCACCTGGATTTCTCGATTTCTCCGGAAATGGCGGTGGTTCCTGCGACAATGGCATCGGCCTCGTCGACGAGGTCGGAGGCTGTACCTTTACCAGCGGGCTGGGCATCACGCCAGGCTGGGTGAGGATCGCCACCGTGTTCCAAACCGCCGACCTGGGGGCCAGCGGCATGGTGATCGGCTCCCAGCCTGCCGCGACCGCGGTGTCACTGGTATCCTATGGCACCGTGCCACCAGCACAGATCGACTTCGCGTCCAGCCCCGTGTTCTCAACGGGGTGCTTCTCGGACGCGGATTGCGACGATGGGAATCCATGCACGACGGATACGTGCGACGCGGGCATCTCATGTAGTCACGACGGTACGGGAATCGTGGGCCCATGCGATGACGGCGTTTCTTGCACGATCCTGGATTCCTGTTTGGGCGACGCTGCCGGTACCTGTGCGGGCGACCCCGATATGGCCGCCACGCCCTGCAACGACGGCGATGCGTGTACATCGGGCGAAACCTGCATACCCGGCGTGGGCATCTGCGGAACCGGCATCGCGGTTGACTGCAACGACCTGAACCCCTGTACCGACGACGCGTGCGATGCCACCCTGGGCTGCACGAACACGAACAACACGACGCCTTGCGAGGACGGAAACGCCTGCACGATCAACGACGCCTGCCTCGGCGGCTTCTGCCTGTCCGGCCCGGACACATGCGTGCCCACCACCTTTGTGGCCGAGGATATCGTGTTCTGGACGCACTCGGACACGGAACAGACAAGAGACTTCGTGTGGACACCCGCAACACGTCCCCCAGCCGGCTCTACCGACGTGAGCCTGGCGAAAATCGAGTTCTTCGCCGAGGCGTCCACGCAGGGTGATCAGGGGCCGATCGGCGCTTGGATCGCCAATGACGGCCAAGCCCAATACGGTGGGTTCGATGCTGCCGTGCCGGAAGGGGGCGAGATGCTCCCGGCCTACCGCTGCGCGGGCCAGGCCCCAAATACATGCGTGCTGACGATCGCGGACGCTTTCACCGGGGCCAGCTTCCTGGTCACCATTGCGACTCGCGAGCAGATCACAGTGACGATCAGTCGCGTTCGGTATACCTGGAGTTTCACGCCGCCGTTGACGGCCGCCTGCACCATTGACGCCGATTGCGACGACGCGAACGCTTGCAACGGCCTCGAGACGTGCGATCCGGCAACCGGGTCGTGCCTCGGTGGAAACTCGCCTGTGTGCGACGATGGACTCTTCTGCAACGGCCTGGAGACGTGCGATACCGCTACCGGATGCATCGCGGGGCTCCCAGTCGACTGCGACGATGGTGTTCCATTCACAGCTGATTCATGCAATGAGCTACTCGATATCTGCGAACACGTAATCAACACTGCGCTTTGTGACGACGGTGTTTTCTGTAACGGTATAGAAATATGGGATGCGGTCGCCGGCTGCCTACCGGGAACCCCGCCTAATTGCACCGTCCTTAGTGACCAGTGCAACACTGGAATATGCGATGAGATCGCCGGAAGCTGTGCGGTCGCAGCACTCCCGAATGGAACGGCCTGCGACAACGGTGACCCATGCGCGGGCGACACCTGTGCGGCAGGCCTGTGCGATCCTGTAATGCCTTGCAGTGGTGTTGCTCCGCCTACCAACCTGACGGCACAGTTCGGTGAAACCGCCAACCTGAGCTGGACGCCGAGCCCCGACCCGGATTTGGACGGATACAACGTCTACCGCTCGACCAGCTCCGGCGGACCATACTCCTTGTTAACGGTCCTCGATTTGGAACAGGGCGGTTTTGACGATGAGTCCGGATCGCCCGGATTCTACTGCTACATCGTGACGGCGTTGAATACGGCGGCGAGCGAATCCGCCACCACCAATGAAGTGTGTGGAACGACCGCGCGGAATTAGGGTTGCAGCCCTTAATGCCATGGGTGTGCCTGTGCGCCGGGAATCCTGTCGCCCGCGGCCAAAGCGATAGGTCGGCGGATCGACCGGCGGCAGGCATCCATCATGGTTTGCGGCCCCGGAGCGGGGCCAATAACTAACTCCTAGCGGATCGTAGGGAGGGGAGCACATTCCGGGACGATCGGCAGGCGTCCAAGCGCGGCGCCTCCGTTTCCGGCACCAATCGCCAACGTTGCAATGATGCAACGCCCCAATCCTCTTAAGCCGAATGCTTATTGCGGCCAGCTCCGCACTGGGTTAAACACAAGCACAGTCCTTTCACGATCGTTTTCTTGCTGCGGCATACGATGATCTTGGAAGGCAGGTATTTGAAACGCTACCTGGAATGCGAACGGTAGCTCAGGTCAAACATTCGGCACTCCATGCGACGAAATGTGCCGACGCGCCCTGGAGATTTGACGGAAATGGCAAGAACCGTGTCTTGGAAAAGTGGTTTGAAGGTTGGGCGCGATCCAGACACCCGTGAAGTGCGGGAGGAATCGACGCCGACCAAGGCCGACTACATCGACGGGAGGATGGGGATGCACACACGAAATGTCCTGCTTTACCTGGCTGTAGTACTGCTCTCAAGCGGTGCGGTTCGAGCGGCGGATGCGCCGCCGAAGGGGTCAACGCTTACCGCGGACGCCAATGCCGCGTCACACGGGACCAACACGCCGGCGGCACACCTCAAAATTGATAAAGCTGGCACGACCGATAACACAAACGCGATGGCCGGCGGAGCGCTGGTCATCGTTCGTCCGATCGTGCTGCAGACGCCCAGCGGATTGAACATCGTTCCGCCGGGTGCGCTGCCGACTTCTGCCGGCATCGTGGACATCGCAAACATTTTCGTCATCGAGCTATGGGCCCAGCAGACCGTTCCCGGTCCCGTGCCCAATGGTATTAGCTGCGTCTTTTCCGACTTGACGTTCGATCCGGCGACCACGACTTGCAGCAGCGTTTCACTCGCTCCGGGGTTTCTAGATTTTTCCGGCAATGGTGGCGGTGCATGTGACAACGTCAATGGTCTGGTCGATGAAGTCGGTGGGTGCAATTTTACAAGCGGTTTGGGCATCTCCCCAGGATGGGTAAGGATTGCCACGGTCTTTGAAACCGCCGACGCGGCCACCAGCGGAAATGTGATCGGCTCGGGACCCGCTACGACTACTATTTCGTTGGTGTCGTTCGGAAACGTGCCTCCGGCTCAAGTCCAGTTTGAGGCCACACCGCCCTTCTGCATTCGCACTTCGCTCGTTGACGATAGCTGCAACGGAATCGATGACGACTGTGATGGCGTGATTGATGACGACTATGCGCCGGACGCGACATGCGGTGTTGGCCTGTGTCAGACCACCAATACGCCCAGCACCTGCATCGGCGGCGTGGAAACGCTGTGCCAGCCGGGTACGCCTCAGGCATCCGATATCATCTGCGACGGCATCGACAACGATTGTAACGGCAGCCCCGACGACGGCTACATAAGCGATGCCACCTGCGGTGTTGGCGCATGCCTTACCGGCAATACGCCCAGCACATGCGTTGGGGGAGTGGAAACCCTATGCCAGGCGGGTACGCCGGCGGCAAGCGACACCACCTGCGATGCCATCGACGACGACTGCAACGGCACCGCAGATGACGGCTACGTCTCCGATGCGTCGTGCGGCGTTGGTCTATGTCAGGCCACAAACACGCCGAGTACGTGCGTCGGCGGCGTAGAAACCGTGTGTCAGCCGGGAACACCCGAGGCGACCGACATCATTTGTGATGGCGTCGATAACGATTGCAACGGCGCCCCCGATGACGGCTACGTCCCCGATGCAGCGTGCGGAGTTGGCCTGTGCCAGGCCACCAACGCACCTAGCACCTGCGTCGCCGGCGTAGAAACCGCGTGCCAGCCGGGGACGCCCGAGGCGACCGACATCATCTGTGACGGCATCGATAACGACTGTAATGGCACCGCCGATGACGGCTATGTTTCCGATAGCACTTGCGGGGTAGGTGCATGTTTGACGGGCAATACACCGAGCACCTGCGTCGGGGGCGTGGAAACCCTATGCCAGGCGGGTACGCCGGCGGCAAGCGATACCACCTGCGATGCCATCGACGACGACTGCAACGGCACCGCAGATGACGGGTACGTGACCGATGCCACATGTGGTGTTGGGGCCTGCCTGACGGGCAACACGCCTAGCACCTGCGTCCTTGGTGTTGAGACGCTTTGCCAGGCGGGAACGCCCGCAGCAAGCGATACGACTTGCGATGCTATCGACGACGATTGCAATGGCACCGCCGATGACGGCTACGTTTCCGATGCATCATGCGGCGTCGGTGCGTGTCTGACGAGCAACACACCGAGCACTTGCGTCGCCGGCGTGGAAACGTTGTGCCAGGCGGGCACGCCCGCGGCGAGCGATACGACCTGCGACGGCATTGACGACGACTGCAACGGGTTTACCGATGAAGGCTACGTTACCGACGCCACCTGCGGCGTTGGCCTGTGCCAGACCACCAACACAC
>CAZYXP010000210.1:0-6159 GCA_964651325.1 uncultured Phycisphaeraceae bacterium
TGGAGGATGTCCCGCGATTTGAGAAGCTGGGTGTGATCGCGTCGATGCAGCCCCTCCACAAGGCGGATGACGGTCGATACGCGGAAATCGCGATCGGCGCCGCTCGCCTGGAAGGATCATATGCCTACCGGAAGCTCGTCGATTCGGGGGCGTTGCTGATCTTCGGAAGCGACTGGCCGGTGGTGAGCATCAACCCGTTTCTCGGGATCGATGCTGCCGTTAGCGCCAAAACGCTGGAGGGGAAGGTGTGGTTGGCCTCCCATTCCCTGACGCGTGAAGAGGCGCTGTCGGCCTACACGCGATCACCTCCCGAGGCGATCGGGCGCGGGGCGTCGCTCGGACGCATCGAGCCGGGCAGGCTCGCCGACGTGGTGTTGCTTCAGCAGGACGTTTTGTCGATTCCCGAGGATCAGATCGGCAAGGTCAAGGTCTACATGACGCTCGTAGATGGCCGAATTGTCTACAGCCAATGATCGGATGCCCTGAGCTGCGGGCGTGAAATCCGCGCGGCTTCCTGGGGCGTGTGCTACGTTCACGCTCGGCGCTGAGCAAGCTGAAGCACGCGGCTTGGACCATGGCGGCTGGGGTGCGCGCCGGCCGGATTTACACCCTCCGCCGGTTTGGCTATAGTGCCTCGGTTCTAATCACGAGGGATTCAACCAGACGATGATCAAGCTCAGCGTAAACATCGACCACGTGGCCACGGTTCGCCAGGCCCGCGGTACCGATGAGCCCGATCCGGTTTGGGCGGCCGCGGAAGCGGAGCTGGGCGGCGCCGATGGCATTACGTTTCACCTGCGCGAAGATCGGCGGCACATCAACGACCGCGACGCGGCTTTGCTCCGCCAGACCGTGGGCGTCAAGCTCAACATGGAAATGGCCATAGCCGCCGACATTGTCGATCGAGCGGTCGGTTTGCGGCCAAACCAATGTACGCTGGTTCCCGAGAAGCGCGAGGAACTCACCACCGAAGGCGGGCTGGACGTGGCGGGCATGCACGAGCGCATCTCGCAGGCGGTCGCACAGTTGCGTGACGCCGGCAGCCGGGTGCATGCCTTTATTGAGCCCAACGCGGCGCAGATCAAGGCGAGTTGCGATTGCGGCTTTCACGGGATCGAACTATGGACCGGCGGATACGCCCACGCCCGATCGATCGACGACCGAGCGGCCAGTTTGGACCAACTACGCCGGGCGATCGAACAGGGACGCGCGCTGGGGCTCGCCGTTGACGGCGGACACGGGCTGACGTACCGCAATGTTTCCGAGGTGGCCGCGCTAGAGGGCTTTGGAGAGTTCAACATCGGCCATTCGGTCGTGGCCCGCTCGGTGTTTTGCGGCATGCGCGCCGCGGTATCGGAAATGAAGCGACTCCTTTTTGTCGCCTCGTCGCAGGCGCGGCGCACCGACTGAGCCATGTGATCGTGTGGATGGGATGCCACACGACGGTCCTTTTTCTTGCACGGATGGAGGCAAGCTAAGATGACGACACACAAGCAGGCACGGATGCAAGGAGCGATGACCGCATTGGTGACGCCGATGCGGCACGGAGACGTGGACTGGACGCGGCTCGACGCGTTGGTCGACTTGCAGATTGAGGCGGGCATCGATTGGCTTGTGCCCTGCGGAACCACCGGCGAGTCGCCAACGCTGACGCACGAAGAACACGGCCGCGTGGTCGAGGCGGTTATTTCTCGGGCGGCGGGCCGGGTTCCGATCATGGCGGGAACGGGCTCGAACGCGACGACCGAGGCGATCCATCGAGCCCAGCACGCCCAACAGGCCGGTGCGGATGCGGCATTGATTGTGGCGCCGTATTACAATCGCCCGTCGCCGGAAGGGTTGTTTCGCCACTTCGCCGCTATTGCCGAGCGCGTGGATTTTCCGATTGTGCTGTACAATGTTCCCGCACGCACAGGTGTGTCGATCCCCAACGAGGTCGTCGTTCGCCTGCGCGAGCATTATGAGCACATCGTCGGGCTCAAGCACGCGACGGGTTCGGTGGACGGTGTGAGCGAATTGCTGGGCCAAAGCGATATCGCGGTGCTCAGCGGTGACGACGGACTGACGCTTCCGATTATGGCTTTGGGTGGAGTCGGTTTGATCAGTGTGGTGGCCAATTTGTACCCCGCGGCGGTCAAGGCGCTGGTCGATGCCGGGCTCCGCAACGATCTCGAGGCCGCGCGGCGGCATCATGCGCAGGTAGGCCATTTTGCCGCGTTGTTGGGGGCGTTTGGTTCGAACCCCATTCCGATCAAGACGGCCATGGCCATTGCGGGGCTGATCGAAGAGGAATTCCGTCTTCCGCTGTGCCCCATGGACTTGGAGGATCGCGAGAGGTTTCAGCAGGCCCTTGAGGGCGCCGAAGCCATCGCGTTTGCATGATGATGAACGCTGTCGGCGCGACACTCGTTACGGAGCTACCACAGCCGGGGTTGCTCGACAAAACTCGAACGCTGGGCGCTTGCGCGATTGCCGTAGCGGTGTTTCTCACTGTCGGCTGGGTGGCAATGGCGCCCGACGATCCGCTCGGAGCGGTGAGCCTGCTGTCTCGACACGGCTGGGCGGCGATGTACATTCAGGCTTTCGCGCTTACGCTACTCGCGGCCGGCGCGGGCACGCTCATTGCCGGTAGATTGTTGCCGGACATCGGAACGGTGGCGGCGTGCATCGGGCTCTTGGCGGCCTCCTTTCGCGGGGCCACCGCGGAGAGCCTCTTGATGGATTCGGTGGGGCCCGGAGACGCCTGGCTCGGTTGGCTCGGCATCAAGCTGCTGGGTGAATCGGCGGGGTGGGTGATGGTGGCCTTTGCGTCCATCTTGTTCAGTGCGATCTTATCCCGATGGGTCCATCCCGAGGCAGATCCGACTTTGCCTCACAGCGACGCGCACGAAATCTGGGTCCGCTCCGCGCGCCTGGAATTTCCATACTTCGGGCAACGGTGGTTCGGGGCAGCGCCTGCAACACCGATCGACCGAAAAATCGGATGCTTGCACGCCGGCGCGGTGGGCATCACTACGCTGCTGTTTGCGACCGTGCTCATCGAAGGGTTTGGCGCCAGAGCGACGCAGCACGGGCAAACCTGTTTCGTCGTGGCGGCCGCCGTGGCGATCGGGGCGTATTTCGGGCATCGGTTCTTTCCCGTCCGGTCCGCCGTGTGGACGCTGCTCGGCGCTTGGGCCGCGTGCCTGGCGTGCTATTTGTGGGGCGCGGTAGTCCCCGGCCACGAAGGACTTCCCGTCACCCTCTCGTGGAACCCGATGTTGAGAATCCTGCCGATTCAGTTCGTCGCTTCCGGCACGGCCGCGGCCATTTTCATGTTTTGGAACATGGCGGTCATCCCAGACGAAACGGTGGTTCGGTCCGAATAGGATCAGAGCCGCGGGCGCAAGCCCGCGGACCTCCCGTGACGCGGAGTGTCACCAGGATGGGATGGCCTGATAGAATGTCACCTGGATTGCGCGAGGTGCGTTGAAATGCCGGTCGCTGACCCTTACGAGCGCAAGACCGAAAGCGGCACCAGCTCGTTCAAGCTTCCGCTGCGAAACCCGCGCAGATCCAACGAAACATATTGAAATCCGATCGCCCGAAACTCGCGATCCAGACGACCCGCCACGTCGGCTTGCGTTAGAAGGGCAAAGCATTCCGGCGGTACTTCGATACGCGCGACCGCGTCATGATGGCGCACGCGGCATGGCTCGATGCCGAGTTCGCGAAGGAGGGTCTCGCCCGCTTCGATCATGCGCAGCTTCTCGGGCGTGATCCGCTCGCCATAGGGAACGCGGCTGGAAAGGCAGGGGCTTGCTGGTTTGGTGGCCGTCGGCAAACCGAGCCTGCTCGACAAGGCGCGAACGTCGGCTTTGGTTAGCCTGGCGTCAGCCATCGGCGCTTGGGCTTGCTGCTCCTTGGCGGCGGTAAGGCCGGGGCGGTAGTCGCCCAGATCATCGAGATTGGCCCCGTTTGCCATCGTGGCCATCCCGCGCTCGCGGGCGATTTTCTGGAGCGAATGGTACAGGGCGGTCTTGCAGAAATAGCATCGGTTGGTCGGATTGCTTAGGTATTGCTCGTCTTGAAACTCGGCCGTTTCGACCACGACATGTTCAACGCCCAGCCACGCGGCCAGCTCGCGTGTTTGTTGTAGCTCCATCGACGGGATGCTCGCCGTACCGGCGGTGACGGCCAGCACCTTGCTCGGGCCCAGCGTATCGACCGCCACTTTGAGCAACAGCATCGAATCCGCCCCACCGCTAAACGCGACGGCCACACTCTTGAGGTCGCCCACAATTTGCCGCAGCCGTTCGTACTTGGCGTCCAGTGAAACAGGCTGACGGTTGTCGTTCTCGCAGGCTGGAATCGGTCGTACCATGGTTAGGGCTCCCTGGTCCGCGGGGCATCGAGAATCGGAAGGCGATCAAACTCCTTCTCGATCTTGTTCAGCTCCAGTTCCTCAAAAAGAACCGACGGACAAATAATGCTGTACCCGGCCCCGGCATTGCTATTGTAGACAGACACGCTTTCGCCGCCGGCTAGAATTCGCTTCAGCTCCCGCGTCTCCACCGCCCCGAATTCCATCCCGCGGACCATTTCCTCGTGCCCGTCGTCCACGTAAACCTTGTAGAAATAGACGGGTTTGCCAAGCGAGTCGCCACGCCCCGCACTAAGGGATTCGACCCGTAAACCATACGGGAGCCCTTCGTCCTTGGCCGCTTGGATCAGCGATTGGGTTAGTTCGTCATCGCCGAGTCCTTTGTCATCGGAAATGTAAAGGCATCCGATCGTGGCTTGCGGATCACCGAACCCGGCCGATCGACCGTGGCCGTTGGTCTTGGTGATCTTCTTGGTCGGCGCGCGTGCGGAAATCATGGTCTTGAGAATGCCGTGTTCGACTAGGTCGACGCGCGCCGCGGAGGTTCCCTCGTCATCAAACCGATAGGACCCGGCCAGCACCTTGCCCTCAAACGTCGTTGGCGTGGGGTCGTCAAACACGCGGAACGATCGCGGCAGGATGCGCCGGCCTATCTTCTTTTCAAGGCTGTCGTCGCCGCGGCCACCACTTCCCAGCGGCTGCGGGCGGGCGCACAATCCGTCGATCAGCAACGCCTCAAACACGCGGCCGGCGGCCGGGGCGTCGAACAGGACCGGCCCGGTGTATTCATCCAGCACAGGCGCTTTTGAGGCCAGCTCGAGCTTTTCGCACATCACGTCCACGTCGGCCAGCATGTGATCCATCGGTGGCAGGTCGGCCGGCTGAAGGCCGATGTACGTTCGCGCGTCGGAAAGGTGCATCCCTTCTTCCGCCTGCAACCGCGCCCGGAACCTGAGCAGTGCGCCGGTGTCGCCCGTGCGTATGCGCGTTCCTTCGGAATCGGCGATCCATCGGTTAGCGGCCACGGCGGTAAACGAAACCGTCGAATCCTGAATGGCCGGATACCGCTCAAATCGGGCCGAAATCTTGCGAGCGGTTTGCTCCCAAGCCGTCCGATTGACCACGAGCTCCGGGCTCGGTTCGATGTCGACCTCGCCGGATCCGGGGGCATAGTCCGCCGGGCGATCTACGATATTTTTCTGTTGCAGGTACGCTTTCTTGCGTGCGAGCATCTCGGCCGCACGTTTGTAATCCTGATCGATCGTGCCCCAAAGGATTTGGCGCAAGACGGTGTAGTCATCATCGAGCGGGAGCAGCGAGCGTCCTCCGCCAGCGAACCCGAGATTCGTGTTATCCAGGTTGTAATCCCCCACGCGTACCCGGCTCTTCATGTGGCGGGTTCGGCGTCGCGTGGACTGCAAGAGCGCGCCGTACGAGGCCTTCATGTTGTAGCTGACGGCGTCTTCGGCGCTCATCGAAATCATGTAGGGCTTCCAGAGCCCTTCCAGGTATAGATCATCCATCGAGCGCGTCATTTCATCGACGATCGCACGCATCATCACGTTGTTGTCGGAAAGCGCGTCGCTGTCGGCGGAAGCCTCGCCCGCCCAAATCGAGTTAGCCGGTAGCGCCAGGATCAAGCAGGTCGCCAAGCGGGGGTACCGTCTCAAGCCATCTTTCATCGAGTGCTCCCTGTAGTCTCTGTCTCTAACCTAGCGCGGGTGCCCCAAGTCCTTCTCACGTGGGTGGACGCGATGATTTCCGCTCGCGCCACACTGCCGATTGCGCCCACCCCG
>CAZYXP010000211.1:0-6104 GCA_964651325.1 uncultured Phycisphaeraceae bacterium
CCTGCGATGAGGTCAACGAGGTCATCGTGCACGTGCCGGACGATGCGTTCTGCGATGATGGGCTATTCTGTACGGGCGTGGAAACGTGCGACGCGGCAACGGGTTGCCTGGCGGGCAGCATCCCGTGTACGGACCCGCAGTCGATGTGCGACGAGGACAACAACGCTTGCATCACGTGCGTCAACGACGCGGATTGCGACGACGGCATTTTCTGCAATGGGGCTGAACTCTGCGGCGCGAACGGTTGCCAACCGGGACCTCCCCCCTGCAGCGACCCGCTAGCGACCTTCTGCGACGAAGCCGGCGCGGCGTGCGTGCAGTGCCTGGCCGACTCGGATTGCAACGACAATGTCTTCTGCGATGGGATGGAAACCTGTGTCGCAAACATTTGCGAGGCGGGAACGGCGCCGAACATAGACGACGGCATTGAATGCACGATGGACCGCTGTGATGAGGTCAACGACGTCGTCGTGCATACGCCGGACGATGCGTTCTGCGATGACGGGGACTTCTGCACCGGCGTGGGAACGTGCGACGCGGTATTGGACTGCCAGGTGGGCAACGATCCCTGTACGGACCCGTCGCTGCCGGTGTGCGACGAAGCCAACGACGCGTGCGTCGAATGTCTGATCGCCGCCGATTGCGACGACGGCGCATTCTGCAATGGGGATGAACTCTGCGTTGCGAACGCGTGCCAGCCGGGATCGCCGCCGATTATGACCGATGGCATCGAATGCACGATGGATACGTGCGATGAGGTCAACGACCTCGTCGTGCATGCGCCGGACGATGCTTCCTGTGATGACGATCTATTCTGCAACGGCGTGGAGATGTGTGACGCCGTATCAGGCTGCGTGGCCGGCAGCTTTCCGTGTACGGGCCCGCAGTCAATCTGCGATGAAGCCAACGACGCGTGCGTCGAATGTCTGAGCGACGCGACCTGCGATGACGGGCTCTTCTGCACGGGCGTGGAAACGTGCAACGCCCTCTCCGAGTGTCAATCCAGCGGAAATCCGTGTAACGACCCGTTCCTCTCGGTTTGCGACGAAGCCAACGCAACCTGCGTGGAATGCGTGGACGACGCGGATTGCATCGACAGCATATTCTGCGATGGGCCGGAAAGGTGCATCCAAAACGTATGCCAAGCGGGGACGCCGCCAATCTTAGACGACGGCATTGCATGCACGGTAGACATCTGCGATGAGATCAACAACGCAGTCGTACATGCGCCGGACGACGCATTCTGCGGCGATGGCATCTTCTGCAACGGCGTGGAAACATGCGATGAACAGGTGGGCTGCCAGCCTAGCATTGCCCCATGTACCGACCCGCTGCTACCATTCTGCGACGAAGTCGGCGAGGCCTGTGTCGCATGCCTGGCGATCGGAGACGTCAACGGCGATCAGGCTATTGATCTTATCGATTTTGAGGGCTTTGCAGCATGCAGGACGGGGCCGATTGGGCCCGCCGACCCGCCCGCCTACCCGACCAACTGTCGGTGTTTCGACGCAGAGGCGGACGGCGATATCGACATGAAGGATTTCCAATCGTTCCAGCAAAACTTCATCGGCGCTAAACCGTAAGCGCGAGCGCAATCAAGCCAACCCGGCGGAACTCGGATCGCTATGGCGATCCCGCTCAATCTGCGTTCGACACGCCGACCAGGGCGTCCGAGCGCTTTCGATACCGCGACAGTCCCAAGATGGCCGCCCCACGCGCCACGACGTGGGCCGGGTGCTCCGGAATGAGCACCTCGCCCTCGAAACTCTTGCGGCATGCCTCGATCATGCCTTGCTGGCGAGCCACGCCACCGATGAATACGACGGACCCGTCAAAGCCGACCATCTTCAGCTGGCTGAGCGCGCGACCAGCCAAGGACTCGTGCGCACCGCAAACGATGTCCGCCACGGTCTTGCCTTCGGAGACATGGTTGATGATCTCGGACTCCGCGAGCACGGCACACACGCTGCTGATCGGCTGTGGATCTTCGGATTGCAAGGATAGCTCGCCGATGTCATTGACGTCGACCTCGAGGTACCGACAGATTCGCTGAAGAAAACCACCGCTGCCGGCCGCGCACTTCTCATTGGTCCGAAACGCTTTGACCTTTCCGCCGTCTCGCAGGGAGATCGCTCTCGTGCTTTGGGCGCCCATATCAAGAACAAACCCCGCGCTCGGAAAAATCGCGTGCGCGCCCCGCGCGCCGCACGTTAGGTCCGTGATCTGAATATCTCGCATACCCAGGCTGTATCGCCCCAGCCCGGTCGAGGCGATGTAATCGATCTGGTCCGGCCGCAATCCCGCCTCGGCGCAGGCGTGCTGGACGGAGGACTTCGCCACAACGTCAAAATCCGCTTGCGTCCGCTCGATTCCGCGCCCCACGACCGTCCCTTGCTCATCGACGATCACCGTCTTGGTGGCGCCGGCACCTAAATCCACACCTGCAACATGTACCACTTCGCGCTCCTATCTGTTTTTCCCAGATACGCTCCCTGGGGAAACCAATATATTCATCAGCCCAACGCCGGCTCCGCGCGGCATGGCTCTATCCGCGTTTGCTTGGCCGGGCTACCCATCAACCCAGCCGGCCGCCTCCGCGCCAACGCCAATATCCGTCGGGTGCCCCGCGAGCACATGGTCCATCGCAAACAACGCCGCCCCGAGCGCGCCACAAAAATGCGCTTCCTGACTGATGTTCAGCGTTTTCCCGAGTTTCGCTTCGAGCGAGCGCACCATCCCGTCGTTGCGTGCCACGCCGCCGGTAAACGTAATCTCCGGCTCAATCCCGACGCGCCGCACCAGCCCAATCGTCCGCGCGGCAATCGCATCATGAACGCCGGCCAGAATGTCTTCCACCTTTTTCTTCTGCGCCAGATGGCTCAATATGTCCGACTCGACAAACACCGTACACACACTGGTGAGCCGAATGGGCTTGGTGCCCTGAAGCGAAATGGGGCCGATCTCATCGAGCGTCAACCCGAGCACTTCGGCCGCGCCGGCTAAGAACCGGCCCGTGCCGGCCGCGCACTTGTCGTTCATGCAGAAGTCCAACACGTCGCCTTCCGGGCCGACCTTGATCGCCTTGGTATCCTGCCCGCCCATATCGATCACGGTGCGCGTGTTGGGAAACAGAATCTGGGCCCCGCGGGCGTGGCAGGAGATTTCCGTAACCTGCGTGTCTCCGGCCTCTATTTTGTACCGGCCATAGCCCGTGCCAACGACAAACTTGATGTCGTCTCGAGCAATCCCGGCTTCGACAGCCAAGTTGTCGATCGCTCGTTGCCCGGCCCGTTTCACATTGGCACCCGTATCAATCAGCACCCGCGCTACGATGGCACGAGCGGCGTCAATCACAATCCCCTTGGTCTGGGTGCTTCCTACATCAATCCCTGCTGCGTATTGCATGACATTTTCTCTTTCCGGTGCCTTTCAAGCACATTACTGGCGCAACACTGTTTCCTCGCGTCGCATTCGTTTGTATTGCAGAGACTCAAAAAATGCATCGATGCGGTTTTTCATCTGCGCTTCGGCATAGTAGCGCGGATCCTCGAGATCGGATTCGACCATCAAGGTCGGCACGCCGAGCTCCTTGGTGAAGTACTCGCGCATGTCGCCCTGGCCGGCGGAAAACAGCCGGCAGCTTTTGATGCTGTGGATGACGAGCGCATCGGCATCCCAATCCTCGACGTACGTGCGAATCTGTTTGTAGCGTTCGAGCATGGATCGATTGCACAAGTTGTGCACAATCATTTGATCGACGATGCTCTCCAACGGATGGTCCGGATCGTGGCGGAAGCCGAATTCCCACGTGCCCCCGACAGTGGAATAGGTGCTCTGAACGGCCACCGCGCCCCACGCCTCGAACAGATTGCGAAAATTGCGGTAGTACGGGTACGGCGGCGGGCCTTCAACCACGATGCGAAACCGCTCGTCATCCACCACGCCTTCGCCATCGGCAACCATGTGCTCGTATTGCGTGACCACGGCGTCGAAGAAATCCGCCGCCTCTTTCGTGCCGCGCAGCGCGTTGATCGGCCCCATCATGTTGATGCTGTCGAAATAGGCGTCGTAAGGCGCCGGTCGATGCTTGCACAGCTCCTTCGCGCGACTCCAGCCCTCCTCAGCCCGAGCCGAGTAGCGAAGTATCTCGCGAAGGCGATCGATGTCGAATTTCTTGCCCGTCAGCTTCTCGCACGTCTTAATCAGCTCGCGCAATTGGGTCATCACGTAGGCCCGATCCGCCTGGCTGGGCGCCGCTTCGCGCAGGAACGGAATGTCCAGCATGATCATCGGCACGTCCATCATCTGGGCACAGTGTTCAAACCACTTGATGTAGACGTTGCAGCCGACGAAATTGCACACGATCAGCGACGGCCTGGGGATCGTGCCTCCTTCACCCACGCCGCCGCACATCGTGAACCCGACATCGGCCTTGACATACGCGCAGTTGTCCGACGCATAACCGACCTCTTCGCTCTTGATGATGTAGGGCAGCGACTGCTTGCGGATCGCAAGCTGCAACGCGTTGACCTCGGGGAACACGGGCAGAATGTCGAAGCAGCGCAGAATCTCCACGCAATTTCCGCTGATCATCAGATAGGCGGACGGCACGGGGTTGTCCGCGGCCTCCTTCAATTCCGCCATCCAGTCGGTCATGATGTTGCGGGAAAGCTCGTGGACGATCCCGCGATAGTCTTTTTCTTCAGAAACGGTGGTTCGCATCAGGTTTCGCTCCAGCCATCTATTGCGTTTGGGGACTACTCAATCCGTTTGGCCACATGGGTCTTGGTGCCACTTTGCGGCACGTCAATCGAACAGCATTGATTCGGCGAACGTCTCGATCTCGGTTCGCGTGGCCTCAAACGTCCACATCTTTTCTTCGAATTCGATCTTGAGGTGTGGCACGTCGGCCTCATCCAGTTTCTGCCGGAACAACACGTAGTCCAACAGCGCCGGTTCGCAGAATTTCGCCGGGGTAAAGAGCACGGCCTCGGCGCCGGCGTCCTTCATGCGATCCAACAAACCGGCCGTCCTCGGCTTGTCGCAGTCGTGCCGGACGGAGGTGTACACGCTGTTGGCAAGATAGGCCTGCGACAATGCATCAAGCGGATCGCCGTCGGTCGCCACGTCTTCGTTGAACAGCCGCCAGCCGACCGCCATGTCGTCGTCATGGACCAGGCACCCGCTTGTTTCGATGACGTCAACCAATCCGATGGGCGGCTGCTCGCAGAAGGCGCCCTCCACGATCACGCGCACGCCATCTCGCGGCTTGGCATCCGAAGCCTGCACCTGTTCGCACAGGTCGCCAAGCATGGGGGCGTAGTCCTCCGGCATCATGCGTGTCCCGGCTTGCACGACCGCATAAAGATCGGCCGCCCCAATGGACGTCGGATGCAGTTTTCGATGAGCATACAGCCGTTGCGTCAGGCTGCGTACCTCGTTGTACAGCTTCAGACTCGCACGAATGGCTTCGTCTTCGATGGGCCGACCCAGGTGGCTGGCAAGATTCGTTCGAAAACGTTCAAACTCAGCACGCACAAAGCCCGCGCTGCCCTCGCTGTACATGTTCTGCGGCATGTGCAGATACTCAATGAACATGCCCGGCGCGTTGCGCTCGGCCAGGCTCGAAAGATTCCGGGCGACGTCACAGATCGAACTGAAGACCGCACCCTCAAACGCCTTCATTTCACCGGACAAGAACAGTTCAAGCGTGCTCTTGGCGATCGAGCAGATGAACGACTGAAATCGCGACTCCGCGTGCGATAGCTCGATCTTATTGCCCGCGCCGAACAACCCGACGGGCATCAGGCCGGCCGCATGGATGACTTCCACCGGCGCGTAGACGGGAAAGACGCCCAATCCACCGACGTTGGGATGTTTGATCCGAGCCTGTGCCAACGCTGCGCCCGGCAGAAGTTCGATCAGGTCTCGACAGTGCTGTACAATATCTTCTCGTGTCACCATGACCTCCATTGCGTGATTATCATTGCATCGTTTCCAGCGTCCGAACCGACCCTCGGTCCTCCGCTCAGCGCCGGGCGAACTATTCGTCCGCCAGCCCGACCCCGGTCGATCCGTTTTCGGCGGGATAGCGCCAACCAGGA
>CAZYXP010000212.1:0-6079 GCA_964651325.1 uncultured Phycisphaeraceae bacterium
TCCTGGAGCAAGCTTTCACCACCGACCGATCCGTCGCTTCCTACGGGCAGGATCTCGCAGGGGTGTACGACCTCCGCGGTCGGCAAAGCCTCGCGCGCGGCAAGGTCGCCGACGCCATCGCCGATTTCAAACGCGGGCTCGAAATCGATCCCACCAACGCCTCCCTAGGCGCCGGCCTGGCGCTAGCAACGGCCTGAGCCGCGGACTTCAGTCCACGCGGCCGAGCAGGCGTGTTTTTCAGAGCACCGGGCGCAAGTCTGGTAACCCCCTGCCACGGGAGGTCCGCAGGCTGGCGCCAGCGGCTCTGAGCCGGCGCACCCATTCCGCCGAAAGTGCCACCGCGCTCAGATTTCAGCCAACCGTGACGTGCTGGCCGGTTTTGCCAAACGACCTATAATCGCGGGCCGGACCCATGCCAATGGGACCGCGTTGGACGACTTCATTGCAGAAAGAACGGAATCATGAAAAAAGAACGCTTGCTGACGCCCGGGCCGGTGATGGTGCCCGAGGAAGTCCTGCTCGAGATGGCCCGTCCGATGCAGCACCATCGCACGAGCTGGTATCGGGACATGCACAAGGAGCTGCACGGCCTGTTGCAATACCTGTTTCAGACCAAAGCCACTTGTCTGACGTTGACCGGCAGCGGCACGTCGGCGGCCGAGGCGGCCATCGTGGGTTGTTGCCCGGCGGGTCACAAGGCGTTGGTCGTTGAAAACGGGAAGTTCGCCGAGCGTTGGGGCAAGGTCTGCGCGACGTTTGGGATCGCGCACACCGTCCTGCCGATCGCGTGGGGCCACGGCGCGAAGGTTGCGGACATCCAGAAGGCGATGGACGCCGACGGCGAGATCGACACGGTCATCGTCGTCCACAGCGAGACGTCGACCACCGCGCTGTCGGATGTCGAGGGGATCGCCGGGCTCACGCGGCAGCGCGGCGCGCTGCTGATCGTCGATGGGATCACGGCCGTCGGGGCAATTCCTGTCAAGATGGACGAATGGGGCGTGGATGCCTACGTCACCGGCTCGCAAAAAGCGATGATGCTGCCGCCGGGCTTGGGCTTCGCAGCGATTGGGGACCGTGCGTGGGAGCGGATCGATTCCGGCACCACGCCGACGCTTTACAACGACTTAAAGCCCTTCCGAAAGTCCCTGGAAACCTGGGACGCGCCCTACACGCCGGCGGTCACGCTCGTGCGCGGGGCGCTGCACGTTCTGCGCGGCGTTAAGGAACGCACGCTCGAAAAAATCTGGGCGGAGACGGCCACCCTGGCCGCGGCCACTCGCGCGGCCGCCAAGGCGATGGGCATGGACACCTACGCGACCGACCCGGTGGATTCCGTGACCGCCATGGTGCTGCCCGCGAGCGTGGACGAGCCGAAGCTGCGCAAAACCATGCGGGAGCGCTTCGGTTTTCAGATCGCCGGAGGGCAGGGCGAGTTGAAGGGCAAGATCGCCCGTTTTTCTCACATGGGTTACCTGGATGCGTTTGACATCCTCGGTGCGCTTTCCGCCATGGAGTTGTCACTGGCTCATCAAGGCTACGGCGTGACCATCGGGTCGGGGATCGCAGCGGCACAAAAGGTCTTCGCCGAGCGAATGGTCTAGCGTCAGATCACGCTCCAAACCGCGGCTTGCCGACCGGCCGCGCGTAGGCTATACCACCGATCATGATGACGGCACGAAATCACCGATACGCAACCCGGCTCGCTTACGCGGTGGGCCTTGCAATGCTGCTTTGCGGAGGATGCAGCCAGCGCGATCACGCGAAGCTGCAACTGGAACATCGCCAGCAGGCCGATCAGATCAAGCGGCTGAAGCGAGATCTAGCCGGTCGCGATGTCACAATCGCTACCATGAACCATCGCATCGACGTGTTAACAGGCTTTGAGCCGGATCGCCCGGCCCATCTCTTCGCGCCGGTGAAAATCGCCTTCGCACCCCTGACCGGCGGCGCCGACTACGACCAGCAGCCCGGTGATGATGGTATCAATGTCTACCTCCGGCTCATCGATGCCGACGGCGACGCCGTCAAGGCGCCGGGGCGAATTACGATCCAACTGTTGGACAACAGCAATTTGAGCGAGCCGCGCCGCATTGGGCTGTACCAATTCGGCGATGCCCAATCGCTATCCAAAGCGTGGTACGGCAAGTTTGGAACGGGACACTACACGCTCAAGTGTCCGTTTCCGCCGAACGTGCAATTGCCTGAGAGCCGAAAACTTCAGGTTTCCGCACAATTCGTGGACTACCAAACGGGCAAGACCTTAACCACGAACGGTGAGGTGGACTTCACGCGAGCTGATCCCTAAGCCGGGCGCGGCAACCGGTACCTGCTGATTCCTCGGCAAGACGATTCCTCGGTAAGAAATTGCTGATTACCGCTTCTCCACCACTACGGTGCGTCGCAACTCGACCTCTTTCGTCCAGAGCGAGGCCTGCGGTAACTGCGGCGTGCCGTCATCTTTCCACTTGGCCGAATACGACCTCGCAGTCCGCGCGACAACCGTGATCCACATGCGGACGACTATCTGCTGTTCACCGGATGCGTCGATAGAAACGTGTGGCGGGAAGTATGCGTTGTTGTTGACCGAACGCTGGGTACCGTAATACCACACGTTCGAAACGGTGACGGGGTCAAGTATAAAGTCGCTCCTCCCTTCGAAGGATTTACCCGCGTCGGTCGAGATTCCGCCCAGATAGATTTGCATCGACAGCGTTGAACCCAGCGCCTGAGTTCGATCTCTCGAAGCAACGAGCGGCGAGAACGAATTGCCTGCAATGACCTTGTCCGGCCCCTCCAACCAGAGCTCCACCAGTTCTTCGAAGAACCGCTCACGGATTGGTTCTGGCAAACCACCGGCGAGCACCTTTTTTTCCAGCCATGTGACCGCCGTTGCCGAAAGGCTTTGTTCTTCAAGACGCTGATTCAAAAGGCGTGTCGCCAACACGCGTTCCTCCTCAGGAGAGAGCGTACTGGTCAGAAGATCTTTTAACTTTCCTTCACTGAACCAACCGGCTCCGACGGTAGCCATGCGGATTCGAATCGCATTTGGCATGAGAAACAGGCCCCATTGGTCGAGGCTGAACCTCGCGGAGCCAAGTTGGACGAAGCCGAGCAATGCGATGATTGCGCCGACAACTATGGCAGATGTCTGGACAACGCGACGTCCGCGAAGCAGCCCACCGGGCTTGTGCCAGTGGCTTCCGCATTCGGCGCACCGTAGGATCGATGTCCGACACTCATAGCCACAGACCGCACAAAACTGCTCCACCCCAACCCGACGGACTGAGCCGGCGAGTGCGACCGATGCGCCAAGACTGAACAACGTCACCGTCGCCAGCATGGGCAATTGAATTAGAAGCGCCCGATTCCCGTGCAAATACGCCCCGAGGAAAAAGGGCATCAAGGGGCAGCCGACCCGGAGCAGCGCCCCGACAAGCCTTGGCGCGAACTCGGCTCGCTGCATGAGCTTCAACGTGTGGAGTTGGGAACGAAGGAAAAACCATGCAGCCACGCCAATGGCAACAATGGTGAGGCCGATGCAGACCGGGATTGTGAAGCGAAGCTCGATTGGTCGGAATTGGTTAGACCAAAAAAACGAGGCGATCGCCAACATGCAACTGAACGCCCCCCACCCCCATACCCACCGAGGCTTGATCAACGTTGGTTGGCGAAACCAGCGGCGCGCACCGACCGGTTTGCTTCGCTCGCTTCGCATGGGATATCAACCCGCGCCCCCGAAACCACCGATGTTGATGAGCCGAATAGGCGAGCCCGGCACGCGCGCAGTATGGATAGAAGCGGCTAGCCCGCCTTAGCCGGACATTCCTTGAGCGCCCCTACGCCGGTACCCAAGCGATATCCAGGATTGTGTTCGTGGGCTTCTCGGTTTCAAACACCGCCTTGATGGGCATGCCTATTTCCGGCTTGCCCTCTTTCATGTAGCCCATGAATTTCGTGCAGACACCCTCGATTTGCACGCTGATGAGCGGGCACGGGGTGGACGCGCGAAACGGGGCTCCGGGGTAGAGCACGGTGGAATGCGTGTAAACCGTGCCCGTCGTGGGGGCTTCGACCCACTCCGTCTCATGCCAGCAATCCGGACATTCGCACCGCGGCGGCAGCCAGAGGCTCTTCTCTTCGCACTGGCCGTTCGTGCATCGTGTTGCAAGGAGCTTGCCCTGCGTCAAACCGCGAAAGAACTTGCCCCATCCGCCGTAGCTGTGAATGTGGTACCAATTCTTCTCATTCTTGATGACCAACGGATCCTCATTGAGGACTTCCGCCGTCGTTCCGTTTAGGGTTACCGCCATGGCTATGTTTCCTCTTTCTTGAAGGATTCTATGGTACCTGGAGAATCGAACAGGTTACGTGGCTGCCCGTGCCCGCGTGGGAGATCGCACACGCCCGCTTGGCGTTTTTGACCTGCAAGTTTCGAAAGTCGGCCGGCTTCTTCTTGCCGTACTTGCTCCACCGCTCCGGATCGGCGTGGAATTTCTCCCACTTGTTCTGAAGCTGCCACATCAGTTCAACAATCTGAAAAATGCCCGTGGCGCCGACCGCGTGCATGGTGCCGATCAGCCCGCCGGACAGGTTCGTGGGCAAACGCCCCTCAAAGTAGGCATCGCCCGATTCGATGAACTCGCGGCCGCGCCCATAAGGCCGCAGGCCGATGTCCTCGTAGGTTTGAATGTCGCTGATGGTGAACGCATCGTGCGTTTCCAGTATATCGAAGTCTTCGACCGGATCGTTAATGCCGGCCATATTGTAGGCGAGGTAGGCGGCCGTGCGGGCCGCCAGGAACGAGCTGAACCCGGGCCATTCGCTTCGTTTCTCGTTGAAAAAGTCCTTGTAGGTCTCTTCGGACTCATTGGGCAGCAGCAGAATCGGCATGTTGCGCCGATCCGCCGTGCGCAGCGTGTGCGTGCCGCCGCAAATCGCCGAAAGCTCAATGGGCTGATCCGTCAATTCATGGGCGACCTTTTCGTCCGCAAGAATCAACACGGACGCCCCGACGCTCATCACGCAGCATTCCAGAAACGCGAGCGGATCCGAGACCATGTCGTTGTCGAGCACGTCTTTGACCGTGAACTTGCCCGGGTTCTGGGAATAGGGCGAATAGATCGCATACTCGTGATTCTTGCAGGCGATCTTGGCGAGGGCTTCTCGGGGCACCTCGTTCTCGTATTGATACCGCTGGGCCATCAACGCGTAATAGGCTGCGTACATCCAGCCCAGCTCGCTCTCGAAGTCCTTGCACGCGGCGCTGGCGATGTAGGAGTTGCCCACCTTGGTGGGAACCTCGTCCATCCGCTCCCATCCGATTACCGGTACGCAATCGGCGTAGCCCGACGCTACCGCCTGGGCGGCGGCCAGCACGGAGGATCCGCCCGTGGCCCCGCCAGTCTTAACTTCGATGTTGCCAAGCGGATCAAAGCCCAAGTAATCGTGAATCTTGGACGCCGCGAGCAGCTGATCGCCGAAGTGATCGGCGAATTGGGAGTAGACGCACCAGTTGACCTTGCGCCGAAACTCTTCCGGGGAGACCTTGAGGTCGTTTTCCTCAACGGCCATGCGGAGCGCTTCCGTACACAGCTCAGATGAATTCTTCTCGGGGTAACGCTTGCGAAAATCCGTCATCCCGCCCGCTACGATGTAGACTTTCTTTTCGAACTTGGGAATCCGAAGATTGCCTGGACCGAACTTAATCATGGCTCACTCACCTCTTGGATGCGAAAAAAGGTCACGTCAAAAACGTTCCGCCCACCGCCGCGGTTGGTCGGGCGTCGGTGCCGTGGATCGGGCGACCGATTGCCGCTGTCGGCTACCCCATCGTTCCCGGCTGCCCCATGAATGTAGCGAGTTTTTCGGCGTACACAACTCATGGGCCGCGGCGCCAGTCTTCCGGTGTGCATGACAGTTCAGCGGGGCTGTCTGCCCGCCCCGGAGGGGCGCCGGACTGTAGCCACGGGTGGAGCGGAGCCCGGCGCGGCGACGGGCGAAGCCTGGCCGCGGCGGACGGAGCGGAACCCGTGGGAGGTGTTTGATAATATTCTATGGTCGTCCCGCAGGGGCGGAG
>CAZYXP010000213.1:0-5901 GCA_964651325.1 uncultured Phycisphaeraceae bacterium
GAGCTTCAGGTCCAACTGGACGCCTTTCGGACCGAGGTCCGAGAAAACGGGCAAATGGTGGGCCTGCTGAGGAATTCCAAGTCGGATTGGTACAAGAAGGCGGTAGCCGAAGGCAAGTCGGAATCGGAAATCAAGGCGGAGGCGGGGCGCGTTCAGGCGGAATTGGCGGAGATCAAACCCAAGATCAAAGCCGCCGAAGAGGAGGAAGGGCCGATCCTCGAGGAATACCAGCAGTTGATGCTGACCATTCCCCAGCCGGCCGACGACGAAGCCCCGGTCGGTAAGGACGACACGGAAAACATCGAGCTGCGCAAGAGCGGCGAAATTCGTTCGTTTGACTTTGAGCCCAAAGATCATGTGCAACTCGGCACTGATCTGGGCATCATCGACATTCAGCGAGGCGTCAAGCTTTCGGGTTCGCGGAATTACGTGCTGGTCGGCGATGGGGCGTTGCTCCATCAGGCGGTGTTGCGGCTGGCGCAGGACATGATGGTCGAGCGGGGCTACGTGCCGATGTCCGTGCCCGTGCTTGTCCGTGAAGAGGTGATGTACGGCACCGGCTATTTCCCCGGCGGGCGGGATCAGGCTTATCTCTGCGAGCGGGACGAGAAATCGCTGGTGGGCACGGCCGAGGTGCCCCTGACCGCATTTTATAGCGACGAAATCCTCGCCGAGGCGAACCTGCCGATCAAGCTCTGTGCTACGAGCACCTGCTTCCGTCGTGAGGCCGGCGCGGGCGGGAAGGATACCTACGGGCTCTATCGCATCCATCTTTTTGATAAGGTCGAGCAGGTTATTATCGCCCCCAACGACGTCGAGCGAAGCAAGCAGTTTCACCAGGAGATTCTGCAAAACAGCGAGGATGTGCTGAAAAAGATGGAGCTGCCCTACCGCGTGGTGAATGTGTGCACGGGTGATTTGGGGATGGGGCAGGCGGCGAAGTATGACATTGAAACGTGGATGCCCTCGCGAGACAGCTACGGCGAGACGCATTCCGCCTCGCGGTTCTATGAATTTCAGGCGAGGCGGCTGAAGCTGCGCTATCGCGACGGGGCCAAGCGGAATCATTTCTGCCACACGCTGAACAACACGGTGATCGCATCCCCGCGCGTGTTGATTCCCATCCTCGAGCTGAACCAAAACGCCGACGGCACGATCACGATTCCCAAAGCCCTGCGGCCCTACATGGGAGATCGGGAACGCATCGAGAGGCAGTAAACGTGGAAGAGTGAGTCGGTACGAAGCCCTGTCGGGCTCCCCACCCCGGCAAAACCGTTGCTGAATTTGACAGGCCCCGGCGATGGGCTTTCAATAGGTTGCAAGATTGGCCCGTAGTTCAATTGGCAGAACGCCTGACTCTGGATCAGGAGGTTCCAGGTTCGAATCCTGGCGGGCCAGGTCGCATTCCTACGCCAGAAACGCCGTAAACCGTCCTAAATGCACGACTTAGGGTAAGTGCAGTGTACCAATCTATCGTAGTCCAGCATGTTAAACTGGCCAAAGCTGGCCCATATTGGCCGCCTGTGATGTCAGTATTCTGCCAGTGCGCCTGACTATTTTGCCGTCCGCTTGGCGGGCTACGTGGCTCAGCGCACGGCCCGTTGTTGACGGACGCATTTCGATTGGCGACGGGGGCACGTAGCAATCGCGCAGCATGATTGCCCCCCCGGACCCGATTCTGACGAAAATCGACGCTTGTTTACAAGAATCTTGGGGGAAATTGCCCACCAACGAAGGCCTGTCTGCTATCCTGCTAGGGTACCGGGTGATGCCAATCGGGTGGGGGCGGATGGGGGAAATCTGCTGTCTTGGCTACCTGGTGAACGGTCATGCTTGGAATCTGGGGGTGCTTTTCCCCCGCCTCAACCGCGGGTCTCGGTCCGTATGGGCTCGCGGCCCCGTCCACCTACCGGTGGCGCAATGCTTGCTAAATCTATGGAGCGCTGAATTGATGGTATCGATACTGAATTATTTGAGACCCTTGTCGATCTTGAAGGATGACGCCCCTGTATGCTCTGATCGGTTCGCCGGTTGGTGGGTGGCGGTGGGCGTGGGCGTGCTGTTACCGATCGCGGCAGCGGCGCCGGTTTCCGCGCAGCATGTGTCTGTTCAGCAGGCTACCGCAGCCCCGTTTGATTCGGGCACGACGGTGGGCGCCCTTGTCTACAGCAATACGAACTCCGATCTTCCATTTCCACCGGGGGCCGGGCGGCGGATCGCCGATGACATCGTGCTCACCTCGGACTGTCCTTGCAACCTGGATCGCTATTCCTTCACTGTGAGCGGTGGTGGCGACGGTACGGGGCCTGGGTTTTCCGTTGACTACGGCCTGTACGACGGCTGCCCCAACGGCGCCGTCACCCCGGGCACGCTGATTCCGGGTACATCGGGAACTGCTACGTTTTCGGACGATGGTGTTCACGTGATCACTTTGATCCATGATGGAGCCCCTCTGGCCATTCCGCCTTCGTTTTGGCTGGCGGTGACGTTTGACCGCAACGGCGCGGGCTGGATGACCGGGCAGACGCCCGAGTTGGGGTTTTCGGGCGATTTCTACGATCACCCCAATTTTCCATGCGTTGCCGGATTTGGCGGGAATTTGTTTGCCAGCTTTGCAGCACAGGTCTTTTGCTCCCCGATTGTGCCGACGGTGGCCTCGCTTCCCAATCCGCCCGATGGTGCATTCGCAGTCCCGGCTGAGACTTTGCTCTCCTGGAACACCACAACGGCTTCTTCCGGTTTGACGGATACAGATCATGAGGCCGAGGAGGAATCCGCTGACTTGATGGGGCCGCACAATTTTGTCTCGGGCACCGTGCACCCGGATGAATTCAATCGCATGTTCTGGGAGTCGGTGGAGCGCGGGGAGATTCCCGATCCGGCCGACCGGGAGATCCCGGACGTCACGCCGCGCGAGGATTGGGGAGGCATTGCCGCGGGGGGGGGCGTGCCCGCGGTAACGGCCGACGATCTGTTCTTGTTCGAGGATGTCGGCGATGTCCTGTCCAACCCGTTTAGTTTCGGGATGGTTCAAAACATCATGACCAACGCGGCCAACGCAGTGATGACGACCCACGGCGACAACTTTGATTTCGTTGCGTTTTTCCTTAGCTTTCCCCCCGACCCAGGAAGCCAAATCGGCGGCGCGTTTTACAGCCCCGTTGAGAACGACGTGGGCGGGATCGGTCTCGGCATATCCGACAACCGCGCGGCGTTGGGCATCGCGGGCGACAACGTTGAAGGCTTCGTGATGATGTGGAACCAGGCTAACTGGAGCACGTCGGCTCAGTCGTTTACGCAATTGGTGTTGGGACAGGAATTCGAACATCGATTTGGTATGTTTCTCGCCCCGTTGCCGGGCGGTCGGCCACTTCAGGGCAACAACAGTTCGTGCGGTCGCGGGTCGCATTGGAATTTCCGCGCGGATGGTCAAGGCTCCGGCATGGAGATCCCGGAGTGGGTGGGGTCGTCCCCTGCCGTTCGACAGGGCGGCATACTCAATTTCAACTCCGATATTCCCGGTGGCGTATTCAGTTATCCGGACCTGTACCTTATGGGGTATGTGTCGGGCGCCGAGATGGACGCGGGCGCGTCCGAGCTGCGTTATATGGACAACAACACGAGCTGTAACTCGGTTTACAACGGCCCGATTTCAACGTGGGGCTCGGCGGACATCATCGCGACCAACGGCAACAGGAGCCCTGGTTCATTCACGGCGCAGAAGCACTTTCGCACGGCCTGGGTTATGCTTCATCGCCCCGGCGTCTTGCCCACCAGCACGCAGCTCAATCGCGTCGTAACCATGCTCAACCACTGGAACGGGCATTGGATCAACGGCACGCTCGGACGGGGCACGATGACAAACGTGCTGAATCCGCCCGATCCGTGTGCACCGAGCTATGACGTGTTCCTTGGCCCGACGAATCCGCCTACCTCGCTGGTTTGTGCCGGTGTGGCCGAACCGCTTTGCGATCCTGGGTTGCTACCGAGTGACGCCACGCAATTTTGGCAGGTAGTTACGCAGGTATCCGAGGGCGTGGCAACGGGGCCGGTATGGTCGTTTACGACCGGGGCGTGTCAGTTGCCTGCGGCGCCGCAAAACCCCGTACCGGTGGATGTGGCCGTGGGGGTGCCGTTGCTCGTCGAACTCAATTGGAACGGCTCGATCACCGCGGGGATCGGGGGTGGGCTTTGCGAGACGACGTACGATGTGCTCTTCGGGATCAACGACCCGCCGACCGCGCTGCTTTGCGATTCGATTGACGCGTCCAGTTGCAGCACGGGGATTCTCGAGCCCGAGCAGACCTACCATTGGCAGGTCATTGCATCGACCCCGGCCGGCCCGGTCGCGGGCCCTGTCTGGTCGTTTTCGACCGAGGCGTGTGATGTGCCCCAGGCCGCGTTCGGCCCCTTGCCCGTCAATGGTGGCGTGAGTCCATCGGTCAACACGACGCTTACGTGGAACAATGAACCGATCACGATTCGGTTTGACGAGGTTCCTGATGGTACGGTAGTCCACGGCATGGTCATCGAGGACGTGCTATTCGGTAACCCGGAGGGCGGCGCGTTGGTCGGCGGTCAAAACCTCGATTCGGGATTCTTGCAGTTTCCCGCCCTGCAAGGCGTACTCGGCGACACGGTGACGCTGGATTTTGCCATACCGGTCTTCGGAATCTCTTATGGCGTCGGTCAGTCGACTGCGGTCCCCGTGGCGAATGCCACGACCATGACTTTGTTTGACGCCGCGTCAAACTTGATTGGGACGTTTTCAGGGGACCTGTCCGACCTGGGGTTTGGATTCATCGAAGGGACAAACCAGGGTATCTCGGCGGTTCCGATCGCTCGAGCGGTCATCGTTCAAAACAACGCCGGCGCCCAATTCTTCGCCATCGACAATTTGGTCTACCTCCCCATTCCGCCACTGACCGCGGCCGCGGGCATGCCGTCGCCGGCTTTCGGAGTTTCCCAACCGGCGATTGTTGGCCAGGGATTGTCTAGTAGCGCGACCGACATGATTCGCAACCGGTGGTTGAGTGTGATGGGGGACGCGGGGCATACGCGGTTGAACACCGATGACGTAGGCTCAGCAGCCTCTTCACCTGAAGTGCACGCGGGCGATCCGGTTGCCGGCGGAATAGGTTGCCCCCCGTCATATGACGTGTTCTTCGGTACGGACAATCCACCGACGTCGTTGATTTGTGAGGGAGCCGCGGATAGGGCATGTAATCCTGGTCCGTTGTTGTTTGATACCACCTATTTCTGGCAGGTCGTCACGCACAAGCCGGGGCAGGTGACCAGCGGTCCCGTGTGGTCGTTTGATACGCCGTGTACGTTTAACAACAGCGATCCGCCGAACTGTGCCATCGATGCCCGGCAGCCGTTTGATCTTGCCAGCCCCAGCATCGATCTTGGTTGGCGCATCGTGACGATGTCGTTCGGGTGTTCCACCGCCGAGATGAGTACCGAGGATTTTTCGGTGTCCGTCGAATCCGGCGTTCCGCCGTTGCTGCTGTTTGTTCAGGCCAGCGGCAACGATGTGACACTCGAGTTGATCGAACCGATTCCATTGGGGCAGTGGACCTGCTTCACACACAATCCGTCGCAGGCGACCATGTGCCTTAACCGACTTCCAGGCGATGTGAACGCGGATGGGACAAGTTCTCCCGCGGACATTCTGGCGGTGATCGATGCGCTCAACGGCGTCCTTCCGCGACCGATTTACGCCACCGACGCCGATCGAAGTGGGGTCGCCGGCCCCGAGGATATCCTGCGCGTGATCGACTTGCTCAACGGAGCCGCCGCATTTGATCCATGGTTGGACGTTTCCATCGGCCCGTGTCCGACCGCGCCGTGATCGTCGCGTTTTCGGCGGAGGCTCGTCAGAGCACCTGGCGCAAGCCC
>CAZYXP010000214.1:0-5888 GCA_964651325.1 uncultured Phycisphaeraceae bacterium
TACCCCGGGGGAGACTCGCTTCATAGTTTCATGGGTAAGCTACTGCTTACCCGTGCGTTCTTCGCGTAAGGGTGGCGTGGGTACGCGTAGCTTGCCCGCGTTCTCCGTCAGCGGGCAGCCCTTGCGTGCTCGTGATTCATCCTTGTCTTCTTCCCATCCAGCACGGGCAAACGGAGTTTGCCCATGCCACACCGGCTAGGCCGCGGCTCGGTTTGCATTGGACAATGCAGCGCTGTCATGCTCAAAAGAGGTCACCGGACTTGCGCCCGGTGCTCTGAGGGAGGTCACCGGACTTACGCCGCGGTGCTCTGAGGGAGGTCACCGGACTTACGCCGCGGTGCTCTGAGGGAGGTCATCGGGCTTGCGCCCGGTGCTCTGAAGCGCCGTTACCCCAGCCGGCTGAGTAGCGTCTTAAGGAATCCCTGCACCAGGGGCGGCGGGACGTTTTCGACCCTCAGCGGCAGTTCGTCGAGCATGAGCCCGTTGACGTATTCGGCGGACTTGCTTCCCGCTATTGTCAGGCGTTTGACGCATTGATCGGCCGCCTCCAGCTTGGAATCTCGCATGGCCAGCATGAATCGCATGACCTCGTCCGCCACGTCCACCGTATCGACCGACGCCGCGCCCTGAGATGCGGCCTTCCCGGCAGGGCCTGGGATTCGCTCGCTGGCATGGTCGATGGCCGCCGTGTACGCCGTCGCTTCCCGCCGCAGCTTGGCGTCGTGGGCCTCTTCGTGTTCGTCAACCGGCGCCAGGGGAATGGCCTCGATATCCGATTCAGCCATGGGGATGTACATTTTTCGACCGCAGTGGGGGCATTTCCCCCGTCTGCCGCCGGCGCCGTCGGGCGCCCGGATGAGCATGCTACAGCCTGGACAATGCAATTCCGTGGTCATCGGTGTCCCCTTTCCTTTCGAGCAGAACACACGTTCAATCCCAATACGATTCGACCTGCCTATTCTACCCGCGATTCGGTTCGTCGCGACCGGAAGAGCAATCGAATCGGAACCTCTTCAAAGGGCAGCCGCTCTCGAAGCTGATTCAGCATGAATCGCTCGTAATTCTGCGTCACCAGATGGGCGCCGTTGACAAACACGACAATCGTCGGCGGCTGGGTGCTCACCTGGGTTGCATAGAGAATTTTCGGCGCTTTGCGCCCCTTCTTGGGCCGGGGCGCCTGGGTCTCAACGGCGTCGGCGACCACCTTGTTGAGCCGACCCGTGCCCACACGCGTTCTGGACTGCTTGAACAGTTCGGCGGCCACATCGATCGTGGCCAGGATGTTCCGTCCGGTAATCGCGGAGGTAAACGCCACGGGCGCATAGCGAATCTCGGGAATCACCTTCTCCAGATAGGTGCCGAAGTCGTCCGACGAGGCCCGCCCCTTGGCTTGATCCCACTTGTTGACCACGAGAATGCACGGCTTATACAAATCCGCGATGTACCTGGCCAGCTTCTTGTCAACCTGCCCGACCTTCTCGGTGGCATCCACAAGCAGCATCACGACGTCGGCCCGCGTGATCGATTGCATCGCCCGCGTCAGAGCGTAATACTCGATGTCGTCGGCGAGTTTGCGTTTCTTGCGGACCCCGGCCGTGTCAATTGCCAGCAGCGTGCGGCCATCCTTCTCAAACCGCACATCGACGCTGTCCCGCGTGGTGCCGGGGATTTCGCTGACGATCACGCGTTCCTCTCCTGCGATGGCGTTGATCAGCGTGCTCTTGCCGGCGTTGCGTTTGCCGACGATGGCCATCTTGATCACCGGTTCCGGCGGCTGACCGTGTCCGTGCGTCTCGATTTCCCCATGGATCAGCTCCAGGAGCTCGTCGCGCCCGCGCCCCGTGACAGCGCTGACGCAGAGCGGCTCGCCGAAACCCAGCTTGATGAATTCCCCCGCCCAATTGCCCAGATGGGCGGCGTCCACTTTGTTCGCGATGAGTTTGACGCTGTCGTGGCGGTCTTTGAGTAGCCTTGCCGTCGATTCGTCCAGCGGATTTACGCCATCGCGGGCATCGACGACAAACAAAATGAGGTCGGCGGCGGCGATGGCGAATCGAATCTGGCGCTCGACGTCTTCGGCCAGATCGTCTCGGTCTACCACGCCGTATCCGCCGGTATCGACCAGTTCGAAGAATCGATCCTTGATGTCGCAAACCTCGGTGAGGCGGTCGCGCGTGACCCCCGGAGTGGCCTCGACGATGCTCGTGCGTCGGCGCGCCACCGCGTTGAACAGGCTGCTCTTGCCTACATTCGGTCTACCCACGATGGCCACTACGGGCAATGCCACAAATCGTATCCCTTAGATTCTCGCAGGATGGCCGGCGCGGCCGTCCCCGATGTCCAACGTCCCAAGGCCGCGACGGCAACTGGAGTGCCGTGTCAAAGCGGCCCATTCACAGTGCCCCACGCGCGCAGGACGCAATACCACTACCTTTACACCCCACCAAGGCCACCCATCATACTGAATGGATCAGCGGAGACGACCCCCGGGATTCGGTCGACTGGCCGGCAAGGCCTACGCGCGACCGGGCCATTCGACGCCGCCGGCCTTTGCGAGTATCAATCCTGTAATCGCTTGGCAAGGAGAACCTCACCCGTGTGTGAAGAAACGCCGTCACTGGCCAAGGCCGACCAGAATCAGCTGCTGGCCTGGGCCAGACACGTTGCCCAAGCCCATCTCGAAGGCGACAACCAACGCCTTGACGCCCCATTTTTACTGCCAGACGTGTTTGGCGGGGCGTTTGTCACATACTGGTCGGGCAAGAAGCTGCGGGGCTGCGTGGGGCGATTCGCCAGGATAACCGAAATAGCGGATGCCGTGGGCGAGATCGCCGTGGCCTCACTGCGGGATAAACGGTTTGCCGATCGCCCGATAACCCTGGCGGAGTTGGAAACGCTGACGATCGAGATTTCGCTCCTTTCGGATCCCGTTGTGGCGCGAAATCCGCTTTCCCTCAAGATCGGCACGCACGGCATTATCGTTCGGTCCGGGGAACGATCCGGGTGTTTTCTGCCCAAAGTCGCGTCCGAGCGGCGCTGGAGCGCGGCCAAGTTTCTCACGAATTGTTGCACGATGAAGGCAGGGCTGGCCGCAGACGCGTGGAAGAGCAACGCGGCGACCGTCTACCTGTTTACCGCGTCGACCTTTGCCGAGTCGGTCACCCCCTGAGATGGGGTGTATTCTCTGGCCGGACGGCGTGGGCACGCCGAATCAGAGCCACGGGCCCCAGACCGCGGACGCTGGAACCGCCAATCTCCAGGCTGGCACGTTTTGCGTCCCATTGCTCCATGCTGATCAAGAAATCGGCAATCCGAGCCCCACGGCGGGCACCATCCCGCAACCTGAAGGATCGATTATTTTCTTCTAATAGACTGCTGACACGCCCGGCACGATCGGGTACAATTCATGCGCGCAATCGAGCATGGGCGTTTATGTTGGATTCGCGGGCCTGCCATCTCTTGAAGGATTTGTTTCTCGCCCAAGTGATCGGTAGGCTTCTTCGAGCATCAGCGGTCTGACGATCTGGTTGGGTCGGCACGGAACTGATGGGCGCTTTGAGCCAAGAGCCTACGCGGCTCGACAGCGGAACGTAAATCTTGCCGGCGGCCACTGGGAAACGTATCCAACCGACGATTGGAGTCACCGGCAGCATCGGGGCTGGCAAATCGACGGTTTCGCGTCTTTTGGTATCCATGGGCGCCGCATTGTTCGACTCTGACGCCAGCGCTCACGAACAGCTCGGCGATCCGGAAGTCATTGCGGCCTTGACGGACTGGTGGGGGCGCTCGATCTTGGATGCCCGCGGGCGAGTGGATCGCGCGGCTGTTGCCAGTATCGTTTTTGAAGACGCGGCTCAATTGTGCCGCCTCGAAGGCTTGCTATATCCTCGTATCGAGCGTCAGCGCGAACAATGGATCAAAGATCGCGAATCGCACCCCGGTATTCGAGCGTTCGTTTTCGATGTTCCCAAGCTCTACGAGGCGGGGATGGATCGGTTGTGTGATCGCGTTATACTGGTCGATGCGGACACCGAAATCAGGCTTCAGCGGCTGTGTGAATCGCGGGGTTGGACGGAATCAGACTTGATCAGAAGAGAAAAGTTTCTGGATCCGCTGGACAAGAAGCGTAAACTGGCCGATCATGTAGTCGTCAATAATGCGGGCACCGGGGCATTGCGTCTGGTGGTTGAACGAGTATTCTCCGCGATCTTGGCTGACTTCGCTGGAAACCAATCGGCATAAGCTCTCCAAAGATAGGCTCTACCGGGCAAAACTCTAATTGTACCCTGTTGCGTTCGCCGCATGGTAAGCGGCTGCGACTCACAATGGACTCTTGGTCCGTTCATCGAACTCACTTCTTGAATTCAGGAGGATAATTGAATGGCGAAAGCCGCCACCAGCAAGGCTCGCACCACGAAGAAGCGAGCAGCGTCCGGCAAGTCTTCGACTGCCGTGACAAAGAAAACCAAAGCTGCGAAGCCGCCGGTAGAGGAAGCCCCCGCCGCGGAAATCGAAATCGACACCGACGACTCGCCCATCGACGCGGAAACGCATGCCAAGTATGAGCAGATCAAGCGCGGCGACATCCACATTACTCAACTGCAGCGCATGACGGTCCAGGAACTTCACGATCTCGCCAAATCGGAAGGGCTCGATGAGGTCACCGGGCTCAAGAAGCAGGATTTGATTTTCAAAATCCTCAAGGCACGCATCAACCGCGACGGGCTCATGTACGGTGAAGGCGTGCTTGAGATCCTGCCTGACGGCTTCGGTTTTCTGCGTAGCCCGGAATACAACTACCTGCCCTGCCCGGACGACATTTACATCAGCCCGTCTCAGATCAGGCGGTTCGGTTTGCGCAACGGCCACATCGTGGCCGGGCAAATTCGCCCCCCCAAAGAGTCCGAGCGATATTTCGCCCTGCTTCGCGTAGAAGCGATCAACTATGAGGATCCCAACGCGGTCACCGAGAAGACCAACTTCGAAGACCTTACCGTACTGCATCCAGAGGATCGCCTGATTTTCGAGACCGATCCTGCTGAGTTGAACATGCGGGTCGTAGACTTGGTCACGCCGATCGGCATGGGACAGCGTATGCTGATTGTCGCGCCGCCGAGAACCGGAAAAACAGTCCTGCTTCAGAAGATGGCCAACGGCATCGCGCACAACCATCCCGACACTTATATCTTCGTTCTGCTGATCGATGAGCGTCCTGAAGAAGTGACGGAGATGCAGCGGAACACCACCGCCGAGGTCGTCAGTTCCACCTTTGACGAGCCGGCATCTCGCCACGTGCAGGTGTCGGAAATGGTCGTGGAAAAGGCCAAGCGGCTCGTCGAGTTCGGTCGCAACGTGGTCATCTTGCTGGATTCCATCACCCGCCTCGCGCGGGCCTACAACACGGAAGTGCCCCACTCTGGAAAAATCCTTTCCGGTGGTGTCGATGCCAACGCATTGCAAAAGCCGAAGCGATTCTTCGGGGCCGCCCGTAACATGGAAGAGGGCGGATCACTCACAATCATCGGTACGGCTTTGGTCGATACCGGATCCAAGATGGACGAAGTCATTTTTGAGGAATTCAAGGGCACCGGCAACAGTGAGCTTCACTTGGATCGGCGTCTGGTCGATCGGCGCGTCTGGCCCGCGATTGACGTGGCGGCCTCCGGAACGCGCAAGGAAGAGTTGCTGCTGGATCCCAAGGAACTGGAGCTGATCTACCGTTTGCGCCGCGTGCTGGCGGATATGAACCCGGTCGAGGCGATGGAGCTACTTCGGGCACAACTGCAAAAAGTGCGGAGTAACGCCGAGTTCCTAATGACCATGAACTTGGCCTAGTGCGCATTGTTGAAGGAGAATTGAGACTCCGTGAATGACGAAACCGGCGACTG
>CAZYXP010000215.1:0-5752 GCA_964651325.1 uncultured Phycisphaeraceae bacterium
CCGGCCCGAAATCCCCGCTTGAACCGTACACAAAATCACCGATGCGCACGGCGGATTGATGGTGAATCCGCATTTTTCGATCGTACCAGACCTCCTCGGCCACCGTCTTGCCCCCTTCTTCGCGAAGACGCACGCCATGGCTTCCACCGCCGTAGGCCGACGAAATGAAAATAAAGTTGCCTCCCGTCCAAAGCGGCGAGCTCAGATAGGCCCCCTCCTTCTTCAAGGGCACCTCCCAAAGCAATGCTCCGCTGTCCGGGTTGACGCCGATCAGATCCTTGGCGGCCGCGAACACGAGTTGCGGCTTGCCCGCAAACTCGATGATCACCGGGGAGGAATGCGTAGGCGAGAAATCCAACCCCTTCCAAACCACCGAACCGTCCGATTGATCGAACGCGATAAGTGTCTGCCCGTCCTTACCGCCGACGGGCACGATAATCGTATTCTTGTACGCCACGGCGCTAGCGCTGTAGCCGCGCCCCGGAATCTTCGCTTCGAACTCGGCTGGCAAATCGTGCTTCCAGACAACCGTTCCGGTCGCCTTGTCCAAGCAATGCAACGCGGCGTTCGCCCCGATCGAAAAGACGTGATCTTTCGTAACCAGTAGGCTCGAAGAGGGCCCGGGGCCGAATTGCTTCATCTGTTTGATGATCAACGATTCGTGTTCAAACTCCCAAAGCGTTTTCCCCGTCTGGGCATTCAGCGCGATCACGAATTCCCGCTCCTCCGCGCCCGGTCGATACATCGTGTACAGCGTCTCGCCATCGACCATGACCGTCGAGTAGCCGTCCCCCAATTCGCGCGACCAGAGTTGCTGCGGCCCTTCTTCCGGCCACGAATCCGCCAGCCCCACGCTGTCGACCATGAAGTTGCGATGTGGCCCGCCCCACTGTGTCCATTGCGCTGGCCCCTTGGCCGCACAGCCCGACAACGCCAACAGCAAGAACGCTGAGGATGCACAGGCCAACCCCATCGAGCCAACTCGGCCAAGCACTCGATTGAATCGTTCCGCATAGGTCATGGCGTGGCACCTCCCTTGGCAAGGCTCCTCGAATCTCACAATCACCGCCTCTTCTTAGTGCCTTCGCTCGGGACGGTCAACATCCGTGCCCCGGCAGAGGCGCTGGACTGCCGCCGCGGGTGGAGCGAAGCGCAACCCGTGGAAGGCGTTGGATAAGATTCCCTCCTCGCCCAGGAAGTGGGCGAAGGCGAGCCGGGTCAATCATTTGGCGCACGATGTGCGCGGCACGTTTCCTGGCGGGCGAGGTTCGGATTGATGGCATGGCCGGGTGTTTCCTCTGCCCTGCCGGGGTTCATGCACGCACGGCAGGTACACGCAAGGCGGGTTTGGAAATCCGGAGCCAAACAACGCCCAACCTTCACGCCTGCTTGGTGTCTTTGTGCCTTGGTGGTCATCCCGTCGCGCAGGCGTGAACTTCTAGAGTCGCCGTTGAAGCGCCCGCTTAACGGTCTCGCGCAGCGTCTTCTTCTTGTGTCGCGTGCCACGATCGGGCCGTGCGGCGTGCGCGAGTCTCGCGGCAGGTGGCGGCACAAACCGACCCCGACACTGCCGACAAAATCGCGTGGCCCCGCGTTCCGCCGCGCGCACCACGACGGGATGCTGACAATGCGGGCAATGGCAGTAACTTGGTAACAAAACGCCCCCCCATAAAAAGCGTGTCGCGCACCGATAGCGGTGGAAACGCCGAAACGGTTCCCAGCCCAACTCTCATTTGCTCGGCGAGCCGACGAGAAATCCATATGGTGCTAAATACGTGTCACTCATGAAGCTGGCAGACCATACCGACATCACAAGAATTCAGTTCGACCCGTGTGCGTTGCGGGCGATTCCGCCGGCCCCATCCATCAGCGCAACCCCACAATATCCGTCAGCAGGAACGCCGCGTCCTGAGTTCCGATTGGAATAATGTCCGTCGACATCGGCGCCTCCATGAACGCCTGATCCAACAGCAACGCATCCGCGGCCGATCGATCGTCCATCAAGGCGGCGTCGTCGTCCACATGATTGAGGCCCATCAGGTGGCCGGCCTCGTGCGCGGTCACGTTGCCAATCGCCACGGCCAACTCAGCGGCGCTCGGCACAAACGAAAACTGGCCCAACGAGAAAGACTCGGTGTAGATGATCGCATCATCGCATAAGTCCACGTTGTACAGGTCCACATTCTCCGCGATCCCAAAGGTGGCGGCGTCGAACCCGCCGAGGAAAATGGTCGACACCACCGTGCCGCTGGGAACCGGGCCATCATCGGTCGTCACCACATCCACGGCGAATCCCTGAAAATTCTCCTCCACCGACTTGCGGATGGCCTCTTTGATCAGCTCGCTTTGACCGGAATAGACGCCGCCAATGCGACCCGCGGAGAACGGCGCAATCGATACCTGACCCAACGTCGGGGAATCGACAAGACCCCCGTCAAAATCGAGCAGAAGCGTCTGGGTACGCGGCGCCGGGACGGGGAGCCCCGATTCAATGGTCACATCAATTTGGTACGCCCCCGCAAAACGCCCCCCGGCCGAGAACGCGGAGTGCGACACAACCAAGTAGTAGGCGCTCGAATCGTTTCGCACAATCCACTCGGCCAGCGAATCAAGATCCTCCGCCGACCGGTCGTCATTGTTGTAGACCAGACGTTCGCGCGCATCATGGATGGACACCGCGCTATCGAGCACGGAACCCAACGCATCCGTATCCAAGTTGACCGTAATCCCGTCTCCGCGCGACAACGCGCCCAAGAGATACACGTCGATATCGCCCCGCTGAGACACGGTCCCCACCAATTGAGCGCGAGAACCCTCGAACACAGCGACGACGGCTTCCGCGAAAGAATCGTTCGGCTCGCCCGACGTCTTCCCCTTCGGGCTGGTCAGCGTAGCGTCCCGATTTCCATCCGTGATCGGCCCCACGAGCGAACCGCCCCCTCCGCTAGGTACGCCCGTGCTGCCCGGCACAACGCCACTACCGCATCCGCCAAGACCCAACAACCCCAGGATCCAAACCAAGGACGCAACACCCGGACGCCGCACGATCCACCATTTCGGGAAACTCATGATTCACGCTCGCACTGTAGGCCTGTATTGAACCAAAATCGACGCAGGTCCGCAGGTTGCCACTGCTCCACCGCATTGTGGTACATCGTAAGGCAACAGCAAGCGTCCAATCAACGGCAAGCCGGCCATTTCCGTCCAAGGTTTTGATTGCCATTGTCGCCCAGCCATGATGTAGCCTGGCCTCCCTCGGCCGGGCGCTCCACGTAGCCTAGCCGCCTTCGGCCGGGCGCTCCCTCGCCCGGGCGCTCTCGCCCCACCCGCGCCGCGGGCTTCTATCAGCACAGTCTCAAGTATCAGCACAGTCTCAAGGCGGCTTAGCGCTATCGGAAACCGGGACGCCGCGCGGGCAGAAGCCCGCGGCTTGACCGAACTACCCACTCGCGAGTGAGCCCCCCCTAGGGCCCATGCAACCCGCACGTGCTCAGGAGAAACTGTTCACGAGCCGAGGGACCACCCGATCCGCCGATGAACTTGCCCCGTGCCTCGGGCAATCCGACACCTTTGAACGGCGTCAAGTCAAACGTCCCGCCGACCGCATCCAACAGCGCCTGACCGCCGTTTTGGTGGCCAACGGGAAAGACTTCGCTGTACAGCGGCGACATGCGAAAGCCCTGATCGATCATGAGCTCATTCAGGCTCGCCGTCACATCCATGATCCCCCTGGAATCCTTGGTATGCACAAGCCCCAAGAGATGGCCAATTTCATGACTGGCCACGTTGGCGAGCGCCGCGCCAATCTCCTCTGTCGTAGGATCCAAGGGCGAAAACGCCGCAAAGGTGTCCGTGAAGACAATCGCCTTCTGGCCAGTTGTGCCGTTGAATTCATCGACCCCCTCGGCCACCCCCAGCAGTCCCGGGTCAAACGTTCCGAAGTACAATTGCGTCATGAATCCGTCGAAGGTGTCGCCTTCGCTGGTGGACAGAATCGTCACTCCGTGCTCGGCGTAATCCGCTCGGACACGCTCGACGACGCGGGCCATGATCGCGGATGTCCCGCGGGCGTACCGGGCATCGATGTCGCTAGCATCAAATGGGGGTACATTGACGGGCGATCGGCCGCCGATGCGCACATTCGTTCCACCGCTGAAGACCAAGAGCACCTCTTCGGGCCTGCTCGCGGGAATCGGTGAAGGTTCGATCTTGCGCGCTTCCAAGGCGTACGCCCCGTTGGCGCGGAACCGAGGTGTGGCCGCTACCGCAAGATAGCAGCTCGCCGTATCCCTACGAGTCACAATGTCGATAAAGGGCGCCTTCTGCCCGAGGTAAGCGTTTCGGTGATCGTTGACCAGCAAGCTGGCGCCGTTCTCATCGAAGATGGCCAGTGCGCCGTCCAGGGTACCATCCGTCGTCAGATCAACGACGATCCGCGTCCCCCTGCCCATGAATCCAAGGTCGTAGACATCAACGTCGTCGCTTCCGTCGATGGTTCCGCGAATCACGCGCGGCGCTCCCGTGATCTCCACGAATTCAGCTTCTTGGAGCACGTTGTTGCGCAACCCCTCGAAGTGAGTCGTGTCGTCCCCAATACCGATCGTGGAGAGATTGAGCGTCGGTCGCGACGGATCCCCATCGAACAATAACGATCCGTCGCCACAACCGCCAAGTGCAATGCCGATGCCAAACCCGAACACCCAGACGCACCGTGAGTACTTGAATTGATCCCTAGGCAAGGCTTCGATCCCATCCGAGGACTGCTGTCATTCCTGCCGCGCCCTCGAAACGACGACGGAATATCGCTCATGGCTTCAGTTGCAACGGATCCGCCAACCCCAGGGACGGACAAACCCATTGACGGACAAAGCTGCTGCCTCGCTCCGGCCAGCTTCCGCATCACCACGTGTCTCATTCACTCTTAAACTCAATGTACGATACGTTCGCCCTTGGAATTCCGGCCTCAAAACAGCCCCATGCCCCTGCGGGCCGCCAGTTTTCTGAGCGGCACGCATCTTGCCGCTACAAGGCTCCGTGACCCGCCCCCTGCGAGCCGACCCGTACCACTCGTGATTATGGGAACAAACGGGTATCATCTGTGGCCTATGGCTGAGATCGCATTCACCACCGAGCAAACCGAGGCCATCACGACGACGGGCGAGAGCTTGATCGTCAGCGCCGCCGCCGGGTCCGGAAAAACGGCCGTCCTGGCCGAGCGCTGCGCCTACCTTGTATGCGATGCCCCCAAGGCCTACCGCTGCGATGTCGATCAGCTCGTCGTGCTCACCTTTACCGAAGCCACCGCCGCCGAGATGCGCACGCGCATCGTGTCCGCGCTCCGCAAACGCCTGACCAGCAATCCCCACAGCGAGCATCTCGCGAAGCAAGTGGCGCTGATCGGCACCGCAACCATTTCGACGATTCATTCCTTCTGTCTGTGGATGATTCGCCGGTGGTTCAACGAGGTTGATCTCGATCCGTCGGCGATGATGCTAGACACGGCCGAAGCCGATCTGCTCAAGAACGAGGTATTGGAAGAGCTGTTTGCGGACCTCTACACCCAGTCCGAAAACCCAGACGCTCCGCCGCTCGGCTCCCTCGACCCGCCGCTTGAAGCAGCGGACTCGTCGCCCGGCGCGGCCATGACGCGCTTTGTGGACGAATACGGCCAGGGCAGCGATTTCACGCTTCGAAAGTTCGTCTTATCGCTCCACGAATTCGTCGAATCACTCCCCGAGCCGGACCAATGGCT
>CAZYXP010000216.1:0-5644 GCA_964651325.1 uncultured Phycisphaeraceae bacterium
CCCGCGAAGCGGGCTACTAGGCCGGTCCTTTAGGGCCGGTCAGAGATCATCGGTTTTAAGTCCGTACCAGCCCGTTTCAACGGGCTTACCCGAAGCCAAGAAAGCCCGTTGAAACGGGCTGGCGACCAGTGGGAGGAAGCCGCTTCCCGGGCGTAAAACGCCTGGGCTAACAGCCCTTCGGGAAAGACCGCTAAAGCGGCCTGCAGAGCAAAGCCCCCGAAAACACCTCGCAATCACACTACACGGTATGACCCACGAGGCCCCCGCCTAACAGTCCAGCGCAAACAGTACAGCGCAAAGTCGTCGCAAACCCGGAGCGCAGGCATCTTGCCTGCATCATAATCGCGGGTCGTGCAGGCTGGAAGCCTGCGCTCCGAACGACCTTGCGCTGTACTCCTAAACTGTCATGCACCCCATGCTCCCCACCCGAGCCGCGGGCTTCAGCCCGCCGCTCGGGGAGATATGCGATATGCGGAACAGAGATTCACGGAACCGGTTGCGCGGCGATAGGCGGAGCAACGGGAGGAGCTAGTCCGGGTTTCGGGGGCGCAGTGAATGCGGCAAACAAGACCACCCCGGCCATCGCTGCGGAAATGGCCATCTTGGTCACCATCCCAATCACGAGCCCGATCGCGGAAAACGCGCCGACCCGAGCCACCTTTTCCAGCTTGGATTGCGCGGACAGTTCGCCGATCAGCGCGCCTAAAAAGCAACCCACAATCGCCCCGATCACCGTTCCCACCAGCGGGATGGGAACCAGAAACGAGAGCATGAACATCCCTAAAAACGCGCCCAGAAAACCCCCAACGGCCGCGCGCCGGCTCGCCCCCGCTCCCTTGGCCACAATGCTGGACGCCAGGAATTCGATGATTTCGGCCACTACCGCTGCCGCGATCAGCAGGCCTAGCGTAGTCCCTCCTATTGAGGACCACTGCGTCCACCAACCATGCAAGACCGCCCCCGCGATGATGGCCCACGTTCCGGGCATGCGAACCACCGTCGCCAGTACGCCCACGAAACACCAAAGGGCCAAACCACCCAGCAAGACGTATTCCAGCCACAATTCCACGATCAGCGTTCCTTTGTAAAACCCTGCTCGGCAAGCCAGGCCGCCTGTCGGGCTTGACGCGTTTAAGACAAATCAGCAAGCATATCGAGGGTTCGCGCCCCGCCACCAGCACATTCGTAAGCAACGCGCGCATATCCCGCGATTCACGACGCAGTGTGCCCCGTCCTCACCCTGACATCAAGCGTTTTTCTCCGGACGGTATTGAAGCGTACCTCCCCGGCGCGTACAAGAGCATCATGGACCGGATGGCACGGGCTGCCGGCCGCACGATTGGACGGTCCACCGGCGAATCGTTGCCGCAAACAGCGCCTGGATTGGATGAAACGGATGACTGACGCTAGAGAACAGGTGGTCGTCGTGGCGTGGGTCGCGGACCTCGTATTCGGTTCGCGGATTTCCGCGACGGCGGGCGCGGCGGGCGCGGGCGTTGAATTTGTGCGTTCTGCGGATGAATTCAACGCGTCCGTTAGGCGGTTGAACCCGAAGCTGTCGATCGTCGATCTTACGGCCGTCGATTCGGAAGACGGGGACCCGTGGGCGTCGGTGCGCCGTGCGGCGGCATCCTCCACGTTGATTGGATTCGTTCCCCACGTCGAAACGGAGCGGGCGGAATCGGCCAAGCTAGCGGGGTTTGATGAGGTTCTGCCCCGCTCACGATTTGCTGCATCCTTGCCAGAACTCTTGGTACGGTTTGCCGAAGCCGATGGGGCATAATCATGGCCGCAGCCAACGCGAATACGAGCGTGGGGACGGCGACCGGGTCACCGAGTATCGGGCTTCTCGACCCGAGCCGTGGACTCTAGCCCGCGCGGCCTTGCCAAAAGCAAAGCCTCGATTCGTAAGGATCGCGCCGTTTGCGAACCGAGAACGCAGTCGTCGGCCGTTGAGCAATAGCCATAGGAGACGGAACTGATGCCGGTACGCGAGCCCGCTGTCGCGGGTCAATTTTATCCCGACCAAGCCAGCCTATGCCGTCAGGAGCTAAACACTCTTTCGGCGAGGTTGCCGTCAACGGCAACGCGCGTGGAGCGGATGATTGGCGGCATCGTGCCCCACGCGGGATGGATGTTTAGCGGAGCGGTCACCATGGAGGTGTTCGGTGCGCTGGCGGCCGGGCGTCAGCCCGACGTGATCGTGATTTTCGGCGGCGTGCATCGTTACCGGTCCAAGCTCGCCACGGTTTTCGGAAGTGGTCGGTGGGAAACGCCGATCGGTTCGGTATCGGTTGACGATCGACTTGCGGCGCGGATGCTTGAGGCCTCGGATACCCTTGTGGACGATCCGGGGGCCCACAAGACCGAACATTCGATCGAAGTGCAAATGCCGATGATCGCGTTTGCGTTTTCGGACGTGCCGGTGGTGCCGATCATGGTTCCCCCCGGGGCGGCGGCGTTGTCGGCGGGCGAGGCGGTCGGCCGGGTGCTGGTGGCCGAGGATCGCGATGCCTTCGTAGTGGGCACGACCGATCTGACCCACTACGGCCCCGCGTACGGATTTACGCCGCATGGAATCGACGCCGAAGCGTTTGTTTGGGCGAAGGAAGAAAACGATCGGCGTTATATAGATTTGATGTGTGGGATGGATGCTGAGAGAGCGGTGGCCGAGGCTGGAGCGCATAGAAACGCATGCAGCAGCGGCGCGGTGGCCGCTACGATCGGCGCCGCGAAAATGCTCGGCGCGACCCGGGGATCGTTGCTTTCGCATACGACGAGCCGAGAAGTGCTCATGCAAAGCGGGCGGGCGGGCCCGGTGGATTCAGTGGGCTACGCCGGCGTGGTGTTACACTGAGGCCGTAGATCGATAGAATAGTGTTTCGGGCAGCAGGCTCTTATCCGAACCCCGACTGTAAGGGAGGGGCGGTGATGGCGCCGGTAAAGCCGCTTCCTTGCGGGCGCGGTTCGGATCAGAAAACTAGGGCCCCAACGCAACTAGATGGATAGTCAATGGCCAAGATACTCGTAGCAGACAAGATCGCAGACGCGGGAATTGACACGCTCAAGGGCGCGGAGGGTGTCGAGTTCGACGTTCGCCACGGTCTTTCGCCGGACGAACTTGCCGACATCATCGGCGACTACGACGGCATCCTCATCAGGTCGGCCGTCAAGATCACAAAGGACACATTGGTAAGGCCCGGCAAGCTTTCTGCCATCGCCCGCGCGGGCGTCGGCGTGGACAACGTGGATTTGCAAGCGGCCACCGAGGCTGGCGTGCTTGTGCTCAACACGCCCGATGCCAACACGATATCCACCGCCGAACACACCATTGCCATGATCTTGGCCCTGCACCGCCGCATCCCGGACGCGCATCACCATGTGCGGCAGGGAGACTGGAAGCGCAGCAGTTTTCAGGGAGAACAGGTGGCGGGCAAATGCCTGGGCATCGCCGGGTTCGGGCGGATCGGGCGGGCCGTGGCAACCCGGGCGTTGGCGTTGGAAATGAACGTCATCGCGTTTGACCCGTTCGTATCGGGAGAAACAACGTTGGATGGCGCGGTTCGGCTGGTGGGCAGCCTCGAAGCGTTGCTCGCGGAGGCGGATTGCGTCACGCTGCACACCGCGCTTTCGGACGAGACGCGCGGGCTTATCGGACGAGATCAATTCGCCAAAATGAAGTCGGGGGCGAGGCTCATCAACTGCGCCCGCGGCGCGCTGATCGACGAGGCCGCCCTGGCCGAAGCGCTCAACGAGGATCGCATCGCCGGCGCAGCGCTGGACGTCTACGAAAACGAACCGCCCGCCGATAGCCCGATCCTCTCGGCCAAGAATGTGGTCCTCACGCCCCACCTCGCGGCCTCGACCGCCCAGGCCCAGCGGCGCGTGTCCATTGACGCCGTCGAAGCGCTGTTGGCCTATGTGGTCCGGGGCGAGATCCGCTCGGCCGTCAATGTCGCGGGATTGCCGCGCAGCCTTTCGGCGAAGTCGCGGGCGTTCGTGGATCTTTGCTCAAGGATGGGGACTGTGCTTTCCGCTTGGGCGCACGAGGGGGTCGAGCGTGTCAGCGTCACGGTCTATGGTGAGCAGCTAGGTGAATTGGCGCCGACGCTCTCGCTTCAGGCAATGGCGAGCATCGTCGGTCCGCACTTGGACGGTCGGCTGAACTTGGTCAACGCGAAGGAGCAGGCAACCCGGCGGGGCATTGCCGTCGAGCATGTGGTGCGTTCGATCGGCGAAGATCGACCTGAATCCATCACGGTCGCGATCGGAGTCGGCGACGCCAAGCACGAGATCGAGGGCACCGTGCTGGCCGATCGCCTTCCGCGAATTCTGTCAATCGACGGCTACCGAATGGAAATCGTCCCGGAACGATGCATGGCGCTCATATTCAATGACGACAAGCCGGGGGTGATCGGACAGGTCGGGCAAATGTGCGGCGAAGCGGGCATCAACATCGCCGACATGGCGCTCTCGCGCCGAGGCGACACAGCCCTCATGGTGCTGAAGCTAGACGAGCCGATGCCCGCCAACCTGCAGGCCTCCCTCCGCGCCCTCGCCCCACCCATTCGTTCGCTAAGCACTGTGTCGCTGCCGCCGGTGTAGCCGGTCCGCCGGAATCGACGACGAATGCGTTTGGACAACCGCGGGTGATATTCCGTTGGCTGCAATCGCAACCGATGTCATCCGCTACGGCCGGCCATAACGGTAGCGTCTCGGCCGGCAGGCTAGCTGAATTGCTGCTTGCTGTCCGCTTGCTCCTCCATTTGGGTTTGCTTGGCCAGAGCCTTACGCGACAGCCGCGCGACGTAAACGGTTACCGCTATCGTGGCCAACAACCCAACGCACAGCAGCACCCACTGAGCCGGGGTTTTCCCCTGTTCGGCACCTGCCGCCGAAGCCAGCCCCTCGGAACCGATGTGCCCCAGGTATACGTACATAAAGGTTCCGGGCAGCATAAACAGCCAGCTCGCCAGAACATACGGCCAGAACCGAATCGCGGTGAGGCCGAACAGGTAGTTGCCCAGGCTAAAGGGCATGGCCGGGGACAATCGCAGTAGCGCGATGATCCTCCAGCCGCCTTCGGCAATCGCGCCGTCGATGGCCTTGAATCTCGGAAACCGCTGAGCCTGCTGGGCTACCTTGTCACGCGCCACGTAACGAGCGATCAAGAACGCCAGCGCCGCTGCGGTAGTGGACGCAAGCGATATGGTCGCCATTGCTTGGGCCAAGCCGAACAAGGGCGCGGCCGCCAGGGTCAACGCCGAGCCCGGAACAAATGCAAGCGTTGCCACCACGTAGGCCGCGCCGAACGCGATCGGCCCCCAGACACCGAGACCGTCCACATTCGATTTCAGCACGTCAATCGCCCGATCTGCCGGCAATGTGCGAATCAGCACAAGAAGCGAGACGACGATTGCGGCGATCAAGACGCCCTTGATGATCCCCGCTCGGCGCTCCATGTACGAACGAAGGGGCATTCCATTTCCCTTCTTCGACGGTGGAACGGCCGGCCCACCGGCGGTATGCGAGCACGCTGTCAGCATTCGGCTTTGTGTGGTCACAAGTAGACCGGGCTTTGGTTATGCCTTACTCACATGGATCTGGACACCCGGTGCCCGAATACGTCTGACCTTGAAACGCC
>CAZYXP010000217.1:0-5605 GCA_964651325.1 uncultured Phycisphaeraceae bacterium
AAATCGCGGCGGTCTTCGAAGTTGTTGCCGTTGGCGGACTTTATCCAGCCGTTGACGAAGAACGTTCCCGGTCCGAAGTCTTTCGCAACGACACCGGTGAATGTGCCGTCGACACCGGCCGATTGATACCCGGTGGGGGCGCGCATGGAAAAAATCGTTGCAAGGGTCGGCATGCTGCCCTGTTCCGTGACCCATCGCTGCTGCCACGCAAACTCCAAATCGCCGTTGCCGTCAATCCCCGCATTGCCCAATTCGAGCGGGACCGTCACCGACAACTTCATGTTTCGAAGGAATTCACTGCCATCCGGCGTATACTTGAATTGCGTATCCACGATGAAGGGGTCCGATTCGCCGGACATCGTACTCCAGCCGAAGTCGAGCTGAAGCTCCAATGACCCCGGGGCGCTCGGCTGACCATCCTCCAACGACGTGAAGGAGTCCATCGACTGACGAGCTGCCACGTCGTCTTGTTCCGATGCGTGTTCGTCGTTGTTGTCATCCGGACTGCCGGAATCTCCCGATTGCTGCAGGAGCGTGTTTGAGCCTCGAAATCCAAGCTCGATGTTGCGGGCACTCGCCAGCGAGAGCGAAACAGGACGGACCACATCCGATCCGACCACTGCCGTCTTTCGCGCCCAATCCTGCGCCAAGGTGCGACCTTCACCGACAACGAGTGCCAGCGCTACCACCGCAACCATCCTGACCATTGGAGTTCCTCGCATATCGTTTGCCTTTCGTTTTCGATCGACAAAAAGATGCCACCTAGCCGCGCCGCCGGATAGCTTCAGCGAATCATACCCATCGACACAAGCTCGGCCATGACGACAACATGACAATCCTGTAATGATCCTCCCAGCAGCCCTTGAAGCCCACAAGCACTGAGGACAGCTCAACAAAGGAACGCAGCGGCCGTTATTTCAGTGTGGAAGCGTAGGAGCGCATTCATACCAAGGGGTTTCAACCCTGCGCCGACAGCCTCCTCCAAGCACGCAGCCCTGGTTATCGAATGACGCCCGCCCAGCCTTCCGGTTCTTCGTGTTTTGCGTTCTCGTCTCCATGCACGAAACGAAGTCGAATCGAAGAATGAGATCACAATGCCCACGCGAGCCACGCGCGCGAACTCCCGTAGGATTGTCAAGCGCTCCTCGCGGTCCGCGAAATGATGAAGAAGCCTGGAACACAGCACGACATCGACGCCCTTATCAGGCAGGTCGATATCGAGCGCCGACCCGATCAGTTCAACCGGCGACTTATTGAACAATGCGTGGCGATTCCTCCCTTCTCGAAGCACGGCGGCGGAAGTGTCCATAGCGATTACCGACACATTCAACGACGCCAGTGTCGGCAGAAACCGCCCCGTTCCCGATGGGCAGTCCAAGACAGTTTCAAAGGCATGATGCCGTCGGATTCGCAGCAGCGATCGCCGTATCATTCTCCTCTCAAGGCTACTGGAGATACGCCGCCCCAAGCTGGAATCGTGTTTCGCCGCATAGTATCGCGCATAGTCGTCAGCCTTGTATTTCCGACCAAAGTCTCGTCGAGCCGGTTGTTGCGATGCCCCTGTCACGATCGAGTTTTCACGGGACTTACTTTCGTTTTCCACCCCCACCATGGCTCTTGCCTCCGTCGAGTGCGTTGCCGAAACCTCCTGATCGACATACTCCATTAGGGAGCGAAGAACAGTCGGGTCGCCCTCCATGCGGAGACGACCCGCACGCAGCCGGGGATAGGCGTCGTCATGGCCGGATATCACGGCAAGCCAAGTTTTGGGATCGGTGAGAATAACAAGATCATGCTTGGTTGGGAGCGGCTCGCTCACGGTCATACGCCCGCCATCCAAAATGACTGTGCGGTCCAACGCGCCGTTTCCTCCATCCGTTCCGGAAAACGAGAAACGGATCGTCTTGCCAGCATGGGGAGCAGGCGTCGAAGCGGCCGGACTGATGGACACTCCATGAAAGAATGCGTCCAAGGAGCCAAATGTGCGAGCGCTTTGAATCCCGCGTTGCGCATTGGCGGTCCGCAATCGTAGCCATCCGATAGCTTCGGTTGCAGCCATCCGACGGCGCTCGGCCGGCGCGAGGGCATGAGCGCGTTCAATAACCCGAGATGTCAGTTTCTTCTGCTGTGCGTTTAGACGCGACACATGAAAATAGGCGGTCATCAGAGCCACCAATCCCACACGCTGCCCAAGAGCCATTCCCGACGCCACAAGTTCCGACAGATCGGCTTCGACATCGGCATCCGGAACTCGTGAGGTGTTCAGCCGTCCATGCGCGTCGGGATCGATCAGCAGAAACCCGTACGCACCGTTGGGACGTATGCACACCAGAATATTCCGCCAATAGAGACCTCCATGTCGAATGCCGGCGTCGTGCATCTTTCGTATCGTGGAGGCTAGCCCTCTGGTCAGCTCCAGCCTTTGGGTTCTTTTCAAGGAATCGTGGCAAACAACGTCGAGCCCGAACAGGTCCAGCGATTGAAATCCCTCAGCGCCTTCTGTGATTAGGAAACTCGCCCGCAGGAATGCACGCCCATAGTCGTCGCCGTACGCAATGGGTCGTACGGTCGGAATCTGACGGCGCCGCATTTCGGTGAGGAATTCAAACTCGCGGCGCGCCCGGCTCTTGCCAAACAGCGTGCCACGGAACGCTTGCTTGATTCTCTGCTCGAAGCGATCGTACCGGTAGCGTTTGACAAAAACACTCGTGGGGCCGCCAAACGCCGGATCAACACGCACCTCCACCACGTCCGACGTTTGCGACATGGCCGCAACGCCGCCAGAAGACCAAGACGAGACGTCACCCACGGTTCGCCATCCGATCTGTTCGATCCAATCCCGATCGACGGTGGATATCTCATACCTCTGTTGGCGCAACGTGACACTCCGTCTTGATTGATCTTCCGTTGCTCCCCATGGCGTGAGCGATCGGCGCAACGAGAAAGCGACCTACGCCCCGAATCCTCCAAAGAACAGGAAAAACCCCGCCAAGCCAATAAGAAGCGTCAACAGAAAACTCATGTTCGATTCCTTTCTTTTCGCGGGATCATCATATCACCACCACACCGTGTCGGCTAATCGCTCAGACCGCTGAGCGAGCCAACCGGCTAACTACTTCGCTGGGAGCATACACGTTGGATGTAACGCGACCATTACGACAACATGACAATCCTGTCATGTTCGCGCCGCGGCTGCACCGCGCGCATCGGCGGGTTCGGTACCGCATACATGCGTACATTGACAATTGCAGCGTGCATCGGATACCGCTACACTCTCCGCGGACCAACGCTGCGGTCGTCGACCGGAGCGGGCCGCGCGGAAAGGCGACAGTATGCGTGTACTGGTTATCGAAGACGACCCCGGTGCTGCAGGTTTCCTGGAAAAAGGTCTTCGTGAAGCTGCGTACGCCGTGGATGTGGCGAACAACGGGATTGACGGCCTCCACAAGGCCGTCACCGAAGCGTACGACGCCATCGTGCTCGACCTGATGCTGCCCGGTATGGACGGGTTCTCCATCCTGCGCGAAGTTCGATCGAGTGAAATCCGTACGCCGGTGATCTGCCTGACCGCTCGGGACGCGTTAGGCGATCGAATAAAGGGCTTGGATCTTGGTGCTGACGACTATCTTGCCAAACCGTTTAGTTTTTCGGAGTTACTGGCGCGCATTCGCGCGCTGCTGCGTCGTGGTCACGATCTGCACACGAACCCGATCACTGTTGCCGATCTCAAGGTGGATGTCCTGGCAAGAAACGTACATCGTGGCGGCCGCAGAATCGATTTGTCGCCCACCGAGTACGCACTCCTTGAGTATTTTGCACGCCACGCCGGCCAAGTATTGTCGAGAACGATGATCCTAGAACATGTCTGGGACATGAACCAGGATCCGATGACCAACGTCATCGACGTTCACGTCAATCGTTTGCGCAAGAAAGTGGACCACCGCTTTGATCGTCCGCTGATCCACACGATTCGTGGCGTGGGCTATGTCCTCCGGTGCGACGATGCCTAGGCGCCTATTCAAGACGATTGGTGCCCGCCTTACCGTTTGGGGGGCGTGTCTTACACTCGCGGTGTGCGCGCTGTGGGGCCTCGTCCTCTACGCAGGACTTTTTCTTTCGCTGCGTGCCGTGATCGACACTTTATTGCAGGGTGAAGTACATGAGTTTATGGTTACACTTCAGGAACATCCTGACAACTATGCGAAGTTGGAGCGTACCATTCGACGGGAATTGGGTGCCAGGAAACGTCATGATTTGGCCTTCCGGCTATTCGAGGAAAACGGAAGGCTGGCTGCTTCCAGCGAATCAAATGATGCGATCGCCCCACTTTGGGCTGCACCCACTGACTGGATTCGAAAGCCACCGCACTTTCGTTTCGATACCGTCCACGCATCCCAGCAGCCTTATCCGGTGAGAACGTGCAGCATACGCGTCGTCCTGCCTGACGGATCCAGCGCTACGGCCCAAGCGAGCTATGTGCTCGATCGCATGACCATGTCTCTCGCGTTCTATCGCCGTATGAGTATCATTGCGTTGGGGCTTGCGGCCATTCTCGCCGCGCTTGCCGGTCGATTGATGGCCCATCGAAGTCTGCAACCAGTCCAGTCCTTAACCGATGCCGCGGAACGCATCGGCGCCGACCACCTGGAGGAGCGAATTCCGCTTGCCGGAACGGGTGACGAACTCGATCGCCTTGCGATCACGCTCAATAAGATGCTGGATCGGATCGAGCGCCACGTCCGACGGATGCAACAATTCACGGCTGACGCATCCCATGAGCTGCGCACTCCGCTGACCGCGTTGCGGGGAAGCGCGGAGGTTGCACTGAGCCGACCGCATTCCGCAGCGGCACTGCGCAAAGTGCTGGAGGAAGGCATCGAACAATACGAGCGATTGTCACGCATTGCCGAGGATCTGCTATTCCTGGCACGCGCGGATGCGGGATATGGGCTTGCTGATCGGCAGGCGTTTCGGCTCGACGAGGCAGTCGCCAAAGTCGTCGATCTGTACGCACCGCTGGCGCAGGAGCGCGGTGTCGATCTGATTTTCGGTAGATGTGTGGCCATTTCAATCGTCGCGGACGACGCCCGTTTGCGACAACTTGTCGGCAACCTCATCGATAACGCTGTCAAGTTTACGAAGCCGGGAGATCAAATACACATATCACTCACAAATGGAGATGGTGTCGCGACGATAACGATCGCGGACACGGGTCAAGGTATCGCCGCCGAGCACCTTCCGTATGTGTTCGATCGTTTCTACCGAGCCGATCAAGCCCGTTCGTCGAAGAGTGGCGGCGCCGGCTTGGGCCTCGCGATCTGCCGCGCGATAGCAGTAGCTCATGGCGGAAAGATCGATGTCCATAGCACGCCAGGCGATGGCACGGTATTCATTGTAACGATGCCCGTTGACCCGACGGCAGACGGAGCGATTATTGGGGGACACGCATTTACGCCCCAGGTCCGGAAGCTGCACGCATCATAGCCCGCGATTCTCTGACCGTTTGTTGCGATGGTCGAACCGTCTGGTGGGTGATCAGACAGACCGGGCATAGGCTCCAAACTCAGGCTTCTCGTTGCGTTTAGGCCACCAGCGGGGTCGACCC
>CAZYXP010000218.1:0-5587 GCA_964651325.1 uncultured Phycisphaeraceae bacterium
CCGCGGTGGCCGCGGTGGAGCTTCTGCTCATCGGCGCGGTCGTCTACACCGTGCTACGATTCCTGCAAGGCACGCGTGGGGCCAGGCTCATCCGGGCGGTCCTTACGATTCTCGTAGCTAGCTTTGCGCTGGTTTGGCTCATTGCAGAACGCTTCGGCCTAGAACGCATCAACGCCCTCTATCCCTATTTTCTCCTCGGCGTTTTTCTCGTCTCGCTGGTCGCCTTCCAGACCGAACTCAGGCGCATTTTGATGCGCCTGGGCGAAGGAGGCTGGCTCCAACGGTTTACGAAACCACGCGCGGTCGCGATCGACCCGATCGTCCAAGCGGTTGAGCGATTGGCACGGCGTAAAATCGGCGCCCTTATTGCCATCGAACGCTCCACGGAAATCGGCGCAGTCACGAACACGGGCATCCAGATCGACGCAGAGGTGTCTTGTGAACTGCTCGAAACCCTGTTTCATCCGGGCACACCGCTCCACGACCTGGGCGTGATCGTCCGGCAAGAAAGAATCCTCGCGGCCGGCTGCCAGTTTCCGCTGGTGGAATCCGGCGAAGTCGATCGCGCGCTCGGCAGCCGCCATCGGGCCGGCATTGGCATGAGCTACGAAGCCGACGCGATTGTCATCATTGTCAGTGAGGAAACCGGATCGATTTCGCTCGCCGTTCGCGGCGTCTTTGATCGATCCATCAGCCCCCAGCGGTTGCGCAAGCGGCTAACCGAGGAGCTCTTGGCCAGCCGCATTCACGTCATTCCAGGAACCAAACCGACAGAACCGAACCAATCCGCCCCGCAAGACGAGACCGCCACCAATGGAACAAGCCAAACTGCTTAGCATGACTGCCATTCTGACGGTCCTGATTTGGACCAGCGCAGACGCATTGATCCGGGAAACCGCCACACTCACTGTCGCGCTCGACTTGGTCTCGGCAAGCCCGAACATGATAGTTGAGGCGTCCGATCCGCCATCCTCCTGCCAAATCGACGTCTCCGGCCCGAGAGAGGCGATTGAAGCCGTCTTGGGCCAGACGCCGTTGAGTGCCAGGATTCAAGTGCCCGATTCGCCGACGGGGTCAATCAACTTTCCCATCGACCCTGATACGCTCAAACGGGCCATCGGAGAGCGGCTGCACGAATTTCGAAAGCTTTCAGTCGAAAACCTCAGACCCACAAGCATGCCCGCCAACATTGACCACATCGTGACCCGGTCGCTGGAAATCACAGCCCGCCATCTCACTCTTGATTATGAAGTGGCTCCACGCCTGTCGCACACGACCGTTGAGCTGCGCGTGCGCGACAGCGTTCTGAGCAAGAAAACCGCCGACGGCCAATCGCTAGTCGTTGACGTTTCGACGGATATTGACCGCTATTTCCGCGAGAAACCTGCCGGAGAAAGCATCCAAACAACGATCAATCTTTCAGAGCGACCCTTCGGCACCGACGCATCTCTTCGCCCCAACCAGCTCACCATTACGGCCACCCTCCGGGTCCAGCAGAAAACCGCCGAAATCGCGACCGTTCCCATCCTATTGGCCGTCAGCTTCGCCAACTTCAACAAGCCACTTAGCCCCGTAGCAAGGGACGGCGGACCGTTGGAACTGGTCTCCGAGACGATCAGCGTGAGCGGACCCCCCGATGCGATTGCCAAGCTGCTCCGGGGGGACAGTCGGGCGTTCGGCATCATCCGCCTGAAAGAAGACGACCTGCGTACCCTCGAGGCCATCAAACTCGTCACGCCGGAATTCTTCCTACCGCCCGGCGTCACCCTCGCCCGAGAGCCCAAACCGGTCGAATTCCAGCTCGTCGCCCCCTGAGCCGTGTCTCTTTTTGTGTAGCGGCTCCTAAAGCCTGGCGCTTAAGCCGCGGGGTTCAGCCGCGCGGCCTCCCGGCGATCGCCATGCAACCGCTGAATGAAGAATGGAGCTCTCGGGCGCGGCACCCGGACCTCGAAAACGGTCGACGGCACGGTCCTTACCGCATGGGCTCTTTTTTGTGAAATTTTCCAGCGTTGGGCTTGACGGTCTGCCAGACCCCGCTAACATACCGCCACGGTGACATTACGTGCAGGGCAACACCCGTTCCCATTCCGAACACGGCAGTTAAGACTGTACGGCCGATGGTAGTCGCAAGGCGAGAGTAGGTGATCGCCGCATTTTTTAAAATACCCGCTTCGGCGGGTATTTTTTTGCGCGAAATAAATCCTGGTTTTCCGCGGCGCCTATTCCCCTGAGCAAGCATTGACCGATAATCTTTGCTGAAAGGCGCGTCTGATTTGTAGCGCGCCCGCCGTGTTGTCTTGTTTTGCCGTCCAGGTTCCCGGCGGAGTCGCCGGACCGATTAGGAGAGATCGCAATATGTTTACCTCGATCTTTGCATCGCTATTGAGCGGATTCCTCCCGCTGTTAATCCAACTCATCTTTAGCATCTTCAGCGGTGGCACAGCCTAAGGAAGCGTGCGGATAGGACGACGCGAGGCTAGCGCGTTGCACGGCGCTCGAACGGTGGGGGTGCGCGCTTTGGAACAGGCCCCGGTCCGGCTTGTTTCCGATCGTGACGATATGATTCTTGCCTCGCGGAATCAAATCATCTTTCCATGCCGCTACGTTCCTATTCCCGATGGACCGCTGCTCGATTGAAGACCAGTCTGCGAAGGAGACGGTGCGAACGAATGCTGGCCGAAGGATGCGTTCATTCCTATTCGGCCCGGAAAACGATCAGGGCCGGGCTAGCGCCATCTCGCGGAGAATTGCACATCCCCGTTTTATCGTTTCATCCGGAACGGCGTAGCTGATGCGGAAGTGGGTGTCACGGCCGCTGAAGACCTCTCCGGGGATCAGCAGCATGTTCCGCTTCACGGCTGCGTCCGTGAACGCTGTCGCGTTGGCGTAGCCATCGGGAACCTTGGGGAATACATAAAAGCCCCCAGACGGCCTGGAAATCTCAAAGACATCACAAAGTTCGTCGCAGATCAGGTCGCGTTTTCGTTTGTACCTCGCAATCTGATCCGACATATCGGTGTCCATCGCCGCCAACGCGCCAAACTGGGCAGGATGCGGGGCGCAGACAAACGTGTATTGCTGCAGCTTGGCCATTTGCCCGATGATCTCCGCGGGCCCGGCAGCATACCCCATTCGAAGTCCCGTCATGGCGTGGGATTTTCCGAATCCGCGAAGCAAGACGGTCCGCTCCGGAGCGAAGGCGACCGGGCTGGGATTGGGGCCGTCATAGCTCAGCGTGCCGTAGATTTCGTCGCTGACGATGAGCAAATCGTGTTTTCGCGCCACCTCGCACAACGCGCGCATATCCTCAGCGCTGTACACCACTCCAGTCGGATTGCCCGGAGAGCAAACGAGCATCATCTTCGTACGCGGGGTAATGGCCTGTTCGAACCGGTCCGGCCTGAGCCGAAAATCCTCATAATGGTCTACGAGTACGGGTTGCCCATGCACCAGCGAGACAAGATGGGTATACGAGACAAAATACGGGTCCGCGATGAGTACTTCATCGCCCGGATCGATGCACGCGAGCAAGGCGAGATAAAGCCCGCCCGAGAGCCCCGACGTCACAAAAAGATCGGGCTCCCATTGGAATTCATCTCGCAATTGCGTCGCGATCCGATCGCGCAACTCCGGAATCCCGCGCGTTAGCGTGTATCCATTCCTGTCGTCGGCGATGGCCGAGGTCATGGCGGCCTTCACATCGTCAGGCACGGCAAAGTCCGGCTGGCCGATCGAAAGATTGATCGGGTCTTTGAGGCTGGCGCCTAGCTCGAAGACGCGCCGGATTCCCGATGATCCGATTCCGTCAATGCGACTTGCGATAAACTTCTTGAAGTCCATCGAGACCGGCCCCCTACACGCACCGAAACCAGAGCAAAGGTCAAGCGGAAACACACGACATGGGAACTGGGAAACCAGCCGTCCGGCTTCTCGCACCGGACAGCATATGGAATGGCAAGAAGAACTGGCCCTGCCCCCGAGGCAAGCGCTTCCTAGGAGGCCCTGAACCCCGAAGCGAACGCGGAACAGGCCCGAAGGGGATTATGAATCGCTCTTTTCCTCGGACTCGCCCGACTCCTCTTCCTTCTTCTTGGTCTTCTTGCCCACTGATACCTTGCGGTGGCCAACCTTCGGAAGACCCAGGGCCGTGGAGTCCTCGGCCCATTTCTCCGACTCCTTGAGGGCGGTGATCCGCTCGGCGCGCGTCAGCACATTGCGATGCCTCGCTAGACTGCTCTTGGACTTAAGTGACTTATCCATCGACATGATCAAAAACTCCTGCTCACCAGCTCTGTGCTGTCAACTTCCGAAAGTATCCCTGTAGTCTATAACGTCCGCCGGAAGCATAATACTTCTTTCCAACACCATGCACCTTCGCAAGAAGTTTGTCCGCCAGCTTCCTTTGCGAAGCCTTGCCGCGATCAAACCCCTGCGTCGTAATCAACTGAAGGCTCCCGCTGGGAAACCGGACAACCGCCGTCGGTATCCCCTTTACGGCCAAATAATCCTGCGCTGCCTGAGCATCAACCTTATGCCCCGCTCGAAACTCCTGAGCCACGACATAGGTATGACCGCGAATCCACTGCTGGCCGACTCCCCGCGGTCCAGATGCCGAGGGGGCGGAAATCACCGCCGGCTGGCTGTGGGCTGGAGCGCCAGGAAGCAAGTCTTCCACCAAACCGGACACCGCCGGCATGGCGCGAGCCAGCTCTATTTCGCTTGGCGGCGCGGCCTCCACGGAAGCTTGCCCTTGCTCAAAACCAATACGCAAGCCCGCTTGTCGTCCTGAGGAACGCCCTACGACAAAGCAGCTCGCCAGCAAGACAACGCCCAAGAACAGAAGAATCGCGCCTCCCCGTGCGGCCAACCGCACCCGTAGGCACTGACCTTCCAGGCATATCCACGTTTCGCCGTCCTCAAAACGGTCACGCGAAGCGACAAGGCGAAGCCCCGATTCGCAAGGACGGGGGTCTTGCTCATGATCCGCCCTGCGCCGCGACCAGCGGCTGCCCTGACGGAGAAAATCGGAAATCTCGCCTCCTTCACGGCTCAGCTTGTCAAAAAGGGCTTCACCGCGTTTGGACTTTTGCATTGCCTGCGCCTCCGTGCACACAACTCCAGTTTCGGGGCATGATACACCCGTTGCACCGCACTTGGCAAGGCCGATCCTGCAAGCGTTCGAGAGTGGGGGGCGTGACCGGGGATTGAGGCACGCCAAGGGCAGGGTGGGCCCCTCCGGCCTTCTCGTGCCAGTGTTCACGGTCAAATCAGAACCGAGGCCGCCTGCCCTCGGACCCGCTGAGCCGATTCCGCGAGTTCATCGCCCGCCCCATGTCTAACGGGCGTTCGCCACCGAGGAATTCGCCCCAAAGCCGCCGCGGAACGCCCCCCACGGGATCGACTATTCAGACCCAAATGCCCCATTACTGGCTCAATCTCTGGTCAACCGCTCGCAACGCGCCGCAGAATGTTGCGACCGACAGTCGGTTGGGGTATAGGTAGTGCGGCAAGGCGGGCGATTAGCTCAGTTGGCTAGAGCGTACGGGTCACATCCGTAAGGTCACAGGTTCGAGCCCTGTATCGCCCA
>CAZYXP010000219.1:0-5560 GCA_964651325.1 uncultured Phycisphaeraceae bacterium
GCACTCGCCCGCGACTTGGGAAAACAGACCTCAACCGGTGGGTGGGTACCCCATGCCCATTGGGGACCTAGCGGTAGCCGATGATCTCGCTGCGAATCGGACATGAAGGCCATCAGGCACGAACGCCAGGGCTAAGTTGCATTTCGGGAGAGAGTAGGCGTTGGCTGGCCCCCCTCAGCGGCTCCCCCGCCCCCAAAAAGGAGGCGGGCCACCCGGTCGTGGGGCATCAGGTCAGTGGGGATGCCACCTGCACCGTTTTCCCGATGGCGGGCAGCGAAAACCGATGGTAGCGGTAGTCGTCCAAGTAGAGCCATCGCAACGAGCGATCTTCGAGCGGCACATGAAAGCGAAACGTCGCCTCCGCAGGTCGGCCGTCTTCGGTTAGCTCAGTGATTTCGATCGTTGCGACGGATAGCTCGATCATCTGGCCGAGTTGCATCGGCCGCACGTGCGTGCGGACCAGCATGTCCATGAGTTGCGTGTGATACACCAGCGATGCAGGCGTCGCGACTTCGCCGTCGGCAACGTAGCCGCGGGGTTGAAGGTACCCACCGACCGGCCGTACGACGATCGTTCGGGCGTCTATCCGTGCAATCGACACGGCACGACACGAGGGGCTCAGGTTGAGCGTTCTTTGCGGAATGGGTCGACCGTCGGCATGGCGTGTCTGTATCCACAGCATGTCGGCCAAGCCGCCAAGGGTATTGGCGAACACGATCGTTTGGCCCGCCACTCGTGGATCCTCGGGCAGCGTGTCGTAGACGGCGGCCATAGACTTGCCCACCAGCATCATCGAGACGGCCAGCCCGGGAAACGCGAGCGGAGCCAAAACCAGGTGAATCCCCACGAACGACACGTCACACACGCGGGCGACGCGCCGCCACCCACGGGTGGACGGCATCCAATCCGCCCCGAGGCGCATACCCCCAAGCCATTGCGCCATCAGACCCATAGCCCCCAACCCGACGAACATCAGCAGCCGATCGTTGGTGAAGATCGCGCACACCGGAATGACCGAGGCCAGCATGCCCACGCACCAGAATCGCGCAACGGCGTCGCGACAGAGCAAGGGGCGAATCACGAACCCCACGACCGATAGCACGCCGGCCGCCCAAAGCCAATGCAGCCGCACCAGCGCCGGGGACAAGAACAGGCTGACATCCGATGGAGGACCAAGCCACTGCCCCAGAAGCAAGACCGGCGCGTTGCGCGCGACTTGACCGGCAAATCGGATCGGATCGTGACCAGGATCGACGTAGACCTCTGACGCGAAAACGCCAAAGCCGGCCCACTTGTACCACGCATACCAAAACATCCCGACCAAAAGGCAAGGCGCAAGTCCCAATAGGCGTTTCGCCCATCGACCCCGGTCCAGGAATAGCGCGTAGGCCAGCAGATACCCGCCGGTCGATACGGCCTCTTCCTTGGCCAACAGCGCGGCCAGGAAGGCCAACGGCGCCAGCCACATCCCGGCCTGCCATCCGTCGCGCCGCCAGCGATCGTGCGCGATCAACGTACACACGCCGAACAGCCCGGCAATGAGCGCATTGCGGTTGGCCAGCCAACCCGCGGGTATCGCGTGGGCCTCGTCCACCGCAAACAACATCGTGGCTAGCGCCACGACCCACGCGGGCATCGTCTGCCCTATCATGCGGCGATAAAACACCGCAACGGCGCCAATCAGCAGTCCGTACCAGACCAGGCTTTGCAGGTGCATAAGCACCGGGCGATCCGGCCAGGCACGAAAATCGAGCATGAACGTCAATGCCGTAAGCGGCCGGGAAAGCGCCGCCTTGCATTGGGGGTCGGCCCACCAGGGCATCCATCCTCTGTCAACGAGGCGGAGCGTGCGCTCCGGATCACCATCGAGATAGGTGTAGGGTTGCCATGGACTTGGTGCGTCGTCGCCGAGAAGATCGGATCCCACCACGACGGAGCGAATGTACAGGTCGTCCGCCTGAATCCCCGAAACAAGCGACGACGCCGCAAGCGCCATACCGAAGGCTATCGGGACGATCGGAAACCATCGCCGATGAATCCACGCACAACCGCGCTGCAGTTTGCTCATAGCATCGATCCGGACATGGCGCAGTCGCTAGGGAAGCCCTTCACCATTCTTGCGAAACGCCTGCCGGTAGATGGGCCGGCCCTCGCGGGTGTACTTGACTTCGAAATTCGTGCCCTCCCAGTCCGCCCCAGGGGCGGCGTCGGCCTGATCCCATGGGATTCTCGACAGCTCAGGATGTTGATCGATGAACGCAACGCCTTCCTCGAAATACTCAAGATGGTCGGATTGAAGCATCCACCGACCGCCGGGCACCAGCGATCGCGTGGCCGCTTCAATGAAATCCGGCCGAATCAGGCGCCGTTTGGTATGGCGTTTCTTGGGCCAAGGATCCGGATGGTACAGGTGGAGCACGGTCATGCACGATGGCGGAAGGTGCCCCATGACGAACAGCTTGGCGTCGGTCCGCATGAGCCGCACGTTGGTCATAGACCAGCGGGCCATCCGGTCGGCGGCGTACTTATAGTACTTGTTGGCCCATTCAATGCCGAGAAAACGCCCGTCGGGCTTATCCCGAGAACGGCTGAGTAGGAATCCGCCCTTGCCGCAGCCGATCTCGAGCTCGAAATCTCCCGGCGTATCGAACCACGATTGCGGATCGACCATCGTGCCCTCGCTGGGCGGATCAAGTGTGATGTCGTCAAAAGTCGCCATAGGTTCGGTTGCTCGCGCGGTTCGCCTCGGGCCCAGCCCTTCGATCGGGCCTTTTCCAAACTCCAGCCGAGGGCGGCCGGGCTACAGGCCACATTTCACAGTCGGCGAGATTCCTCATTGATGCCGGGCCATTGTACACTACCATGGTGTCCGTTGCCAAAACGCGCGCGAACCGTTCCGGAGAGCGCGCTTGCCACGGAGGGCGAGGACGCTTAGCTCATGAAAAGAAAGCTGCAGGAAAACATCAAACACGTCGAGCATCGGATGGCACAGGCCTGCCAACAATGCAACCGCGATCCGAAGAGCGTGACTTTGGTGGCGGTGACCAAATCCGTGAGCCTCGACATCATCCGCGCCATGGTCGATCTCGGCGCGGGCAACTTGGGTGAAAACCGTGTGGGAGAGCTGACCAAGCGAGCCGGGATGGTGAACGAATTCCTTGGCCGGCGGGCACGCGACCTCGCGGCCGGAGCCCGACCGAGGCCCAACTGGCACATGGTCGGCCACCTACAACGCAACAAAGTCCCGGCGCTGCTGCCATGGGTGAGCCTCATTCATTCGCTGGACAGCCTGCGTCTTGCCGAGGAAATCGACAGTCAATCGGCCAAACTGGATCGCGTCACGCCGGTCTTGCTTCAGGTCAACATTGGCGACGAGCCACAAAAATCCGGCGTGGCCATGGCGGCCGCGACGCATCTGCTCGAACAAATCGAGACGCTCGACCATCTCACCGTCCGAGGCCTCATGGGGATGGCGCCCCTGACCGACGACGTCGATGTGATTCGCCATGCGTTTGCTCGAGCCAAAGACCTCTTCGACGAGATTACCACTGAGCGAATCTGCAGTCCGCAATTCCGCGAGCTTTCCATGGGCATGAGCAACGATTTCGAAATCGCCATTGAATTCGGAGCCACGTTGGTGCGCATTGGAAGCGCGCTCTACGAGGGCATCGAACTCCGGGAAGCTTCCGCCACTGCGGATCAATCCTAGTGACCCTTGGCCAGCCAACAAACGACGACGCGCGACGGCCACCCGCGGCGTCGAGTTCGTCCGAATCGGCCAACCTGTGCGCGGCCACGGATCCGTGTTCCGGTCGGCGCGGCCGACTGACGCTCATCTACGGGTGCATGTTCAGCGGAAAAACGACCAAGCTGATCTACCTTCTTGAGCAGCGCGACCCGAACACCGTCGTCGCAGTAAAACACGCGGTGGATACGCGGTACCGGCTCGACAGCATCGTCTCCCACGATCAAAAATCCTTTTCCGCCCGGGTGGCGGATCGGGCGGACAGCATCCCGGACTTACTCAGCGAGCAGACTTGTCTCGTGGCCATCGACGAAGGGCATTTCTTTGGGATGGCCCTGCTTCCCGTGGTTGGGCGGCTTTTGGACTTGGGCATGGATCTGGCCCTGACCACGCTGGACCATGATAGTTGGGGGCGACCGTTTTCTTGTTTCCTCGCGTTGCAAGAGTGCGCGGATGCGTGCGAGACGGGTTCGGTTCCGTGTGCTCGATGTGGCGCCACAGCCGTTCGAACACAGCGACTCACACCGATTGTCGATGGGAAGATGGTCGGCGGCCCCGAAGCCTACGAGCCGCGATGTGTTGAATGTTGGCAGCCGCCGCCCGTCAAGTAACCCATGCGCGTGGCACACCCGCCCCTCGATTGCGATGGCATCGCAACGTAGCACACCCGCCCCCGGGTGTGTTTTCGCCTCTCCACCATTGCCAGCTTGAGCCCGGCCGAGGGCGGCCAGGCTACATGCGGGCGATTCGCCGCTATCAGCGGGCTGGCCACGCAATGTTGCGCGCCTCAAAAACCGGTCCATCCGTGCAGCAGAGCGCGAACGCCCATCCGTCCGGGGCGTTAGCGTCGTGCGTTTCGACGACACAAGATTGACACGTCCCCGTTCCGCATGCCATCGCCCGCTCCATGCAAACATAGCAATCAATGCCATGAATCTGACAGAACGTCGCCACGGCCCGCATCATGATTTCCGGACCGCAGGTATACACAACGAGATCATCCGCGCGGACATCGTGGGCGGCGTAGTAGGCATCGAGCGCCGCGCCGACGTACCCTTGAAACCCGATCGAGCCATCATCGGTAGCAAGCACCACCGACGTTCCCTGCCGGGCAAACCGATCATCGCGTCGAACAGCCAGACTGGCGTCGGTGGAGTAGGCGTCGTCCGAAGCCAGCTCAATGGCCAAGAGTTCCTTGGTTTGGGCGCCGTAAAAAGCAACGCTTTGTTTTCCCGCCGCGCCTAGCGCCTCGGATAGCCACAACATAGGCGGCAAACCGACTCCGCCGGCGACCATCCACGCGTTCTGTTTTTCCGGGGCAATCGGGAATGGGTTGCCAAGCGGACCTAGCACGCTCACGGTGGAACCGGGCCTCAGTGAACCAAGCCAACGCGTCGCACGCCCCACCACGCGATAGATGATGGAAAACCTCACCTCTGATTCGTGCCGCTGCATCGACGCAATGCTAAACGCCCGGCGTAGCATCGGTTGGGTCACCCGCGCTTGCCATTGGCTGGATGGAACCATCGCGTCGCCGTCGAGCATGCCACACGACGCGCCCGCTTCGACGATTGGATTGACGTGGACGAACTGCCCCGGAAACGCCGCCGGAAACGCGCCGGAGCCCAGCGTCAACTCGAAGTGATCCCGACAAAGAGGCCGATTCTCAACGACTTGCGCTGTTTGGATAATCCTAGCGGGTTGGCTACGCGGCTTGCAATTGGAAACCATAATAGGCAGCGATCGATACGTTTCAGCGCAAAAAAACTTCCAGAAACGAAGCTTAGCTCCGTTCCTGGAAGTCCGCCACGGCTA